>DFZL01000026.1 GCA_002382705.1 Geobacter sp. UBA4057
TGGATATATGGGTCATGACAGTGGAATGAACGAAATGCTTGGATGATTTGGCACTCCCCTTCATCTCTCTCCATGCGGGTGAAGGGGAACCCCTGTTATGCCGGCTCCATCCCCCCGGAATACCGGAAACACCGAAGAGGTGAGAAACTATTGCCGCTGCACAAGGAATCGAGTCAATTCATCGACGAGCGCCTTGTCAGGGAGTTCAAAGTATATTCCATGTTCAGGATAATCAGGATTCACCCCCCGCAGAAAAACATAGATAACCCCGCCAAAATTGCCGTCATAGCCGTACCCCGGAAAAGTGCGCTCCAGATACCTGTTAAGGGCGACCGTGTAGAGAAGATACTGAAAAGGGTAAAGATTGCGTACCATTTCTGTTTTCAGATTTTCGCGGCTGTAATCTTCCGGCCTCTCTCCCAGATGGTTCGATTTCCAGTCTATAATGTAAAATTTTTCATTATGTTCAACAACCAGGTCGATAAAACCGTGCAACATCCCCCCTGTCTCCCTGAAGCCGAGCTTTCTGCCGATTTCAGCCAGTTCCGCGCATTTTTCCCCATGTTTTTCGAGAATGTCGGAGAGTGAGTGAGAGCGGATTTTTTTGAGCGGAAAATAAAATTCCATCTCAGGTATCCGACTGGCTGCCGGAATATCGGAGAGTGAGAATTTATCAGAGGCAAAGCCCAGTGGTGCGGCACAGACGTATGTTATCATATCGCATACCGTAGTCAGCCATATCTTGCCGAATGATTGCTCCAGCATCCTGGAGAGCTGTTCGGCAAGCTTTTCACCTGTTGCTTCTTCCGGGTCGATTTTTTCCATCACCGAATGAAGAAATGAACCGGCCAGGGCGCCACGCGGAAACGAGAATATAGAGAGCCCCGACTGGGCGCTTCTTGCGATGCCGGCATCGGCATTTTTCCAGCCATGATGATGTGAGTCGCCAGTTTCGCCCTGATCGGCGGAAAGCGAGGTAAAGCTCGAAACTCTCCACCAGTCCTGAAGTTTTCGGTCAAGTCGCCTGAGTGAAAGTTCTCCCGAAACCTTATTTTTGTCATTAAAGTGTTCTATTTCCGTGGAAGGGTTCAGAGTAACAGAAATGCTCCCTCCCGAATTTCGAGCCAGGCTCCAAAGGGGGAGAAGCAACGTTTCATCGCTCACATTTTCGAGTTTTTCCTTCATCAAATCGAATACATTATTCGAAACCTCCTTTTCATGGAGATTCAGGAGATATGCAAGCGGAGAGCTTTCAATCCCCCTGAAGCGCCCCCAGATCAGGTAGCAGCGGTATTTTGCCCTTGTCATAGCCACATAGAGAAGCCTGAGGCTTTCCGAAAGCGCCTCCAGCCGGGCTGTTTCCCTGTGTTTGCCGAAATCTTTTGAACCAAAATCCATGAAGCATTGCCCATTTTCATGAAAAAAGAGTGAATCATCCTGAGGTGATATCTCACGCCACAAAAATGGAACAAATACCACAGGAAATTCAAGCCCTTTGCTTACATGCACAGTCATTACCCTGACACTTTTATCATCGGATTCAAGCCTTATCTGGCAATCTTCATTTTCCATGCCGGAAGATATCTGTTCGTTGAGCCAGATGAAAAGACGCTCCGCTCCTGTTCTGGACTCCTTCTCCTTATTGTCCAGAAGCTCTGCCATGTGCATGAAATTGGTCAGGCGACGCTCGCCTGAAGGGAGGGAAAGCAGTCTCGCCCGCACCCCTTCTCTGGAAGCCATGATCCTGAACATACAGATAAAACCCCGCTTCCTCCAGATTTCATTATATTCATGAAATGAGGAGAGACATTTTTCCCATCCATCAGGATCGTCATCGATATAAGCTGCAATCTCTTCCGCGCTCTTTCCAAAGATCGAAGTTGCGAGCGCGGCACGCAATTTTGGAGCGCATGCCGGGTCAATGATGGCCGAAAGCAGATATCTCATTTCAATGGCTTCTTCAGAGCCGAATACCCCCTCATTGCACCTTGTCACAGAGGGAATTCCGGAATTCGAAAGAGCGGTGTGGAGAAGCCTGGCCTCCCTGTTGCTCCTTACAATGACAGCGATATCGCAAGGCTCCAGAGGGCGCCCGTCGATCATTACCCCCCCTCTTCCAGCCTCCTCCAAAAGCGACGCTATTTCGGAGACTACAGAATTGATGATTCGGGGAAGAGCCGCGTTAATATCGATAGGCTTCTCATCTCCGGCGTCACGCCCCATGAACCATATCTGAAAAGGGGCTGAATCCCGGTTTCCGGCATCAAACAGGAGATGGTGGCCGGCTGCAGAGAGCTCGGGGCATTCCAGATTCTCAAGGAAAAACGGACGAGCGCCTTTCAGACCGAACAATCTGCTTATCCCATGCAGCATCATTGGTGAGGAACGCCAGTTCTGCGTCATTGTGAAGCCTCTTTCCAGGAGCGTCTCCTCTCGCGCCGCCATGTAGGCATGGATATCAGCACCGCGAAAGCTGTAAATAGCCTGTTTCGGATCGCCTATCAGAAAGAGGGGAATGGAGCCGTCTCCAAATATCTTACGCAAGATTCCGTACTGCAGCTGATCGGTATCCTGAAATTCGTCGACAAGCGCCCCTCTGAAATTTTCCAGAATCCTCCGTTTCAGCACCCCGCCAGCATCATTCTCGAGAGCAGAATAGAGATCTGCTATGAGATCATCGTAGGAGCGGACATTATGTTTCATTTTTTTTGCAGGCAGCTTAGCTTCGGCGTAGGTTATCAGCCTTGTCAGGAGAATCAGCGATCTCTCTTCCATAAGGGTCGATATCCTGTCGCACAGGTCGAAGAAGAGTGCTGACGGGGGCTGCGGTTTTTTCTTGCATGCAGATAGCATGAAGGTTGTCGTGAATTTCCTGAAATTATCGAAAAGTTGGTACGGAGAGCCATCTTCGACATAGCGTTCCATCTCCTTCAAAATATCCGGGATCATGTCTGTTCTGTAATTTTCACGGGATCTGCTGAGCGCTTCGTGGCAGAAGAGGATTTTTTCGATATTATCCCTCTCCTTCTCCCATTCGCTGCATATTTCCCTGTAAAGCTCGTTGCAGGCCGTATCGTTTTTCTCTTCCTCCGCATCGCTGAACCGGGGTATTACCGTTACGGCGGGATTTCCGGTTTTCCCTCTGAGAAAGCGGGCGAATTTCTCCGCGCTCCATTTCTTTGAAATGGCAAGAGGGAGAAGCTTCGAGTTTTCTGCGAAAAAATTGGCGCGCCAGAAGTCTTCGGCCACTTCGGCAAAAATTACGTCCATATCCGCGGTCAGTTCTATGTCGTAAAGCGAGGCGCTTTCAAAGGCGCTCTCTTTCAGAATGCGACTGCAAAAACCATGAATCGTAGAGATTGCCGCGCTGTCGAATCCATGCAGCGAAGCCTCGAGTCTCTGCAAGGTTCTTGCTTCACAAGCAGGCGCAATCTCCATATACCTGGAGAGCAGAGCCTTAAGCGTCTCGTCTTTCGTTTCAATTCCGCTATTTGGCGCAAAATAATCCCTGGCGTCCCGTATTCTCTCCCTGATCCGTTCTCTCAGCTCTTTAGTAGCGGCTTCAGTAAAAGTCACAACCAGAATGTTTTCCGGCAGAAGCTCCTTCTCGATCAAAAGTCTCAGGTAGAGAAGAGCTATTGCATAGGTCTTTCCTGTCCCGGCGCTCGCCTCAATCAGATTTTTCCCCTTTATTTCGATTGTCACGGGATCGAAACTATTCATCAGACGATTCACCTCTCCCCCCGGTCACCCTGAAATATTCAGAAAATGTCCTTTCCGCTACGGATGTGAAGTCAGAGTCAAAAGGGTCTGAATCTCCGAAACAGAGAGCGAATGCGGGGTCGGAAGCCTCCGGATTGCGTTCGTCGCGCCATGCTTTCCTGGCAGCTTCGATTCTTCCGGTTTTAAGATAAGCGAAAGTGGAACGGGGGAAAAACCTGAGAGGAGCCGCCAATCCTTCCCGGTAGCATTCAAGAAGGTTTTTAAGCGCTTTTTCGCTTGAGGGAAACGGAGAGAGATCGGTCACTCCGTCTGATGTTATGAGACGGGTAGATTTCGGAAAATCTTCAAACGGCAGGATATTGAGGAAAAGGTGCTCTATCCAGACGGAAATCTGATCCTTCGCGCTTTTTTTGCCCGGACGATAGCGTGTAAGGCGGGTCGGTCGAGCGCCTTTCAAAACTCCTGTGACTTTGAAATCGCCTGCTTCAAAAACAAAATCGCGCGGCTCAAGTTCTCTTTCTCCGTTAAAAGAGTCGAATACAAAAGCTGCGAACTTTTCAACTTCCGATAGCGTTTTCTGAAAAAGCGCCTCCCCCTGACGCGCCGGCGGAAGGAGTCCCATGCTCCTTGCAAAAGCCTTGAGTTTAGGAGGGTCAACCCCTTCAAGAAGAAACTCCAGAAGCTTTTCCTTCAAAATATAGGAGTCAAATGGATCAATTCCTAATGGCTCCCGTTTTGGAAGCGGCTCCAGAGGGGGCTCCAGGCTTATTCCCAATCTCCTCCTCAAGAGAAAGGCGGAAGGGTTGCGGTAAAATGAGACGAGGTTTTTAAGAGTAATTTCACGCATGCTTTCTGGTGGAATGGAGATATGCGATCTGAAGAAACTGCGCTTCTCTTGTCTTATCCCGCTTCTGCTCCCTGCCAGTGCGTCGAAATTCTCGGCAGAATAACTGAATAGAGAAGAAGAAGGGTCGAAATATGAAAAAGCGAAAGGTTGAAGTCTGTGAAGCGTTAACAGGGAAGAGACTACCTCCGCATCGCAATGACGCCCAGCCAGATAATCCTGCAGTTCGCTCACCAGCACCGACGGAGGAAGCTTCGAATTGTCTGAGCTGCTCTGGCCTGTATAGCTGATATAAAGCTGATCCCTTGCTGAAAGTATGGTCTCCAGGAAAAGATATCTGTCCTCATCCCTGAGAGACCTGTCCCCCCTTCTTGCACCCCTTCCGATGATATCGAATCCAGGCCTGCTGTCACGTCGCGGAAAGGCGGAATCGTTCATCCCGGTGAGAGCGATTACACGGAAAGGGATGCTTCTCATCGGAAGCATTGAGCAGAATGTGATGCCACCGGAGAGAAACCGGACGTCACTCTTCTTCGCAGCAAGAGAGGCAGACAGCCAGGAGCGTATCAGCTCAAGCGGCACTTTACCGTAAAAACCAGATTTTTCCTGCAACGTCCGAATAGAGCCGATCATGGAGATTATCTCTCTCCCCTCTTCTGCGTCGTTATCCTCCACCGTGAAAAAATCGGCGAAAATCGCCGCCAGGCGCTCTTCCCACTGCGCCAGCGGGGCAGCTTCTTCAAATTCCGCGATTCTCTTGTGCAGAAGTCTGACAAAGGTTATCAGGCGCCCCAGAAGAGGATAATAACTTCCATCGATCCTGTCGTACGGCAGTATCCCCTCAAAAATAGAAGCTCCGGCCTCCGGCATGGCGTATCCGAGGAGGAGTCGGTCGAACCCCGCTTCCCAGCTGTTTTCACGGTATGGGGGGAAACCTTCCGCCAGGCGGTCGTTTTCGTCCAGCCCCCACCTTATCATGCTGCCGGCAATCCATTTTTCGCACTTTCTGGCATCATCCAGGCTGAACCCGAATCTTGCAGAGACAGCATCAGACGAGAGAATCTCAATTACCGCCGGCGCGGAAAAACGTTCCGCGGAAAGTTCCAGAATGGCTAGGAGAGCGGGAGCCAGCCTTCCATCGGTGCGATAACTCGTATCGGCAATAGAGTACGGTATTACAGGTCCAAAATCCGAAGCGGCTCCGAAAACCGCCTCAATATAACCTGCGGAGCTTTCGATATCGGGATTAAGCACAAGAACATCCCTGGGTTCAAGTGTGGGGTCAAGCCGGAACATTTCGAGCAGATTGTCCCGCAGCACCTCCATTTCCCTGAGAGCGCAGTGGCAGGAGTGGAAGGATATCCCCGTGCACGGAACCTTTTTTTCTGAGAGCCTGTCCGCCCCCTCTTGAAAATTCAGGATATCCATCTGGATAACTTCAAGAAGCGAGGAGGGTTGAATCTCTTCATAAAGATCGTCTGCTCCTCCGCTCGTCTCGTCATATTCGAGAAGGAGGTTTGAAAAATCTCTTCCCATTCGTCCCAGCGATGCAAGCAGTGTATTGCCGGGAATTTCTTCCATAAAAACGGGATCAGATTTAAGAACCCCCCTTCTGCCGGGGATATCTCCCCAGTATTCGCGGCATGGGCTGAGAACAAAGAGAAAAACTTCGGCATGCCTTGCGATTGCCGCTATTATTTCGAGGTGAAACGGGGGGAGGTAAGATATCCCGAAGATAGAAATGCGCTCCGGGATTTTTCCGGATTTCCGGATGTTTCCTGCGTCGCCGGCAAGAAGAGTGAGAAGTTTCTTCTGCGACGATGCCCGATGGCTTCCGCCACATTCGGCTACCAGAGCACGCCACAGGAACGCCTGCCAGTCGTCACTCTCCCCCTTTTCCCACGATTCCAGGATATCCCCCCTGAACAAGGTATACTGATCAAAGCAATCTGCGATTTTCCCGGCGAGCTGATATCTTTTCATATCGGCCCCCACTCCGGATAGGTAGCGCTTGACTCCGGCAAACCGGGGGGAATCGGCAAACTGATCGAGGAGGCGCATTATTCCCCACAGCATGAACTCCGGGTCATAAGAATCGGCAGGTTCAAGGCCGAATGCCTTGAAAATCCGGCTGACAAACAGGTTCGGAAACTGGTATGAACAGTTTCCCCAGACCCCCAGACGCCTCGCCAGCTCCATTGAAATCCACCGCTGCATCCCACGGCTCTGCACTACAATAGTTTCCGGAGTAAGAGGGGTGGAGAGAGGAGTTGATGCTGTATCCCCGAGTTTTTCGATCAGGCGCTCCATCCTGTTGCTTGCATATATCCTGAGAGTCATCGGCTCATATCTTCACAAGCTCGTACTTTCTGCGCCCTAGTCCGATTTTTTCTCCATGCTCAAGCTGCACCTCCCATGATATCTCGGGATATATCGCTCTGAACTTGTCCTCTCCGGGCTTCAACCCTTTTTTGAGCGCCGAGCCTCTGTTGCCTCGCGCTCCGTTGACCAGATCGGCGCACGCCTGGTCGATCGCCACCGGATCTACAGAGGCGCAGATGCCTATATCATTGACTATCGGGGCATCCGCATGGCCATAGCAGTCGCATGCCGGGGAGACCTGGGTGATGAAATTCATGAACACCGTTCTCTCTTCCTTGCCTGCCACCGCTCCTTTGGCATATTCCGCCATCTTTTTCATGACGAGGTCGGAAGCCTCGTTCCACTGTATGTTGATCGCCTTGACAGGGCAGATCGTTATGCATCTGCTGCATCCGGCGCAGAGCATGGCGTCAATCACCGCCTTCCCTTCTGCGATGGCTATGGCGCCATGCGCGCATGACTTAAGACACGCTCCGCACCCGGTGCAGAATTTTGTTGCAACCTTGGGAGCAACAGTTGAATGCTGCACAAGTTTCCCTCTTCTGCTGGCGCATCCCATCCCGAGGTTTTTTATCGCCCCGCCAAAACCAGTAAGTTCATGGCATTTGAAATGACTCAGGCAGACTATAGAATCGGCCTCCGCAATAACAGATCCGATGTAAACCTCATGAAGCAGCTCCCCCTTGACAGCAACTGCGGTCTCCGTTTCCCCTCTCAGCCCGTCGCTCATGATTATCGGAGCTGTGACGCAGGCATATGCGAATCCGTTTGCGATAGCATTGTCGATAGACGAAACCCCCTCCTTTCTCTCTCCAGGGTAAAGCGTTGAAGAGTCGGTAAGAAAAGGTTTTGCTCCTGCTTTTCTTATCTCCTCCACCACTTTTCTCGCAAAGAGCGGCCTTATGAAGGCATGATTCCCCTTTTCCCCGAAGTGCATCTTTACCGCCGCAAGGTCATGCTTCATGACCCGTTTGCCAAGATCTGTCATCTTCAGCAGTTTTTCAATCTTGTCGAAGAGATTCTCCTTCTCTCCTCCACGCATGTCGGCAAAATAAACTTTGGCCACCTGAATATTCCTCCTTTCTTAAGATTTAAAAAAAATGATATCTGAAAGTGAAAAACAGTATAAAATTTGACAGCAGTCAAGTAAAGAGCGGTTTAATATGGATACTGTTCATCGCACGGAAACAAGTTGAATCATAACCTGTATTTTAAAATTTGAAAAAAGGGGGAATTGAAATGTTTTGCAATCAATGTGAACAGGCGGCAAACGGAACTGGGTGCAATGTATTCGGGGTATGCGGCAAGAACCCTCAGGTGGCTGTCTTGCAGGACCATCTGCTATACGGTCTTAAGAGCCTTGCCCTCTACGCGGGAAAAGTCGGCAGGAATTCTGAAATAGACCGTTTTACGATCGAGGGGCTGTTCTCCACGGTTACCAACGTCGATTTTGATCCGGCCTGCATCGCTGGACTCATCCGGAGATGCTACGAATTGAAAGAAAAGGCGAGAAACATGGCAGGTGTGTCGATACCTTGCGATGTTGCGGCATGGCGCCCCGCGGACGACATCGACGGGATGGTAGCGCAGGGGGAGAGATACGGCATTAACAGCCAGCACACCAACGAGGATATCCGTTCTGTAATCGAAATCCTGATGTACGGTCTTAAAGGGATGGCAGCCTATATGGATCACGCCATGATCCTTGGCAAAACCGATGATGATGTGATGGCCTTCTTCCAGAAAGCCCTCGCCGCGACTACAGACCCGAATCTCGGGCTTATGGATTTTGTCTCTCTCGCAATGGAATGCGGAAAGCAGAACCTGACCGTAATGGGTCTTCTCAACAATGCTCATACCGACGCATACGGGCATCCGGTGCCTACACCCGTACAACTTGGAACAAAAGCGGGCAAGGCTATCCTGGTTTCCGGGCACGATCTGAAAATGCTGGAAGAGCTTCTGAAGCAGACAGAAGGAAAAGGGATAAACATATACACTCATGGGGAGATGCTCCCCGCGCACGGCTACCCGGGTCTCAAGAAATACTCACATCTTGTCGGCAACTACGGCGGCGCATGGCAGGATCAGGCAAAGGAATTCGCCGCTTTCCCGGGCGCTATCATATTCAACACCAACTGCATCCAGCGTCCGGCAGACAGCTATATCGACAGGCTCTTCACCTGGGGATTGGTCGCCTGGCCAGGAGTCAGACATATAGACGGGTGGGATTTCTCCCCGGTTATCAACAAGGCGCTCGAATCTCCATCTCTGCCGGAAAATCCTGGCAAGGAGATATTGACAGGATTCGGCCATAACGCAGTGCTTGGCGTGGCGGACAAGGTCATCGCCGCGGTAAAGAATGGCGCTATCAAACATTTTTTCCTTGTCGGCGGGTGCGACGGCGCGAAATCAGGCAGGAACTACTACACCGAATTTGCCGAGAAGGCTCCGAAAGACACCGTAATACTGACCCTTGCCTGCGGGAAATACCGCTTCAACAAGCTTGACTTCGGAGACATAGGCGGGATTCCGCGCCTTTTGGATGTAGGCCAGTGCAATGACGCTTACTCGGCGATACAGATCGCCGTGGCTCTGGCTGACGCGTTCAAATGCGGAGTGAATGATCTTCCGCTCTCGATTGTCCTCTCATGGTACGAGCAGAAGGCTGTTGTCATACTTCTGACCCTCCTTCATCTGGGGATAAAAAACATAAAACTGGGGCCGACGCTTCCTGCTTTCATAACCCCGAACGTCCTGAACTTCCTGGTTGAGAACTTCAACATCGGCCCTATTACCACCGCTGAAGCCGATCTTAAAGCGATACTTGGATAAAAAAACCGCCTGAGCCCGCCGGAATCTGCTGATTTCCGGCGGGCTTTTCCCGTTGAACCTTATGGCTCTTTGGAGTAATCTCCTCTCCATGACAACATTTGATTCCATATCCCGTAAACTCTTCAACAAAATCCGCATTTCTCCAGAGGAAGCCCTTTTTCTCTACAACTCAGCCGACCTGTTCGAGCTTGGAGAGCTTGCGGCCTTCGCAAACAGCGAGAAAAACGGTAAAAACGTCTATTACAACGTAAACCGCCATATAAACCCGACAAACATCTGCGTGAACCGCTGCGCCTTCTGCGCCTTTTCCAAAACGGAAGGGGAGAGAGGAGCATATCTCCTGACTATGGATGAAATATGCCGGAAGGCGGCAATAGCGGCCGCAGACGGCGCAACGGAGATACATATAGTAGGGGGACTGCACCCTGATCTACCGTTCAGTTTTTACGAGGAGATGCTTGAGGCGATCCGGCAGGCTGCTCCTGGACTCCATATAAAGGCGTTCACAGCGGTGGAGATTGATTACTTCTCACGAATATCGCATCTTTCCGTTGAAGCGGTTCTATCCCGTCTGATCGATGCGGGGCTCGGTTCGATGCCAGGAGGTGGTGCCGAGATACTTGCGGAAAATACAAGGAGGAAGATATGCCCGGAGAAGATATCGGGGGAACGCTGGCTTGAAATCATCCGTATCGCGCATCTTTCTGGGCTTAAGACCAATGCGACGATGCTTTACGGCCATATCGAATCTATTGAAGACCGTATGACCCATATGGAAATGATCCGTACCCTTCAGGACGAGACAGGTGGTTTCCAGGCTTTCATACCGCTGGCCTTCCAACCGGAGAATTCGGCGCTTGAGCTGGACATGAAAGCGACCTCCGGGCTTGATGACATAAAGACTCTAGCGATAAGCAGGATTTTTCTGGATAATTTCGATCACATAAAGGCTTACTGGGTGATGCTTGGCGAGAAGATAGCGCAGGTCTCGCTCGCTTTCGGGGTAAATGACCTGGACGGCACGGTCGTTGAAGAGAAGATAGGGCATGAGGCCGGGGCGAAGAGCCCGCAGTCGCTCACTCGAGAGGGGATTATCCGGATGATCAGACTGGCTGACAGGATTCCGGTCGAAAGAGACACTCTCTACAGTCCGGTTGAAAGATCTTGCAAAAAGGTTTCATCCCCCGGATGACTCTATCGATCTGGAATTCATTGCAGTTGATCCTGTCATGCCAGAGTTGTTTTCCATCCGGAGTTTCCGGATGGAAA
>DFZL01000032.1 GCA_002382705.1 Geobacter sp. UBA4057
ACCCTGCGACTACGCGCAGGGTGACCGATGGTGGCACAGGGTGACCCATGGTGGCGCAGGGTGACAGACAAGGACGGCTCTTTTTATGGATTCCCGATTACTACCTCGGGAACGACATCTTTTATGACTTCTGCAAGAACCTTAAGTTGTTTCCATCCGGAAACTGATATGCCAGACAGGAAACCGGTTTCCCGGAATGTAGCAGCAAGAAGATACTCCTGTCAAAATCTAAGAACGGACATCCCATGCTTGTTCCTGCAACAATACTGATCTTCATTCTTGCACTTCTCGTCCCGGCGGATGCTTTTGCATGGGGGGGAGGAGTTCATCTTCTGATCGGTTCAAGGGCGCTTGACTCTCTTTCGCTCTTCCCCCCTCCTGTAGCTGCCGCGCTGGCTTCCCATCCGAGCGATTTTCTCTATGGCTGCATTGCGGCAGACATAACCGTAGGTAAAAAATTCACCCACTACATGCTGCACTGTCACCGTTGGAAGACAGGGCTCAGAATTCTGGAATCAGCCGGAACAGAGGGGGAAAGGGCATGCGCCCTCGGGTATCTCTCGCATCTCGCCGCCGACTGCATAGCCCATAACTATTTCGTTCCGTACAAGATCATCCGCTCATTTCCTACTGTCACCATGCAGCATACGTACTGGGAGATCCGTTTTGAAACATTTGTGGGAAAAGAGATATGGGAGAAGGTGAAAGAGGTCTGCAGAACCGACCAGAAGAAAAACGACGCCATGATGCGCCGTGTTGTGGCGCCGACCATCTTCTCGTATAACACCAACAAGAGGATATTCAATTCGATAATGCTTCTTTCGCGCCTCGAGAAGTGGCAGGGGATGATGCAGACGCTCTCCGAGAATTCAAGCTATCCCCTTGCCGAAGAAGACAGGGATGAATATCTAAGACTTACTGAAAAGGCTGTGTTCGGTTTTCTGATTGACGGCGAGAGATCCGGGATCCTTGAATCCGACCCTACCGGAGAAAGGGCTCTTGCCGCCGCTGGCGCCTTCCGCAAGAACCTGCGGCTTCTCTACAGAAACGGAAGGATGACCAAAGAGGAGGGGTTCGAGCAGGTGGAGAGGATCAGGAAAATATTGAGGGGGTCGCTCGAAAACCGGGCGCTGCTTGACGAGCTCCATTCCGGATGATCATCCTGCGTCCTGTTTTTGCGCTTTTCGTCTCGCCATGCCGGACTTCACCTGGTCGAGAATCACCCCGGCAAGCTCGGTTTTCGGCATGAGCGGAAGTTCGATCCGCGATCCGTCCCTTGCCAGAATGAGAACCCGGTTGTCGTCCGAATCGAACCCGATCCCCTCATGGCTTACGTCATTTGCGACGATCAAGTCAGCTTTTTTCTCTTCGAGCTTCATTGAAGCGAACTCTTCAAGGTTTCCGGTCTCCGCCGCAAAGCCGGCAAGAAACGGACGCCCCGGCATTTGTCCGAGCTCAGCCAGAATATCGCGATTTTTTACCAGTTCAAGTGTCAATACGTCAGAATTCTTCTTGATCTTCAGCGGACTCCGCTCCTTCGGACGGTAATCCGCGACGGCGGCGCACTTTATTATGGCGTCGCACTCTCCGCTTCTGGAAATTACCGCCGAGCGCATCTCTTCCGCGCTTTCAACGGACACAAACTCGACGCCGCACGGGGGGGGGAGAGTGGAATGGCCGCTTACCAGGATGACACGGGCTCCCCGCCTGGCGGCGGCAGAGGCTATCGCGTACCCCATCTTTCCGGAAGAGCGGTTGGTGATGAAACGGACAGGATCCATCTCTTCACGCGTAGCTCCTGCCGTGACGAGAATGGTTTCTCCAGCCAGGTCCTTCGGCGAGAGCGCTGAAGCTGCATATTCAAAAATCGTCTCCACCGGCGCGAGCTTCCCCTCCCCCTCGGTGCCACAGGCAAGAAAGCCTTTTTCCGGCGGAACAATTATATAGCCTGATCTCTTCAGCTTCTCCTCGTTCTCGCGATAGAAGGGGTTCGCATACATCCTGGAATTCATCGCGGGGGCGACGACAACCGGTGCTCTTGTCGCCATAACCGTGGTGGACAGCATGTCGTCCGCTATCCCTCCGGCTATCTTCCCGATAATGTTGGCTGTCGCCGGGGCTATGACAACAAGGTCGGCCATCTCTGAAAGCGATATGTGCCCTATCTCGTTCTCCGAGATAAGATTGAAGAGAGCGGTATGCACCCGGTTCCCGGAAAGTGTCTGGAAAGTGAGCGGAGTCACGAACTCCTGCGCGGAGCGTGTCATTATCACATGAACATCGGCTCCCCCCTTCGAAAAGAGGCGAAGGAGCTCCACAGCCTTGTAGGCCGCTATCCCGCCTGTGACACCAAGGATTATCCGTCTGTTTCCCAGCATGCGTCCTCCTGTTCCGGTCGGGAAATTGATCAGAAATAGGGATTGTGACGCTTCTCGCGCCCTATCGTGCTCTCCGCTCCATGCCCCGGCCAGACGGAAACATCGTCAGGAAGGGTGAAGAGTTTCGTTCTGATTGACTCAAGAAGCTGCTCGTGAGATCCCCCCGGCAGGTCTGTTCTCCCGATCGAATCGGCGAAGAGGGTATCTCCGGTGATGACAAGCCACTCCTTTTCAATGTAAAAGCAGCACCCCCCCCGGGTATGCCCCGGAGTATGCAGCACCTTCAGGGTATGTGAACCGAAGCTTATCAGTGCCCCGTCGGTCAGAAATTCATCCGGCTGCGGGGAGTTCTCCCCCGTCATCCCGTAAGCCTTTGCCGTGTCAGAAGCCCGGTCCAGCATCGGCGAGTCGTTTTCATGGATCATGTAGCGGGCTCCGAAATGCGAGATTATCTCCCGGTTTGCCCCTACATGGTCAAAGTGGCCATGCGTGCTGAGCAGAAGCGAGATATCGAGGCCAAGCCGTTCAACAGCAGAAACAATCTTTCCGGCGTCGCTGCCCGCGTCGATCACCACCCCTTTCCGGGTGCCGCTGCAACCCAGGATGAACGAATTTACGGCAAGCCCTCCAACAACAATATTCTCGAAAATCATCCCGTCAGCTCCTTTCAAGCAGTTTCATTTATGTCATTCTGCGCAGAGCGGAGCGGAGTCCCCCTCATGTCATTCTGCGCGGAGCGAAGCGGAGTCGCCGAATCCACGCCCCTTACGGTCATTCTGCGCGGAGCGAAGCGGAGTCGCAGAATCC
>DFZL01000012.1 GCA_002382705.1 Geobacter sp. UBA4057
GATGGTGCTCGGTTGACGGTTACAATTATATTGATTGAGAGAGGTTCGGGATGGCAGGCGCAGCCATTGAAAATCAGCCAGGAAATATCAAGATACATGACGATATCGAGCTTGCGTTCATCGGGAACATCTTCGCCCTTCTCATAGCGGCGGGGGGGCTTCTGGGCGGATCAATGTTCACCGAGAAGAGCTTCGATTACTGGCGTCAGGACGTGGTCCCTGTCATTATTTCCGTGATTATCCTCTACCGAATTTTCAAGAACTGCCTCGATATGCTGAGAATCTATCTGCTGAAGGAGCCGGATATTCCGGCAAGAGCCTCAGCCGGCGGCTCCACCGATTCTGTCGTTACCAAAGAGCGAATAGAGCAGGAACATGCCGCGATCGCCCAGCTCCCGAACGCGATGTCAATGTCGCCTGAAAAGGTGGTAGAAGAGGTCGTCAAGCGTATAGAGGCGCAGAAAGCCGAGGCCAAGCGGAAGAACAGATGAGGTTTCGGCAGATGTGACAAAAGCCGTCATTTTACAGGGCGGCAGTCCGGAATCCGTTCTTTCAGCTATCCGAAAAAACTGAAACCTTGATAGAGTCATTCAGGGATGACAGACTATTTTGCAAGAGATCAGGTGATATGTCCCAAGTTTTAGCTCAGGCTCTTCCTGCCGGAAAAAGATTATCGCAAAACATCGAAATATATCCCCTCCGGGTGGTGAAATACAAGCGCGGAAACGCTGGCTTCCGGATCCATCATGAATCCTTCGGTGAGATGAACCCCTATCTTTTCAGGTTCAAGAAGCCTGAACAGTTTTTCCTGGTCGCTCATGTCAGGGCATGCCGGATATCCGAAAGAGACCCTGATTCCCTGGTAACGGGCATTGAAGATATCCTTCATTGACAAACCCGGTTCATCAAGAATCCCCCAGACAGTTCTTATCCTCTTGTGAATAAATTCTGCGGCTGCTTCCGCCAGTTCAAGTGCAAGCGCCTGGAGCATGTGGCATTTGAGGTAGTTTCCATCTCTCTTCAGCTCTTCCGCCTTCTCCCTTATCCCTTCTCCGCATGATACGACAAACATGGCGATATTATCCGATTCTCCACTGTTGCCTGGTCGTGCGAAGTCGGCTACGCAGAGTCTGTCACCCTTGGCCTGCCGCGGGAATCTGAAGCGGATGATCTCCCTTGAAAGTTCTTTATGGTCATACAATACCAGATCATCCCGGTCGGAGGCTGCGGGGAAGAAGCGGTATATCCCTCTGATTTTCAACAAGTTGTCTCTATCAGCTTCAACGAGCAGCTCTTCGACCGCTGCGTGGAGTTTGATCGCTTTTTCATCCCCACTCTCAAGCATCTTTTCAAGAACCCCGATCAGGCCCATGTGCTTGCTGTAAAGCATCTGCCGGTTCAGATAAGGGAGTATGGCCGCTAGTGGAATATCAGTCATTAAATGCGGTTGAAAGTCAGGCCATGAGGGTTTGGGGTGATCTGTGGCGATTTTTGACTCTCTGCTCAATCCAGGGTTTGCCGAAGTGAGGGTGACGGTAGTTTTTTCAGAGGAAGCAGTGATTTTCTGCCTGCCGGCAATTTCTCCAAGCAGCTTTTCCCTTTCCGTAGGGTCAGATATGGAGTTGGCCAGTTCAAGACCGTTCATGGCATCTTTTGCGTACAGAACAGGGGCGCCGTATTCCGGAGCGATCCTGGTGTCGGCGAAGTTTCTGGAGAGAGCCGCCCCTCCTACCAGCAGCGGGACAGATATCCCGGCATCTCTCAGGTCAGCCGCGGTAGCCGACATCTGGTGCGCGCTCTTTACAAGAAGCCCCGAGAGGCCGATCATATCCGGATTTTCACGTCTTGCCGCTTCTATGATAGTTTCAGGGCCTACCTTGATCCCCAGGTTGACGACATTGTAGCCGTTGTTGGAGAGTATGATCTCGACAAGGTTTTTTCCTATGTCGTGCACATCACCTTTGACAGTGGCGAGAAGTATTTTCCCCCTGGAGGATGAGGCATCCTTTTCCATCAGCGGTTCAAGAGATGCGACAGCCGCTTTCATGGCTTCGGCTGACTGGAGCACTTCAGCCACTATAAGCTGGTTTGAATTGAAGAGCCGTCCTACCTCGGCCATTCCGGACATAAGTGGCCCGTTTATTATATCAAGCGGCTTGTTGCCGCGTGAAATCGCCTCTTCTATATCCTGAAGCAGCCCGTCTTTTCTCCCCTCTATTATGTAAAGCGGAAGCCGCTCGTCGAGCGGCAGCTCTGCTGACGGCAGGCAAGATGCCGGCTTCTTTTCACGGTAGAGGGAGGCGAAAGCTGCGACAGGATCATCTCCGCGCCAGAAGATGAGGTCTTCGGCAACCCTTTTCTCTTCTTCAGGTATCGATGCATAGCGCTCAAGCTTTTCAGTGTTGACTATGGCGTAGATCAGCCCTGCTCTCACGCAGTGATACAGGAAGACAGCGTTAAGAACTTCGCGCCCTGCGGCGGGGAGACCGAAAGAGACGTTTGAAATGCCTAAAATGGTGGCTGAATCGGGGAATGCCTCGGAAATGAGCCTTACCCCCTCAATAGTTTCAACAGCGGAGCCGATGTATTTCCCGTCTCCACTTCCGACCGGAAAAACCAGCGGATCGAAAATGATATCCTCTCTTCTTATTCCGTACTTGGTGACAAGGAGGTCATGTGAGCGTTTCGCAATCTCAAGTTTTCTTTCTCTCGTAACCGCCATCCCGTTCACAGGATTCTCGTCTATGCATCCGACAACAACAGACCCGCCATAGCGGTGAAGGAGCGGGGCCACCCTGGCGAAACGCGCTTCCCCTTCTTCAAGGTTTATTGAGTTCAGCACCGATTTCCCCTGGAGCCGCTGCATGGCGAGCTCCATTACCTCCGGATCTGTTGTGTCGATCATGAAGGGGGCGCGAACTTTTTTAGGGAGAAAATCCAGAAGCTTAGCCATGTCCTCGGCTTCATTCCTGTCAGGATTCGCGACGCAGACATCTATCACCTGAGCACCTCCCTTGACCTGCGCTCTCGCGATTTCGCTCCCCTCCTCGTATTTTCCCTCTACGATCATGTTCTTGAATTTTCGCGAGCCTATTACATTAGTCCTTTCCCCCACGGCTATCGGTCTTGAGTCGTTTTCCACGAAAAGCGGCTCGATTCCCGAAATTATACGCCTTCTCACTCTCTCAGGGGTTCTCGGGACTCTCCCGGCGACCATTCTCGCTATTTCGACTATATGCGCCGGGGTAGTGCCGCAGCAGCCGCCTATGATATTCACCCATCCGGCTTCGACAAAGCGGGAGAGCTTTGCGGCAAGTGTTGCCGGAGATTCCGCGTACAGACCGTTTTCATCTGGTAGCCCGGCATTAGGGTATACCGAAACATGGCATGTCGCCATGCCGGAGAGGGCGCGGAGGTGATCGGCCATGAACTCCGGCCCGGTCGCGCAGTTAAGTCCGATGCTTATCATCCCGAGATGATCCTCCAGATGGGAGACGCTTGCGTAAAGCGCCTCTACTCCCTGGCCGGCCAGCATTGTCCCTGTCGGCTCGATAGTTCCGGAAATCATGAGCGGGACAGCTGCGCCTGTTTCAATAAAAGCTTTTCTTATCCCCTCTGCGGCAGCTTTCAGGTTCAGGGTGTCCTGTGCTGTTTCAAGCAGAAGAAGGTCAATCCCGCCAGCCAGAAGCCCTAAAGCCTGGCAGCGGAATGCATCGGCTATTCTTTGAAAAGTGACCCCTCCTGTCACCGAGATGGCGCGGGTGGTAGGCCCCATTGACCCTGCCGCCCATCGCATTCTTCCGCCAGAGGATATCTTTTCGCAGGCTTTGCGGGCTATCTCCGCGGCGGCTTTGTTGATTTCAAAGACCTTTTCCTGCAGGCCGTATTCGGAGAGAACTATTTCGGTCGCCCCGAAAGTGTCGGTCTCTATGATATCCGCTCCAGCCTCAAGATATGCGAGGTGGACAGATTCGATTACATCCGGCCTTGTGAGGACGAGATTCTCATTGCACCCTTCAAAAGCGTCTCCGCCGAAATCGGAAGGTTTCAGGTCTCTCTCCTGCAACTGTGTACCCATCGCTCCGTCTATGACCAGGATGCGGTTTTTCAGGGCTTCGTGTATGGTTTCTGGCATTTTTCAGACTCCGGTTGGAATTAAAATCAGGACAACGCTCTTGCAATATGACGACTCTTCTGCAGAAGAATCAAAATATTCAAAGCAGCCCGTCGGCAATCTCCAGCACCGCTTCCGCACGGTTAAGAGTATAAAGATGAACTCCTGGCACCCCGGATGCCAGAAGATCGGCAGCCTGTTTTCTGGCGAAATCAATCCCGGTTTTCTGAACGGCGCTGCTCCCTCCGCTTTGGTCGGCCTCCTCCAGTTGAGCCATGAACTCGGGCGGAATGGTCGCCCCGCAGAGCGAGACTATCCTGTTTATGACCTTGAGGCTTACAACCGGAAGTATTCCAGGAATTATCGGTTTTGTCACCCCGGCTGCGCGCGCCCTCCTGACAAAGTCATGGTAGAGACGGTTGTCGAAAAAGAGCTGTGTAATTATGAAATCGGCTCCTTTGTCAATTTTCAGCCTGAGAAATTCGATATCCCTCTCTGGAGAGTCCGCCTCCGGGTGAGTTTCAGGATACCCTGCTACAGCCACTCCTGTTTCCGGGTGAGAGCTTCTGATAAAGGCGACCAGGTCTGAAGCGTGCAGAAGCGGTGTGTTTACATGATTGCCGGTTTTTTCTTTCGGGAGGTCTCCTCTCAGGGCGAGAACGTTGTGAACGTCTACCGCAAGGAGCTCGTCCAGAAATTTCTGTATGGCGCAGTTTTCAGCTCCGACGCATGTGAGATGTGCCATGGTCTCCATCCCATGCTCCCTTGAGAGTCTCCCGACTATTTCAACGGTGTCGTTTCCTGTCCCTCCTCCAGCGCCGTAAGTGACGGAGGCGAAGAGCGGATTCACGGAGCGGAGCCTCTCAGCAGTGCTGAAGAACTGAGGCCATTCACCCCGTTCCTTTGGGGGAAAAAATTCGAGGGAGATAAACTGTCTTTCGCCGGAAATCATATCTTTTATCTGCACTTGAGGCTCCGTTTTCAAAAGTTGATCAGGATTCGCTTTATTTCTGCTTGTGAAATGTCGAACAGCCATGTCCGGGCAACCTGTTCCAGGACTGAAAAGCCCCTCCGGTTGGTACCGCAGGGGCTTTCTCTTTCCCGCATGGTGAATGTTGCGTCAGGAAGCGAGGCCGAAGGTCTCGTGCAGCAGACGTACAGCCAGTTCGGTGTATTTTTCTTCAATGACAACGGATATTTTTATCTCCGATGTCGAGATCATCTGGATATTTATTCCGTTTGAGGCAAGAGATGAAAACATTTTCGTGGCGACGCCGGCATGGCTCCTCATCCCGAGGCCGACTATCGAGACCTTGCTTATGTTTTCGTCAGAAATAACCTCTTTGGCCTGAATGTCCCTGGCCACCTCGTTTGTTATGAGCAGCGCCTGTTTCAGATCAGCTTTTGTCACCGTAAAAGTGAAGTCGGTCATATCTGTCCGGCTAACATTCTGAACTATCATATCGACGGAGATATTGGCGTCTGAGAGGGGGGTCAGGATTTTTGCCGCTATCCCCGGCTTGTCTGGAACCCCCATGACCGCTATCTTTGCTTCATTCTTGTCGTATGCGATTCCTGAAACCAGAATACCTTCCATTTCAATATCCTCCCTGGTGACCATGGTGCCTGTATTTTCATTCAAACTGGAGCGGACATGAACGTCCACATTGTATTTTTTTGCGAATTCTACCGAGCGTATCTGAAGCACTTTTGCTCCAAGGCTGGCCAGTTCCAGCATCTCGTCGTAAGATATCTTGTCCATTTTGCGAGCTTCCCTGCAGATATTCGGGTCTGTCGTGTATACTCCGTCCACATCGGTGTATATCTCGCAGACATCGGCATTTAGAGCCGCGGCCACAGCAACGGCAGAGGTGTCAGACCCCCCCCTCCCAAGAGTTGTTATGTTGTTTCCGGAGTCAATCCCCTGAAAGCCTGAAACTATTACTATTGTTCCCTCTTTCAGGTCGGCGCGGATATTCTGGTCTCCGATGCTCTCAATCCGAGCCTTTGTGTAGCTGCTGTCCGTGCTCAGTGGAATCTGCCACCCCTGGTATGATTTTGCCTTGTACCCCATCGATTTCAGACAGATGCTGAGAAGGCCGGTTGTCACCTGTTCGCCTGTCGAAACGACTACATCGTACTCGCGCCCGTCCGGTATGTCGCATATTTCGTTTGCAAGCGCGACAAGCCTGTTGGTTTCGCCTGACATTGCGGAAACTATGACTACCAGATCGTTTCCGGCGTCGTATGTTTTTATTATCCTTCTGGCGACATTTTTTATGCGGTCGATCGATCCGACCGAAGTTCCGCCATATTTCTGGACTACTAGCGCCATGCTTGTCTCCTTTGCGTTATTCCGATTCCATATCAAACTCTCTCTATGCCGGCGCCTTCGTCAGCTCAACGTACTGACCAGAGTAAGCCTTGCAGGTCAATTCTCGCGGCCTTGAGATCATATTTGATCTGGAATTGGTATTAGGTGTAAACGGGGTGGTCGATTTTATAGCAGATAGCCATTATCCAGGTCAAAGAAATTCTAGGCTGTTTCCGTCCGGAAAGGTCGCTCTCCGAATTGGAAACTGATTGTTTCTCATACGAAAAATCTGCTGAAAAAGATGCATCCAGTGATTCTGAGATGAGTAAACCTTCTTTCGAGGAAACTGACCTGCTTATTTTCGTTCAATAAACGGAGATTCTTGCAAAAGCAAAAAAAAGATGTGATTCCCCTTTGCGTAATGGAGAATCCACTTTTTCAACTATCTGAAAAGAGTGGATCCCCGATAGAATCATTCGGGGATGACCCTCCTTTTTGCAAGAACGATGAAAGTTTTTTTAGCGCGGCGCTGGATCTCCCACCTTCGGCCTCAAACGAGATATCTCTGCAATTTTCAGTCACATATCGGAAAGTTACGGTAATATGGTCCGGAGGGGTCAACTCCCCTGTCCGTTCCCCCCATTCTGCGATGCATATCCCTTCGCCACAGAAGTAGTCTTCAAAACCGAGCTCTGTTATTTCACCAGCGCCATGCAGCCGGTAGAAATCGAAATGATATACCGGGATACTGCATCTGTACTCATTCATTATTGCAAAGGTCGGGCTTGAGACAAAAACCTGACAGTCCGGATCAACCCCTGAAACGATTCCGCGGGTGAAGCAGGTTTTCCCCCCTCCAAGCTCCCCTTCAAGGAGAATGAAGCTTCCGGGAAGAAGGAGGGAACCAAGCTTTTTTCCGATTTTTTGCGTTTCTTCAGGGGAAAACGTTCTTATCAGGCAGCCAACGTCTATCATCAATCGTTCAATGTCCGTATTATGTCTATTCTGGCGACTATTCCGATCAGTTTCATTTCGGAATCTACAACAGGAAGAGCGTGGAGTTTGTGGATTCCCATCAGGTCAGCCGCTTTTGCAACAGGATCTTCCGGCATTACGGTAATGACCTTTTCGGTGCATATCTCACCAACGGTCTGGGCAGTCATCCGGCGAAGCTCCTTTTCCAGGGTTTTTTCACCTTCGATCGGTATCACCCAGTCAAAAATAGAGATCACAGTCGGGATATGAAGCGTGCGCCCCTGTTCCACCAGATCTGATGCAGTTACAATCCCAGTCAGCCTCCTGTTTCCGTCAACTACCGGAACGCTTCCGAAATGTTTTGTCTCGAATATCCTGGCGAGCTCACGAATTCCGGTTTCCCTGGTTACCGTGACTACATCTCTTGTCATTATATCTGCGACTTTCTTCATATTATGCTGCTCCCTTTAGGTTTTTTTGTTTTTATGCTGTCTTGCGTCTGCCACGAAAGTGCCTATGACTGCCCTGCCTGGTCTCAGGATGAACGCTGCCCGGTTTCCGTAAGCTGTTTTAATGCGTAGGGGATTTTCTCCATGACATCTGTGGCATTCATCCCTGATTCACCTTTTTCGGAGGCGACCAGGTCTGCGGCGTAACCGTGCAGAAAAACCGCTATGCAGCAGGCATTCCATGGAGTGTACCCCTGCCCCAGCAGGGAGGCCGCTATTCCGGCTAGAACGTCTCCCATCCCTCCGCTCGCCATTCCCGGGTTGCCGCTGCCGTTGATAGCGGCTTCTCCCGCAGGAGAGGCGATTACGGTGCGAGCCCCCTTGAGTATCAGATATACGCCATGCCTGCGGGCGAATTCTCCTGCCGTGCCGATACGGTCATTTTCTATCTCCTTCACAGAGAGTCCTGTCAATCTGGCCATCTCTCCGGGATGCGGAGTCATCACGACTATTCCGGTTTTTTTTCTCTCAAGCATTCGAGTATTGCCGGCAATGGCGTTCAGTCCGTCCGCGTCTATCACTACGGGTATGGTCGCGGTGAGGATGATTTTATGGACAAGTCTTGCAGTGGAGGGGTGAAGTCCCAGCCCTGGCCCTATCAGCAGGGAGTCTTTATCTCCCATTCTCTTTTTCAAAGCTGCGAAATTGGCATTCAGGAGGTGTCCCTCTCCGTTGTCGGGGAGAGGGGATGTCATTGCTTCGGTAATCTTTATCTCAAGGATGTGATTCAGGCTTGCCGGAACGGAGAGCGTCACCAGGCCTGAACCTGTTCTGACTGCGCTGTTTGCGGAAAGAGCGGCAGCTCCTGTCTTGCCGGTCGAACCGGCGATGACGAGGCAATGCCCGAAGTTTCCCTTATGCGCTGTACGGTCTCTCGTTTTGATATGCGGGCATATCGTCGCTGCATCAAGAAATTCACACCCCGGCGAATTGGCAACTATTCTGTCCGGTATTCCTATGTCGGCTACAACAAGCCTTCCTGTATGAGATGCGCCCGGGTAAAGAACGTGCCCAAGCTTGGCTGAAGCGAAAGTTACCGTTATCTCCGCCTTTACAGCCTCTCCCATGATTTGTCCGGTAGTGGCGTTTATCCCGGAGGGGATGTCCACTGCGACCACTTTCTTGCCGGAGTTGTTGATCAGTCTGACAGCATCCCTGAAAACCCCCTGGATTTCGTTTCTGACCCCTGTCCCGAGCATTGCGTCGATAATCAGGGCGGCTTCCGAGATGACTGAGGAAAAGTTCTCCGGGAGATGCTCTTCCGCGAAAGTGACAGACGCAGGGTCAAGCAGTTCGAGGTTCATGGCGGCATCGCCTGTTATCGCGCTTCTATTTGCCAGAACGAAGAGCGCGGTCTTCCATCGCTCTCCCGCCAGAAGCCTCGCTATTACGTATCCATCCCCTCCGTTGTTCCCCTTGCCGGCAATTACGACAACAGGTTTTCCGGAAGGTTCCGGGAATATATTCTCAATCTCTCGAACTACGGCTCTGCCGGCATTCTCCATCATAACCGCTCCGGGGATGGAGTAGCCGGTTATCGCAAGACGGTCTATCGTCTGCATCGTTTCAGCGGAAATAACTTTCATGGCCCCTCCAGAACGATCATTGCCACAGCGTTGCCGTTGTCATGGGACAGCGAGAGAAAAACAGATGAAAGCCTGTTAAGGCGGAACATCTCGAGAGCTTTTCCGGAGAGTTCCATCCCCGGTTTCCCGAGAAAGTCTTTAACGACTTCCATATCGCGCCAGGAAAGCCCGTCTCTCAATCCGCACCCGAGCGCCTTGAGAAACGCCTCCTTCGCTGCAAAACGCGCGGCCAGGCACTCTGCCGCGGCTTTTCTGCCGCTGCATGATTCAATCTCTCTAAAGGTGAAAAGGCGTTCAAGAATTTCCCTCTTCCCTTGCGCGAGAAATTTCTCGAAACGTTCGACAGCTACGATATCTATTCCGATTCCGTATATCATCTTCAGGCATATTTCAAAAAGTCGACCATATCCCTCACTGCCCGATCGAGGCCGACAAGCATGGCTCTTGCTATTATGGAATGACCTATGTTGTACTCCTCTATCCCGCCAAGCGCAGCGACCGCCTTTATGTTCGAGTAGCTGAGTCCGTGACCGGCGTTTACCCCCATTCCGATCTTTCTCGCAAGCTTTATCGCCGTGTCTATCTTCTCAAGCTCCATCTGTTCTGTTTTCCAGGTTTCAGCCTCGGCGTAAGCTCCTGTATGTATCTCGATGTAATCCGCTCCCGTCTTGCCGGCACTCTTTATCTGCTCCTGGTCCGGGTCCATGAAGAGGCTGGTTATGATCCCGCTCTCTTTAAGCCTTTTAACCGCGTCAGCAACCGATTTGAAATGCAGTATTACGTCAAGTCCCCCTTCCGTTGTCAGCTCTTGGCGCTTTTCCGGCACGAGCGTGACCTGGTCTGGTTTGATCCTGAGCGCGATCCTGAGCATCTCCTGCGTCGTCGCCATCTCGAGATTCAATTTGGTTTTGATTGTCCTGCGGAGCAGCTCCAGGTCGCGGTCCTGAATGTGACGGCGGTCTTCACGGAGATGAACCGTTATCCCTTCCGCCCCGGCCATTTCACCTATCGCCGCAGCCGTGACCGGATCAGGTTCGAGACCCCCTCTGGCCTGACGGACTGTGGCTATATGATCAACATTCAATCCGAGTTTTGCCACTAATCTTTCCCCCTTTGCTGCCCATCATCTTGGCGCGCCTTTGGTTTCAACTGCGCCTCCAAGCCTTAGCGCCACGATATCGGCGATTTCTCCTCCACACTTCCCTATTTCGCCGGCATCCTCCCCTTCGATCATTATCCTCAAAAGCGGCTCGGTGCCGGAGTAGCGTATCAGCACTCTCCCTCTATCACCCAGGTTTCTCTCAACATTTTTGACAAGAGATGCTATCTCATGGAAATCCATGATGTTTTTTCGTTCCTTGACCCTTACATTAATCAGGATCTGCGGAAGCGGAGACATAATGCAGGCAAGCTCGGAGAGCGGCTTCTCTTCCCTTCGCATTACAGCAAGAAGCTGCAGGGCGGAGAGAATGCCATCGCCTGTCGTGCTGTAGTCCAGAAAAATCATATGTCCAGACTGCTCTCCGCCAAGATTGTACCCTTTTTTTCGCATCTCTTCCACGACATAGCGGTCTCCCACAGAGGTTTTGACAACCTTGCCCCCCGCGTTCCTCACGGCGATGTCAAGCCCCATGTTGCTCATCACCGTTGCAACGACGGTCTTTTTCTTAAGGAGTTTCCGTTTCAGCATGTCGGTTGCACATATCGCCATTATGTGGTCGCCGTCAACGGCATTGCCATGCTCGTCGCAGACGATCACCCTGTCGGCATCGCCGTCAAGAGCGATTCCGATATCTGCGCGGCAGCTTTTTACCGCATCACTGATGACCTCGGGATGTGTTGAGCCGCAACCTTTGTTTATGTTGGTTCCGTTCGGTTTGACGCCAAGTGGGACCACCTCGGCTCCAAGCTCTTCCAGAACGGCCGGCGCTACCTTGTAGGCTGCCCCGTTGGCGCAGTCCAGAACAATTTTCATTCCTGAAAGGTCCATATCCTGCGGGAAAGTGTTTTTAAGGAAAACGATGTATCTCCCTGTGGCGTCATCTATCCTGAAAGCCTTGCCGACTTCAGATGCGGTCGGACGCAGCGAATCGATCTTGCCTGTCTCCATCAGTTTTTCGATTTTAAGCTCTATTTCATCCGGCAGTTTGAAACCGTCAGGAGAAAAAAACTTTATGCCGTTGTCCTGGAACGGATTGTGCGACGCTGAAATAACGACTCCGGCATCAGCGCGCATAGAACAGGTTATGTTGGCGATTCCCGGAGTCGGGAGCGGCCCGACCAGAAGGACATCGACCCCCATTGAGCAGATTCCGGCTACAAGCGCGTTTTCAATCATGTAGCCGGAAAGCCTGGTGTCTTTTCCTATGACTATTCTGTGCCTTCTTCTGCCGCCGTTCTTGAATATGTAGGCTGCGGCGCGTCCAAGCTGCATCGCTATTTCGGTCGTCATCGGATGGACATTTGCGACTCCTCTGACGCCATCTGTCCCGAAAAGTTTTTTCACTTTTTATCATCTCCTTCGTTTTGTTTCGCATCCGTTCTGGTCAGTTCGACAAGCATGGTTTTGGGGGATGAGTTGAGTATCTTCACCCCTTCGGGGAGTTTCAGCGCCGCTTCCATTGATGATAAAACTGTTTTGCCAGGTGGGATCGCCCCGCGCAGGCTTATTCTTGCCGTGCTGTTTGTATGACGCGCCGCCTCTATAAGGATTGAGGGGCCGTAAAGAGTGAAACGGATTTCGCGGGGGATATCACCGGCAGCAGAAAATCCGGTCGGCACGTTTATCAGCTCCACAGGCAAAAGCAGATCGTAGCGAACCTCTCTTGAAAGGGATATGAAGCTCCATATGCATATCGCAAGAAGAAGAGCCAGAAATTTCAGACGCAAGTTTTCCGTCGCTATTTTTTTTGCATTTTCAGCTATCATGGCCATTCTTTTCACTCTTCAGCATCGAGCAGGCTTTTTTTGCCCCGTTTGAGAGCAAGTGCCCTTTTAACGGTCTGCCTTATCTCGTTTTCATCTATGTCGTAATGAATCTTTCCATCCTTTACCAGCGATACTTTTCCGGTCTCCTCGGAAACGACTATTATCATTGCGTCAACCATCTCTGAAAGCCCGAGCGCAGCGCGGTGTCTGGTGCCGAAGCTCTTCGCGATGTCAGGGTTCTTCGAAAGGGGGAGGAGGCATCCGGCTTTCGTTATTTTCCCGTCGTTTATTATCACTGCGCCGTCATGTATAGGTGAATATGGGAGAAATATCGAATTAAGAAGCTCGCTTGTCACTTTCGCGTCTATCTCGGTTCCAATCTCTATAATATTATCCACAGGGATCGACGCCACTATTACGATAAGCGCTCCGATACGTTTTTCCGCCATATCGCCGACAGCTTTGCACAATTCATCCACTGTCTCGCCATTGCCGCGGGAATCCTCAGCAACCGGAGTGTTACGCCAGGCCGAGAGTATTATTCGTCGGAGATCGGCGTGAAAGATTATTGCAAGAATTATTATGGAGGATGAGAAGATGTTTCGTATGAACCAGCTTGTGGAATTTAGCCCCGTAAAAATGGAGAAGTAAAAGAGAAATACGAGAAAGAGCAGGAACAGAAGCACTCGCTCCGCAATTTCGGTTTTCAGAAAAATGGCGAAATTATATATCAGGACAGCCAGAATGAGGATGTCGAAAATATCCAGCAGAGTAAAGCTGTCGAGCAGGTTCGGCATTTGGCTTCTCTTCTGTTCCACAGTTAATGGAGGGTTCGAGTTCCTCCTGGCGGCGCCCAGTCATAAGGAATAGTGGCATCCGGATCTGCCTGCTCTTGAAACAGCATGAGCGATGAAAGCCGCATCCCGCATGGCCGCCACGTCATGAACCCTTATGATGTCGGCTCCGTTCGCCACAGACAGCGCAACTGCGGCGGCTGTGCCGTATGTTCTTTCATCAACATTGCGGCCCAGACTCTTTCCTATGAAAGATTTGCGTGAGACGCCGATCATGAGAGGGTGGCCGAATCCTGAGAGCTCTTCCAAACGCCTTATCAGTTCCAGATTCGCTTCAACTCCCTTGGCAAAGCCTATCCCGGGATCTATGCAGATGCGCTCCGGATCCACACCGGCTTTTCCGGCAATTTTCAAAGAGTCGTAGAGCCCTTTTGCAACATCTGAAAGCAGGTCGTCATAATGAGTGTTGAGATGCATTGTCGCAGGCTCGCCCCGGGTGTGCATGAGAACTGCCGCAGCTCCGGTTTCTGCAGCTATGCCGGGCATTTTTGGATCGAAAGTGAATCCGCTTATGTCGTTTATTATTTCTGCCCCGGCCTCGACAGCGGCAGCGGCGACATCTCCCTTCCATGTGTCTATCGAAACGGCGGAGGATGTTTTTTTTGATAATTCCCTTATCACCGGAATTACACGGGAAATCTCTTCCGAGGCTGAAACCGGCCGGGCATCAGGCCTTGTGCTCTCCCCGCCGACATCGATTATATCCGCTCCTTCCTCAATCATCTTTAGAGCTTTGGCCATCGCAGCTTCAAGGTTCATGTAAAGTGCGCCGTCGGAAAAAGAGTCGGGGGTGACGTTCAGAATCCCCATTATCAAAGGGCGCTCAAGAGGTAAATCGCGGCGCGCTGTCCTCCAGACGCGTGGTCCTGAGTTTATCCGGTCTAGCGTCAACTTGATATTATCGGAAAGTTCAGGAAGCCTGAACGGCTGAGCCTTGAGTTTGTCGCAGAGCCTTTTCAGCTGTTTCAAGGTGCCTATCAGGATCAGGTCGGTTTTTTCAATGCTGCATGACACCGACCCGCGCGCCACGGCGGCATCCCCTCCCAAAGAGAGCATCTCCTGCTTGAGGATGTTTGCCTGTCTGCATTCCAGATCGCGGATATGGAGAAGCGAGGAGAGCATCTTTGGAGCTATTGAACTTATCCCGGTCGGATCAACTCCAATCCTTGCAAGTTCCTTCTCGGCGTCAGGCAAGGAACTTATCTTAAGCTGGCGGACAGTGAAAGCCATCCGGATCATGCCTGCAAGTCTGTTTTATGTTCCGCAAGGTTCTGTCGCGTGTTCTTCTCCGAAGGTTTATTGTTTGGCGGCAGAGGCTTTCCTGTGGATATTATTTCGTCAACTTCCTGGCCTGTCAGGTTTTCATGCTCTATCAGACTTTCAGAAAGGTGGTGGAGATTATCCAAATTATCTGTCAAAAGTGTCAGCGCTCGGAGATAGCATGTGTTCACAATGCTTCTGATCTCGGAGTCGATCTCGACAGCAGTCGCTTCACTGTAGTTTTTGTGGGTAGTCATTTCGCGTCCGAGAAAAATCTGCTCATCCTTCTTGCCGAAAGAGAGAGGGCCCATCCTGTCGCTCATTCCCCATTCGCAGACCATCTTGCGAGCCATTTCGGTAGCCTGCTCTATGTCGTTACCAGCGCCGGTAGTGAATGTGCTGAATATCAGGCTTTCCGCCGCGCGCCCTCCCATCAGCACTGTTATTCTGGCAAGAAGCGATTCGCGTGAATAACTGTGCTTGTCCTCTATGGGAAGCTGCATAGTGACCCCAAGGGCGCGGCCTCTGGGTATTATTGAAACCTTGTGAACAGGGTCAGTCCCGGGTGTCATTTTAGCCACCAGCGTATGCCCGGCCTCATGATATGCGGTGCTCTTCTTCTCTTCGTCGGAAATGACCATGCTCCGCCTTTCTACCCCCATGAGCACTTTGTCCTTTGCGTTGTCAAAATCGATTGATTCAACCTGTGCCTTGTCGTCTCTGGCGGCAAGAAGCGCTGCTTCATTGACCACATTAGCTAGGTCTGCTCCCGAAAATCCCGGGGTACCCCTCGCAATTACGGCAAGATCGACATCCTGAGAAAGCGGAACTTTTTTGGCGTGAACTGCGAGTATCATCTCGCGCCCTTTGACATCGGGGCGTGGCACTACAACCTGGCGGTCGAAACGTCCTGGTCTCAGCAGCGCAGGGTCAAGTACATCCGGACGGTTTGTTGCGGCGATAAGTATCACCCCTTCGTTCGATTCAAAACCGTCCATCTCCACAAGAAGCTGGTTAAGCGTCTGCTCGCGCTCGTCATGCCCTCCTCCAAGGCCGGCGCCGCGATGACGGCCTACGGCATCGATCTCATCGATGAAAATTATGCATGGGGCGCTTTTTTTCCCCTGCATGAAAAGATCGCGTACGCGGCTTGCGCCCACCCCCACGAACATTTCTACAAAATCAGAGCCTGAAATGGAGAAGAAAGGGACTGCCGCTTCGCCCGCAATAGCCCTTGCAAGAAGTGTCTTTCCTGTCCCTGGAGGGCCCATCAGAAGTACCCCTTTAGGGATTTTTCCACCAAGTTTGGTGAATTTCTTCGGGTCTTTCAGGAAAGAAATTATCTCTTGCAGCTCTTCCTTGGCTTCATCAATTCCGGCCACATCCTCAAATGTTATCTTTACCTGCGTTTCTGTGAGGAGTTTTGCTCTGCTCTTGCCGAAAGACATCGCCTTGCCGCCGCCAGCCTGCATCTGCCGCATAAAAAATATCCATACTCCTACAAGCAGTATGAGCGGGAACCATGAGATGAATATAGAAAACCACGAGAATTTCTCCTCTTCAGGCTTGGCCTGAACTGTAACTTTCTTTTCAAGTAGCATCTCCGTGACGCCGGCATCACCCGGCTTGTAGGTCCGGAATTCCTTGCCATCCTTCCCTTCATATCTGCCGAATATCTCATTTCCCTGGATCGTTACGGCGGTTATTTTCCCCGCTTCCACCTGATTGATGAAGTCGCTGTAGCTTATTTTTTCAGCCGCAGGATGAGGCTTGTTGAACATATTGAACAGCAGAATCATCATCAGGCTGATCACAAGCCAGAGCGAAAGATTTTTATAAAACTGGTTCACTTATTACCCCCGTAGCGCAGATATCTGCACATTCAATTCAGATTCTAGAATCCGGTAAAATTTTATCTAAATATCACATTCAAAAGAGGTTTTCAAGATGTTTGCGGATTGCCGGCGGTTTTCAGATGCCCTTTCGTTTCCGGAGATATGTCTGGCGGGCAAACAGAAGCATTGTGAGCAACACGCAGAGCCATGGCGCGATATCTCCTGTTTTCAGATATACGGAATCGCCGGTCCCGGGGGTTACCAGACCGGTTCGATAATCCTCCACAAAAATATCGGTCATGGTTCTAATATGTCCGTTCCGGTCAATAATGGCGGTGACGCCGGTATTGGCGGCACGTATCAGTGGGGTTCTCGTCTCGACAGCCCTGAAAGCCGCTATGGCGAGGTGCTGGTAAGGGGCAGAGGATCTCCCGAACCAGGCGTCATTCGTTATGTTGATCAGCACCCTTGCCCCATTTTGAACATACTTGGCCGCAATTTCCGGAAAAATTATTTCATAACAGACAAGCGTTCCAGTGACTGTTTTACCGATATTCATTGTCAGAGCGGATTCTCCGGGGGAAAAATCTCCAATTCCGGAGACAAGCTTGTTGATGAAAGTGAAGTATTTTCCCAGTGGAACATACTCGCCGTAAGGGACAAGATGGATCTTGTCGCTTCTTGCCAGTGTCCGGCCATCACGATCGATTGCAAACGCGCTGTTCAAAAGGGTGTTTCTGCCGTTTCTGAAGGTGTGAGCGGGAGCGCCGAACAGAATAGTCGTCTCTAGGTTTCTCGCCAGGGTGCGGAGCCGTTCACCCATCTTCTGGTCATCCTGATAGAAAAACGGCATTGCGCTCTCAGGCCATACAACCAGATCCGCACCCCCTTTTGCGGCTTCAGTGGTGAGCCGCTCATATACGGAAATAGTGTGATCCTTGAACGCAGGGCTCCACTTCACATTCTGCGGGATATTCCCCTGAATCAGGGCAACCTTGAGCTGGGGGGAAGAATCGTTATCGTGTGTATTAAGCCTCTTGAAACCGTAACCAAGGATAAAAACCATGAAGATGGCAAGTATCGCCGCGCTCTTGACAGGGTAGGGGACCCCGGCGCCGGAGAGGGCTCTGAAAACACGGTAGAGCACGATATTGGCGAGAACTATCACAGCCGTTATCCCGTAAACGCCGAAAATATCCGCAATCTGAATGAGAGGGAGTATCCGGTATTGCGAATGGCCAAGCATTGCCCAGGGGAAACCGGTCAGAAGATGTGAGCGGATAAGGTCGAATGCAACCCATGCCACCGGCAGGGTGAAAGCGGATTTTATCCCGAGCTTTTCACCGATGCTGGCTGTTACTAGTGAGAGCCCGTAAAATGATGCAAGCCAGAGCACCAGAAGAAGATAGAGGGAGACGCTTACTACCCAGGGGAGGTGGCCGTAATGTGTGAATACTATGTTGAGCCAGTAAAGTATCCCGGCGTAAGCGGTTATGCCAGTGATGAAGCCAACCCTGAAGGCTGTTCTGGCATCGGATTTTTCAGCGGCGACAAGGAGCGGGACAAGCGCTACCCAGATAAGAAATGCGAAATCGGTGAGCGGAAACGAGAGCGCAATGAGAATTCCGGAGAAGATTGACAGCATGCCCCTGTAATCTAGGATTGAAGCGCGGATGCCGGAAAACAGGGATAAAATCAATTAAAGCTCCTTTCGTTGTTCTTTTCGACGCTGACAAGCGCTTTTATGATTTTTCTCTCATCTGCGTCCAGAATTTTAATCCTCAGACCATTGCCGTTTATGATTTCGCCCGTTGCGGGTATTTTGCCTGTCATATGAAAAACAAGCCCCCCGACTGAGTCGAAATTGTCCCTCTCTATCTCTATGCCGAGCTGTTTTTCAAGTTCTTCTACAGGCATTTTTGCATCAGCGGTTATTGAACCGTCGCTGTTCATCACGAAGAGTGCTTCTTCCTGGTCGTATTCATCCTGTATGTCCCCCACGATCTGTTCTATCAGGTCCTCAATAGTCACAAGGCCTGAAGTTCCACCGTATTCGTCAATGACTATGGCGAGATGCACGCGGCGGCGCCTGAATTCCTGCAGAAGTTCTTCAAGATTTTTGGTCTCCGGAATGAAGAAGGGGGGGCGCATGATAGAGCGGACTACAACCCGTTTCCTGCTCTCGCCCATGAATCCCAAAAGGTCTTTTGCATGGATGACGCCTGTTATGTTGTCAATGCCGTTCTCGAATACCGGTATCCTTGAATGTCCGCATCTTATGATTGTGTCTGCAAGTTCTCCTATATCGGCTTCAACGCTGACGCAAGCCATGTCGGTGCGCGGAACCATGATTTCGCGCACGACTGTAGTCCGGAGGGAAAATATAGAGCGGATCATCTCCCCCTCCTTTTCATTGACGACCCCGTCAACCTCGCTAGCTTCGATCAGGTCGCTTATTTCATCGGCAGTGATCTTCTTCTTTCCAGTGACAAAACGGCTGAAAAGCTCAAACAGCCCGGATTTTCTCTCTCCTTCGTCCAACTCCGCCCTCCGTATCAATCTGAAATGAAAAACTACAGCAATCCATCTTTCCTGAGCCTGCCGAATATCTCCTTTTCCTTGTTTTCCATCTTCTCCGCCTCATCAAAGCCGCTTCGTTCATGATCGTATCCGGAGAGATGAAGTATTCCGTGCATGAGAAGGAAAACCATGCGTTCAAAAAAAGGGATTCCACCCTCTTCAGCCTCTCTTGCGGCCGTGTCGGCTGAAATAAGGACATCTCCCAGAGCTAGTCCCGAAATTTCCGGGAATTCCCCCTCGCGGAGCGAAAACGAAATCACGTTTGTCGGCCTGTTCTTGCCGAGATAGTCGCGGTTTATTCTTGTGATGCTTCTGTCACCTGCGACTGTTATCGATAAAGATGTATCGTCAGGACATTCCAAGGCGTTTAATATCCTCAATGCCGCCTTTTTCAAGCGGCGGGACTCTATCCTGTGCCGCCTCTGTCTGTTGCTTATCAGTATCTGCAACCTTATCCCCTCCCTGCTCCGGTTTTGTCTGAAGAAGCGGAGTTTTTTTCTGAGGGATTACCCCTTTGTAAACCGGTTCGGGATAATCAACCCTGTGGTGAAAAATGCCGGCAAGAATCCTGTTGAAGCTTCTGGCTATCTCATGAAGGTTTTTAAGAGTCAATTCACATTCGTCAAGCTGCCCGTCAATAAATATGTTGTTTATCATCTTCTGCACCATCCCCTGTATCCTGTCCGGGGTCGGGTTGTGCAGGGTGCGTGAAGCCGCCTCCACGCAGTCGGCCAGCATCACAATGCCGGCCTCTCTTGTCTGCGGCTTTGGACCCGGATAGCGGAAGTTTTTTTCATCCACACTCTGTCCCGAAGCTTCCGCCTGCGACTTTGCGCGGTCGTAGAAAAATTTTATCAGGCCGGTGCCGTGGTGCTGCCTGATGATATCTATTATAGGCTGTCCCAGATGTTTTTCCCTCGCCAGCTCTGCTCCTTCCTTTATGTGCGAGATCAGTATGAGCGCGCTCATGCTGGGGGTAAGCCTGTCATGGCGGTTTTCCTCTCCTGTCTGGTTTTCGATGAAGTAGAGAGGCTTGGAAGCTTTGCCGATGTCGTGATAATAGGCAGCAACCCTTGCCAGGAGCGGGTTTGCGTTTATAGATTCAGCCGCTGCCTCGACCAGGTTGCCGACTACGACGCTATGATGGTAAGTGCCCGGCGCCCGCACCATGAGATCGCGCAGAAGCGGCGAGTTCAGGTTCGCCAGTTCAAGGAGCTTTATATCTGTGGTGTAATGAAAAAACGACTCTATCACAGGTATGAAACCTGAAACGAAAACGGCGTTAAGAAGGCCGCCGGTTATGGCGAAGATTACCGCGTACCAGGTCTGAAGGGTGAAGAGGGTGTCGTTGAAAGCCTGGAATGAAAGAGCGAGAAGAAGATTGACTACTGAAACCTTCATTCCTGCCATGTAGATGATGTTCCTGTCAGTGCACTGGCGCATCCCGTGCGCCCCTATTATGCTCCCGAGCAGCGCGTATATGAGCGGCTGCATGTCGCCTCCGAACATGACGCCCAGAAGAGCGACGGTGACAGAGCAGAAGACCAGCGCCACTTCCGAATTTATCAGGACTCTTACGATCATTGCCGTGGCTGCAAAGGGAAAAAGATAGAAATAGTTGTTGGGGTCTATGCTCGGGAAAACCGATCCAATGCTGTTGCTGATCTGCATGGCTGTCTTGAAGACCAGAAAACTGCCGGTAATGAGGAGGAAAATCACGAAGATGTCACGATTTGAAGGGTTGAACTTCCGGATGTTTCCGCATGCAAAGCGATACGGAAAGTAGAAGAGAACAAGAATAAGGGAAAAGAGTCCGGCGGCCATTACAAGGCGATGGCTGGTCTTCTGTTCATTGAATATCGTGCGGAGTTTCTCAGACTGTTCCTGTGTTATTCTCTCGCCGGTTCTTACTATGGTCTCCCCTTTTTGAATCCTGAAAAGAACCGGTCTTACCGCATCCATGAGCGATTTTCTGTTCGTTTCAGTAGCTTCCTGGTTGTAGAAGAGGTTTGGGAGAAGTGTTCTGGCGATTACAGATGAAATTTTAGCTGAATAATTCCTGCCGGGAACTCCAGGGTAGCTCCATCCTGCAACCATCGATCTTGCTTGAGAAATTTCGGTGACATCATCAGCCGAACGGTCGTCAACAGGATGCCCGTTGCTGTCAAGAATTCTGATTCCACGCTGGTAATCGGTTTCGAATACCTTTGTGTCAAGCACTATTTTGCGCTTGTAGAGTTGCAGCAGTTTTTCCTTGGCGTTTTCAAGGAAGGGCGTCCATGAATTTATTCCAAGAAACGCCTCTATCTCAGCGTCAGTGAGTTCTGTATCGAGAACCGGGGCAAGAATTTTGCGCCATTCATCAGAGGTAATCTTTTTGCCTGACTCCTTGCCGGTTTCTATCACAGATGAAGCCGCCTGGAGCTTTTCTGCCAGCAGGAACGGGACATGCTCATTCAGATTGTATATCACCGGGGCGCTGTTTGCGGCCTCCTTGCGGCGCTGTTCTGTCAGGAGGTGGTCATCTACCAGATAATCCTGGGTCGCCCGGATGTCCGAAGTGGCTATGTCGCCAGGTTTCAGCTTCTGATATGAAAAGTGTCGTCCGGGGAGAATTATGAACGTCAGCAGAAGAGCAGTCACGGCCAGCATGATGAATCTGTTGCGCCGGGCTGTAACGGGATTTGACAACTTCCTTATAAGATTATCCAGGAGGTTGGATCTCAGTCTGCCCAGTGAATCCAGAGCATTGTCGCTTTTTTTTGCAGCAGTCTGATCCGGCATATCCAGTAAGTGATAAAGATAGTTATTTTACAGTTTAAAACATGCAAATGTCTGAATTTTGACGACTATAGACTTATTCAGAGAGGGTGTCAATAATAGTGAGCTGGAAGTTCGGTCTGCTTCGCTGTTTTCGCGATAATTCTCTTGTTTAGCGGAACCGTGTCAGGCAATCGTCAGTGTAATGGGAAATTTTTTATAACCATGTTATTAACCTCTTGACTTCTCTTTTTTACAGGAATATGGTTTTTAAATTTAAATAAACTTTATTGCTGAATTTATCGGCAATAAACCGATATTTTTTAACTAGACTAAAATTGGAGGGGAAGATGGCAAAGTACAGGAATTCTCTTGATTATCATTCGAGTGGAAGAAAAGGAAAAATCGAAGTAGTCCCTACAAAGCCGTGCCAGACCGCTGCGGATCTTTCGTTTGCCTATTCGCCAGGCGTCGCAGAGCCGTGCCTTGCGATTGAAAAGAACCCTGAAGACGCCTACAAATATACCGCGAAGGGGAACCTTGTGGCGGTGGTTTCGAACGGAAGCGCCGTTCTAGGCCTTGGTAACCTGGGCGCCCTGGCTGGTAAACCGGTCATGGAAGGGAAGGGGATACTTTTCAAGCGGTTTGCCGATATCGATGTTTTCGATATCGAGCTGAACACGGAAAACCCTGATGAGATAATCAGGGCGTGCCAGCTGCTGGAGCCTACTTTCGGTGGCATAAACCTTGAGGATATAAAGGCTCCGGAATGCTTCTACATTGAGGAAGAGCTTAAAAGGACAATGAAGATTCCGGTTTTTCACGATGACCAGCATGGAACCGCAATCATCTCTTCTGCCGCTCTTATAAATGCGCTGATGCTTGTTGGGAAGAATATCGAAGATATCAGGATTGTGGTAAACGGTGCCGGAGCATCGGCTAACTCCTGTGCAAAACTCGCCATTGCCCTTGGTGTCAAGCCGGCCAACATGATCATGTGCGATTCCAAAGGGGTAATTTACAAAGGGAGAGCGGAGGGGATGAATCCCTACAAGGAGTTTTTTGCCGCGGAGACCTCTTTCAGAACTCTTGAAGAGGTTGCTGTCGGGGCTGATGTTCTTTTCGGTCTTTCGGTCAAGGGGGCGTTCACTCCTGAGATGATCGCCAGCATGGCGCCCAACCCGATCATATTCGCAATGGCCAATCCTGACCCTGAAATAACTCCGGAAGAGGCGTATGCGGTAAGAAAAGATGTGATCATGGCTACAGGACGCTCGGATTATCCGAATCAGGTTAATAATGTGCTCGGTTTTCCCTTCATTTTCCGTGGTGCGCTCGATGTCAGGGCAAGCTGCATTAACGAGGAGATGAAGCTTGCCGCAGTTCAGGCGCTTGCCAGGCTTGCAAGAGAGGAGTGCCCCGATTCGGTGAGCAAGGCTTACGGTAATGAAAAGTTCGTTTTCGGCCCTAACTATATCATCCCGAAACCGTTTGATCCTAGGGTTCTGCTGCATGTGGCCCCGGCGATAGCCCGGGCAGCAACGGAGACCGGAGTCGCCCGTCAGCCGATTGAAGATTTGGCGAAATATGTGGAACAACTCGAATCAACCCAGGGTAAGTCCAAAGAGATAATGCGGATGATAATAAACAAGGCGAAAAGCGATCCCAAAAGCGTCGTCTTTCCTGAAGGAGATCATGAGAAGATAATCAGGGCGGCCAAGGAGCTAGTGGAAGAGGGGATAGCAAAACCGATACTTATCGGAGACAGAAACAGGATTTACGAGAAGATGTCGGAACTTAACATAGAGCTTGATGTTCCGGTGATAGACCCGGAAGAGTCGGAATGCGCCGAGGCCTACGCCAATGAGCTTTACAGGCTGCGACAGCGCAAGGGGCTTACACTTTCGGAGTGCCGCCGCCTGTTGCGGCGCAAGTCACGCACCCATTTCGGATGCATGATGGTTCATATGAAAGATGCCGATGCGCTCCTTGGGGGGATTGATACCCACTACCCTGAGACGATACGCCCGGCTCTTGAAGTGGTCGGGAAGCAGAAAGGGCTTTCCAGTGTTCACGGCCTCTATATGATGGTTTCAAAAAATGATGTCTATTTTCTTGCAGACACTACGGTGACTATAGACCCGACTCCGGAAGAGCTTGCCGAAACGGCCATACTTGCAGCGGAGAAGGTCAGGATGCTTGACATAGAGCCAAGAGTTGCGATGCTCTCCTTTTCGAATTTCGGTTCCGTGAGGCATCCGCAGGCGATGAAAGTGGCCAGGGCAGCCGAAATTGTGAAAGAGCGGGATCCCGATCTCATAGTAGAGGGGGAGATGCAGGCGGACACAGCTGTTGTTCCTGATATTCTGGATGGATTCACTTTTTCCAAGCTGAAATCACAGGCCAACATACTTATATTCCCGGACCTCAATTCCGGAAACATCTGCTACAAGCTTCTGCATCATTTAGGTGGAGCAGAGGCTATAGGGCCTATCCTTATGGGGATGAATAAGCCTGTTCATGTCCTTCAGCGCGGCGACAGTATCGATGATATCGTGAAAATGGCGGCAATAGCGGTGGTTGACGCGCAGACGGCCTGAATTCCAGGGAGTTCCTGAACCCGGTCAGAACTCTCCACAGCTTCCTGAATGAAAACAAATTGAAAGGAGTCTGTCAGATGAAAGTATCTCTCGGTCAAAGGTTCATGCTTCACTCTATCTTAACGGCGAGTATCTTCCTTTTATCGGCTGCAAGCGATCTCTCGGCGTCTGGAGACGGCAAAGGGAAAGAGGTTGAATGTCAGTTCAGCTCCGGTGCATGCTCAATGATTATCGACGGGAAGGAAGTTACTCTGGATATAACGCCAAAACCTGTAAAAGTGATGAAGGAGCTTGAATTCACAGTGACTGTGAAGGGGGCTGCAAAACAGGAGAGGATGAAGCTCAGGCTTCAGATGCCGGGAATGATGATGGGGAACAATGAAGTGAAGCTCACTCCAGCCGGTGACGGCAGATACAGTGGCAAGGGGGTCATCCCGAAATGCCCCAGCGGGAGGACGCTCTGGTCGGCGACTCTTGTCGCGCCAGAACTGAAGCTCAGGGAAGAGCCGTTTATATTCAATGTACAGTATTGAGCCGGTTTACCTTCTCATGTTTCTGTCCGGTTTTTTTGGCGGTTTCGGCCACTGCACTGGAATGTGCGGCCCGTTTGTGGCCGCATGCTCTCTCGACAGCCGGCAGGGCTTGATTACATCTCACCTTCTTTACAATTCAGGGCGGATTGTAACATACAGCATGATCGGGGGGGTAATGGGGATCGCCGGCTCTTTTGTCGGCATCGCGAGCCGTATTGAAAATCTTCAGACTGTAATCATGGCTTCCGCCGGAGTTTTAATGATACTGATCGGAATCTCCGCCGGAGGGTGGCTTCCGCTACGATGTAGAGCCCGGGCGACCGGTGGCGGTATCCTCGGCAGAGCGGTCAGGTTTGTCAGCGAAAACAGAGGAACAGGCGTTTTTTTCCCTATTGGGCTTATCCTTGGCTTCATACCGTGCGGCCTCTCGTATACCGCCTTTATAGCTGCCGCAGCTGCAGGGGCGGAATCCGGGAACCAGATCGAAGGGGGGGTGAGAGGGGCACTGATGCTTCTCATCTTCGGCCTCGGGACAGCGCCTGCCCTGCTTCTGCTGGGATGGATTGTCGGGGTGGCTGGGGAGGGTATTCGTCGAAAATTGCGCTCTGCAGCCGCCGTCATGATGATGGCGTCGGGATTTATCTTTCTTTACAGGGCGCTTTCTGTATTGTAATTTCGATCCGTTGTTATTCTGCTGACAAAAAAGGGGTTTTGTTTCAGGCGTGAAACCGTAAAATTCTGCCATAAGAGGCTGATGCAAAATGTTGTCGTGCCAGAATGATCAGGTTGTCATCCCCGAATGATTCTATCGGGGATCCGGTTTTTTAGAATAGTTTCCATCCGGAAAGGGTGCTTTTCCCCTCTGGCGGCGTCAATCTTCGGGTTTTCTTGTGCGGCGTACCTCTGTACGCCTCCGCGCAAATCCNNTTCCTTGCCAGAAGAAAAAATCCCCGCATTCCGAACAGGAAACCGAATAGCTGAAAAAGTGGATTTCCGATTACGCAAAGGGCAATGACATCTTTTATACTTTTGCAAGAGCTTCGGAAGATGCCATCTTTTTCGGTAAATGCGACCGGACGTGGCGAAACGGAGGTTTACGACCTTGATTACCATGCTGCTCGAAGGAAACAAACGCTTTGTAAGAGACACCTTTGAAAAAGAAAAGGAGTATTTCGCGGAACTGGCGAAAAATCAGCGCCCCACCGTACTCTGGATCGGCTGTTCCGATTCCAGGGTTCCTGTCAATACGATCACCCAGACAAAGACTGGGGAGGTTTTCACGCTCCGGAATGTCGGAAACATCGTGGCCACGAACGACTGGAGTCTCTCCGCCGTGCTTGAGTTCTCAATCAATCACCTGAACATACCTGATCTGGTAATTTGCGGCCATTACAACTGCGGCGCAATAAATGCCCTTATGAACGAGAGCCCGGACGACCGGTATGTGCCGATATGGCTGAACAATGCCTACAAAGCCCTGGAGCGGGTTGACGAGAGGCTCCGCACCCTTCGTCTGCAGATTTCCGGCGAACAGCGGAGGCGTCTGATCGAGGAGGAGAATGTGAGGCTCCAGCTTGAACATCTGATGGAGTACCCTTTTGTGCGGCGGGCGATACATGACGGGAGGCTTACTACGCACGGCTGGATTTATGATATAGACACAGGTGAGATAAAGGTGATGCAGAAGAACAGAATCGCCTGCCCTGATTGAAGTTAAGAGAGCTTCCGGACAATAATATGAACATTTTGATTGTCAAACGTGCTTCAGTTTCTTTCTCATGACAAGCACGTTACCCTCTCTGTTTTTGATGTAACTGACTGAATCCATGAGTGATCTTATTATGAAGAGCCCTCTTCCCCTTTCAGACAACCTTTCAGGCTCAAATTCAGGTTCCGGAACTTCATCCAGGTTGAATCCGATACCTTCGTCGAAGACTTTCACAATCAGTTCGTCCGGAGTTATTCTTATCTTTATACGGATTTTTTTTTCCGGGTCAGCTTCGTTGGCGTGCCTGATGACGTTGGATGCGGCTTCAGTCAGCACCATGCTTAGGCTGTTAGCCAGCTCTTCGCCGTTTCCGTTGGATATGCCAAGCCCACTTGCCATCTCCTCCCCGATCCTGCCAATAAGCTTCAGATAGCAGGTCTGATTCGGCAAGGTCATTTCCAGTTCTATGTCATCTCTCCTCTTTTTCCGCATAAAGGGTCTCCAAAGCCTCCTCTGCGCTCGGATATATGTCAAATGCACGGTGCAGCCTGGTAAGCTCGAACATCGACCTGACCTGGCCATGAATAGCTGCCACTTTAAGCGTTCCATGCCTGGTGGAGGCGTTCTTGAAGCCAGAAACAAGCGCCCCGAGACCGGAGCTGTCGATGAATCTGACATCTTTCATATCCACGATGACATTTCCGGCCCCTTTTTCAAAAGCCAGATTGAGGAGTTTCTTGAACTCCTCTGAATTGTTCGCGTCCAACCGCTCCTCGCAGAGGCGGATTATCGTTCCTTTTTCATCAGTTTCCGTCTTGAAGTTCATCTCCTGCTCCTTTTTTATACAATTTTCAGTGCCATGATTGAAACATCGTCGTGCAGTTTGCGTGTTCCGGTGAAATTATACAGGGCAGTATAAAATGATGCGACTATATCTTTCGCCTGAAGATGGCAGATATCAAGAAGATGCCCGGATATCCCGGCGCTTCCGAACATCTCTCCTTCCGGAGATACCGCTTCCGACAATCCGTCCGTGTAAAAGAGGATGAGATCGCCTTTTGCGAGATGGAGTTCCTTCTCTTCAAAAAAAACCGAAGGTTTGATCCCCAGCAGCATTCCTTCGGCATCCAGTTCAATGCAGCAATTTTCTGACTTTCGTTTGAGTATCGGACGGTTGTGTCCTCCGTTTGAATATGAGAGCCGGCCTGAAGCACTGCTGTATCTGGCGTAAAAAAGGGATATGAAGAGTTCTGTCCGAGTCAGATCATCGTAAAGCCGGCTGTTAAGAAACTCCATTATTTTTGCTGGAGTTATCTCCGAGATGGAATGAGAGCGTAGCAGTGTGCGCGCTTCGGACATTATCAGCGCTGCGCCGATGCTATGGCCGGATACGTCTGCAATGACCATGTCGAGATTTTCAGAACCGTGCTGGAGGAAATCGTAGTAGTCTCCTCCTACATGGGCAGCCGAAATGCAGAGACCCGCGACATCAGCGCCGGAAAATTCCGGAGGTTTTTCCGGCAACAGCGATATTTGTATCTGCCGGGCTATTTCCATCTCCTTTTTAACTATTTCATTCTGAAGGAGGGCGGACTCTTTTTCCAGCCGCTCCCTCTCCTTGGATTCAATTTCGTTTGCAATTGTCACCGATTGCGCCAGCTGTCCCGCGAGATTTGAGAGTAGTCGAACGAATTCCGCGGTGAAAATGCCTGAGATTGATCTGGAAAAAACCGACATTATCCCGAGAACATCGCTCCCCTCATGTTTTATAGGAATATGCGCAAACGAAACTATCCTTTCCGAGAGTGTCCCGGAGAGCGGCACGGTCATCCCGGCAACTCTGGTGTCATTTACGAAGTGCGCTTTGCCGTCAAAGAGCGCCATCTCCAAATAGGGGAGATTTTCTCCCAACCAGTCAACTTTTCCGGGCTCTGACGGTTCAATGCCGACAGAGCTTTTCAGAACCAGATTCCCGTATCGGTCTTTGAGCTGTATCATGGCGATATCCAGGCTGAATTCGTCAATCAGAAGTTTCAGAAGGTCATCCATTATTATCTGAAGATCGAGTGTCCTGTTGATTATCTCGGAAGCCTTGAGCCTCACGAAAAGCGCCTCCCTGCTCTGGTCGAGCGATTTTCTGACAGTGCTGAAGATGTCGTAGACAGGCTCAAGCCTGGAACCGGCGTCGGAGAGAAAACTGGATACAATGGCTCCGGCGGCCGGAGTTCCTACGTAGAGGGCGAGTTTTTTCTCTATGAAACGCGTCATCTCCGGAAGGTCAAATTCTGATATGTTTCCGTTTTCATCAGGCGGATGGTCTTGGAGATACTCTTTTATTGCCGCTTCCGCTTCAGCTTCTCCTATGAATTTTGCGACAAGCGAGGAAAACTGGCGGATCGTCACCGGTTTTGAAAAGCGTTTTTTTTCGATATCCGTCCCACTTCCATCTTCCGTTTCAAAAATTCCGATGAATCTGTGTATCTGCTCTTTTTCGCTATCCCCCGGTTCCAGGATCAAGGAACAGGAGATATAGAGGAAGAGGTTGAAGAGCATGCTCCAGAAGAGCGAGTGGCTCCATATGTCCATGCCGGAGAGAGCGAATAGCCCGGTAGGGCGCAGAAGCGTAAGCCCGTAAGGGCCGTTTTCAAGCAGCGATTTTACAGATGCGGATGAAGATGAGAGAGAGGGGATGAGAAGAGTATAAAACCAGATCAGAAAACCGGCTACAGTTCCAGAGAGGGCTCCGGCGCTGTTACCCCGTTTCCAGTAGAGCCCCCCGATCATTGCCGGCAAGAGCTGGCTTATGGCGACAAATGAGATCATCGCGCTCTCGGCCAGAATGAACCGGTTTCCGGTAAATTTCAAATATATGAACCCGGAAAAAATAACGAGGATTATTCCGAGGCGCTTCAGATACAGAAGAAGGGGAGGCGACCATATTCTGGGGGTTAAGCGGACAACCGCAGGCATGAATATATGGTTGAGAAGCATGGTGGAGATTGCAACCGATCCGGCGATTATCATGCCGGAAGTTGCAGCCAGGCCGCCAAGCAGGGCGGTCATGGCGACCGCGCTGTTTCCCGAGAGCAGCGGCAGAATCAATGGAAAGAAATCAGCTTCAGCAAGGCTCCTGCCGGCGAGAATGCCGCTCATTGCGATCGGGAGAGCGAACAGGTTTATAAGCAGGAGGTAGAGAGGGAAAATCCACATTGCCTTGGCGATATGACGCTCATCCCTGTTTTCAACAGCCATGAGATGGAACTGCTCCGGCAGTAGCATGACAGCCGAAATGGAGATGAAAAGCATCGTAAATGGAGGGGCAATGCCATTGACTCCGGGAAAACGGCTGATTGTTAGCAGCCTGTCGTAATCGGCAGGGCAAGCGGTCCGGAAACGGCTGAATATGTCGACGAAACCGTCTGAAAAATGCCAGGTTATGAAAAGACCTGTTACCATCATACAGAAAAGCACCAGCGCCGAATCAAAAGCTGCGACAGCGACAAGAGCTTCATGCTTGCCTTTGAGTTGCCTCTTCCCGCCAGCGATAAAAATGGCTGCGGCGACAAGAGTAATGGCGAGTGGCGCCAGGATTTCAAAAGGAAGATTACGGGCAGTTTCGCCAGCCTCCACAAAGTTATGTACGACTCCGCTTGAAAGCGACAAAACAACTGTCAGGGTCTTGATCTGGAGCGCAATCAGAGGCATGGCTCCGAAAAAAGCAATAAGTGTAACTGCCGCTCCGAGCCGGGGAGAGTTGCCATAACGAAGAGAGATGAAATCGGCAATAGAAGTTATACTGTTGTCCCTGCATATTCTTGCTATCCGCCTGAGAAGGAAAAACCATGAAAAAGCGGCAAGCGTAGGCCCCAGGTAGAGCATCAGGAAATCAATTCCTGTAGCTGCGGCCTTTCCCGTGCTTCCGAAAAATGTCCATGCGGAACAGTAAACCGATATTGAGAGCGAATAGAGATATGCATTTCCAGAGATGACGCTCTTTCCCTTTTTTATGAGGAGTCGTGACCATCCGGCCACAAAGAGGATTGCGAGTAGGTAGAGCGCGATTAGTGAGAGAATATGAGGCGTTCCGCAGCTCATTTTCTCTCCCGGTTGCCGTTTCCGTCAGCCGCGTTCCTGGCGGCCTTGGTGAAGGTGTAGATCACAAGAATGGAAAATAGCCATCCAATCATAAGATAGATAAAGAGAAGCGGAAAGCCGGCAATGTCGACACTCCTGTTGAAAATGCCAAGAAACGGGAAATTCAGCATGATTGTTCCGGTTATGAAGAATATTATCCAGGAATCCTTGAGGCGAAGTCTCTGTATCAGATGGCTCCGGATTTTATCCAGTTTCACAGGTGAAGCCTTTCGTATATGCTGTTGAGAAGCATATGGAGATTTCTTCCGGAATCGAGCTTTATCATACGGCTCTCCTCTGCCTCGACAGGGGGCTCGAATTTCATACGCTGGCTGCCAAGAATTTCAACCCGTCCGTCTGATACCGAATTTCCAAGTTTTGAGCGGCGTTGAAGCCTTGAGATGTTTTCCGCCTCATCACATTCGAGATAAAGAACAAGGAAGCCGGCCTTCTGTACGGATGCAATAGAAGAAAAACGGAGGCGGTCAGCTCTTCTGATGAAAGAGGCGTCAACTATAAGGGATCTGCCGGATGAGAGCTCCTGCTCCGCATGTTCGGCAAGCCGGTCGTAGACCCTCTCTGTCATGGCATCGCTGTACAGGCCTTTGCCGAAATCGTCAAATTGCGGCGAGATGGCGGGAATTCCGGCCATCTCTTTCCTGATCAGATCGGAGCTGAACTTTTTTATGCAGAGTTCAAACGAGAGCTCCTCCGTCACTCTGCTTTTGCCGCTGCCTGTCAGACCGCAGGTGATGAAAAGCGTCGGCTTCAGTTCCGTTTTTTCGATATAGCCGCGGCTCAATCTGAAATACCGTCTCCCTTTTTCAGCCGCTTCTCTTTTTTCCTTTTCCGAAATTCCAGGATCATTAAGCCTGAAACTTTCTACTTTTCCCTTAACAAATGAGCGATAAATCTTGTAAAAAACGAGTAGTTCCTGTGGAAAATCATCGCCTGATTTTATCCTGTACCCTGCAAGAAATTTTTCCGAAAGATCAGGCCGCTTGTGGAAATCGAGGTCCATAAGCAGAAACGCGATATCCGCAACCGTGTCGCAGCAGCGGAAACGTTCGTTGAACTCTATGCAGTCGAAAATCAATATGCCTCGCTCCGCAAGAGAGATATTCTCAAGGTGCATGTCGCCGTTGCATTCACGGATATACCCCTTTTCAACTCTCTCGCTTAATAGCCTAGCGTTTTTCCGTATGAAACGGTCAACCCAGCGAGATATAAATAATCTTTCATCTTCCGGGAGGGTACTTTTACCGAACTGTACAACCTGGTCGAAGTTCTCCTGCCAGTTCAGCCTGATATTTTCCAGCCGACCGTATTCGGATATCTTTTCGGAACTTGCCGCATTCTTATGAAAATCAGCTACAATCGATGACAGGGTGTCAATCTCCATATCGCCTATCCTGTTTTCGTCAATCAGCCGGTCGAACATCCTGTCGGCAGGAAGGCGCTTCATGAGCACAGCGTGATCTATGACTTTTCCCTTGCCGTGAAATGCCGCTTTTCCTTCTTCCGTTTCAATCAGTTCGACAACGGCTTCGTACATGTCGGGAGAGAGGCGGCGATTGAGGCGCAACTCCTCGTTGCAGTAGAAGAGACGTTTTTCAGGGGTAGAAAAGTCAAGGAAGCCGAAATTCACCGGTTTCTTGATTTTCCATGCATGGGTATCTGTGAGAAAAATCCATGAAATGTGGGTCTGCAACATTTGCACGCATGTCACAGGTTCAGGGTAGGCGGCCGGATCAAGTAGTGATGCAAGATGGAAGTCATTCATTTTTCCCACCTCCCGGGATACGGCGAAATTATCATTTTCACTTTTGATTCGCAAGTTGGAAGAACGCCTGGAGGATTGATTATGATTTGACGGCATATCCGTTTCATGCTAATTTTTCAAACTATTTTTTTGTTTGTCAAAGGTGGCTGTAAATGCGTTCTCATATCTTCATAATCCTCTTTTTTATGTTACCCCTCATCTCTTCATGTGCGACGAACGGAGTCCTCCCTTCTTCCGGTCAGGCCGATTCATCTCCCGCTTTTGTCGATGACCGCTCAAGAGCCATGTATCTTTACTCGCGGGCGAGGCTGGCGATGAATGACGGCGATTTTCCGCTCGCGCTCAATCTTCTGAGAGACGCCATCGAGAAAGATCCGAACTCGGCATTCCTTCATGCGGCGGTGGCGGATGTCAAGCTGAAGATCGGGCAGATTCCGGAGGCGATGGATTATATAAAAAACGCCATAAAGCTTGATCCGGAATACAGGGAGCCTTACCTTCTGGCCGGAATAGTTCTTGCCTCCACAGGTAAAGAGACCGAGGCGCTCGACTATTTCCGCAAAGCCATAAAGCTTGATCCTTCCAGAGAGGATGCCTACATACATCTTTCAACCTCGCTCATGCGTCTTTTTGAATATGAGGAAGCTGTCGCGACTCTTAAGAAACTTGTCAAGAACAACAGTGAATCAATCATGGGCCACTATTATCTTGGCCGGGTATACAGCCAGATGAAGCTTTACCGTGAGGCGATAGTCTATTACAGAAAGAGCCTGGAGATACGCCCTGATTTTGAACAGTCTAAAATCGACATGGCCGCCTCATATGAGGCTCTTGGCGAGTATTCGCAGGCTATCGATACATACCGTTCCCTGCTTGAACAGGATGATGGAAACGGAGCGATCCTGCAGCGTCTGATTCAGCTTCTGATTCAGCAGAGACGCTTTCAGGAGGCTCTCGTTTATCTCGATCTCTCGGTGAAGCGAGGGATGGGTGGGGAGGAGACCATGCGCAAGATCGGTCTTGTCCATCTTGAACTTGAGCAGTTTGATGAGGCGATAAAGGTTTTTTCTGGAATACTGGAGAAGGATCCATCGGCTGACGCCATACGACTATACCTCGGAATCGCTTTTGAAGAGAAAGACGATATGAAGAGGGCTTACGAGGAGTTTTCGAAAATTCCAGAGAGCTCGAAATATTATCCGGAAGCGGTAGGATACAGGGCATTCATTCTCCGCTCTGAAGCCAAAACGGCTGAAGCGGAGAAGCTTCTCAAGGATACCATTGCCGTATACCCGGACCAACTCGAACTCTATCTCAGCCTCTCTTCCCTCTACGATGCGCTGGAAAAGCCTGCCGATGCGCTCTCGCTTCTTCTGGAGAACGAAAAAAGGTTCAGCCGTGAGTTCCGCTTTCAGTTCCGCCTTGGAGTTCTGTATGACAAACTAGGGAAAAAGGCGGAATCGATCGAGCGGATGAAAAAAGCTCTGGAAATCAATCCGGATGAGCCGCAGGCGCTGAATTTCCTGGGCTACACATATGCCGAGATGGGGATAAACCTTAACGAGGCGCTTGTTTACCTGAAGAAGGCTGTTGAACTCAGACCGAATGACGGGTTCATAATCGACAGTCTGGGCTGGCTCTATTTCAAGATGAAAAGATATGCGGAGGCGGTTGCCTATCTGGAGGAGGCGAACCGCCTTGTTGAAGAAGATTCGACGATTGCCGAGCATCTTGGTGATGCGTACCATGCGAGGCGCGACCTGAAGAGTGCGCTCAGATATTATAAAAGAGCCCTGAAAATTTCTCCCGAACGAAAGGAGCTGGCAGAGAAGATCCATAAATTGAAAGGTGAACCGGGTGAACGATGACCCGTATCTTACGGCCAGCCTTTTTTCTGCTTTTAACACTCTTCTCTCTGTACGGCTGCTCCGATCCGCCGGAGAGGGAAACAGTCCGGATACAGCGGAAGCAATCCACCGTTGAAATGCCCGTTTTTGGCGATACGCTTGTTGAAGGGACTATCGGGGAAGCGTCAAACCTGATTCCGGTTCTGGCTTCCGACTCGGCTTCACATGAGGTTGCGGGGCATATTTACAACGGCCTTGTAAAATATGACAAAAATCTTGCGATCGTACCTGACCTCGCAGAATCGTTCAGCATATCGAAAAACGGCCTCGAGATACTCTTTCATCTCCGGAAGGGGGTGAAGTGGCATGACGGGGCACCTTTTACATCCCGCGACGTCATTTATACCTACAATGTCGTTGTTGATCCCAAAACCCCGACCCCTTATGCCGAAGATTTCAGGCAGGTAGGCTCCATAAGTGCCGTTGATAACCATACGGTCAAGGTTAAATACAAGGTCCCTTTCGCTCCGGCGCTCGCTTCATGGGGGATGAGCATTCTCCCGGCTCATCTGCTGGAAGGAAAGGACATCACCAAAAGCTCTCTTGCCCGCTCCCCGGTCGGAACAGGCCCCTACCGTTTCATGGAGTGGATACCTGGGCAGAAAATCGTGCTTGAGTCAAATCATGATTATTTTGAGGGGCGTCCGTACATAGATCGTTACATTTATCGTGTGATACCGGACACATCCACCATGTTTATGGAGCTCAAGGCGGGCACAGTTGATCTGATGGGCCTCACGCCGGTTCAGTACGCGCGCCAGACCGCTTCTCCGGATTTTAATTCCCGTTTCAACAGGTACCGCTACCCGTCTTTCACCTATCTTTACATGGGATACAACCTCCGCCACCCTCTGTTCACTGACAAAAGGGTCAGGCAGGCGATTACAGCCGCCATAAACAAGGATGAACTTGTCAGCGGGGTGCTTTTCGGAATGGGGCGCAAGGCTCATGGCCCGCTGATTCCGGGACACTGGGCGTACAATCCGGATGTGAAGGATATCGGATATGATCCATCCCGCGCGGCCGAGCTCCTCAGAGAGGCAGGATGGAAGGATAAGAACGATTCCGGAATTCTGGTCAGGGACGGGGTGCCTTTCAGCTTCACCATCCTTACGAACCAGGGGAACCAGCAGCGCCTTCTGACCGCGCAGATTATACAGCAACGTCTGAAGAGTGTCGGAATTGAGGTTAAGATTCGGGTTGTAGAATGGGCCGCATTCCTTAAGGAGTTTATAGACAAGGGGAATTTCGAGGCCGTGATCCTCGCCTGGAGCATTTCACAGGATCCGGATATGTACGATATATGGCATTCAAGCAAGACTAATCCTGGAGAGCTTAATTTCATCGGATATAAAAACAGCGAGATAGACCATCTTCTGGTTGAGGGGAGGGGCACTTTCGACATCGGGAAGAGAAAACGGGCTTATTTCAGGATACAGGAGATTCTTGCGGACGAGCAGCCTTATACTTTTCTCTATATTCCTGATGCGCTTCCGGTTGCAAACTCAAGGATAAGAGGGATAGAGCCGTCTCCGTCCGGAATCGGCCATAACCGGATCAAGTGGTTTGTTCCGGAAGTTGAACAGCTTTACTGATTTTTTACCTGGAGAGGAGGGGTAAAGATGCCTGACAACAGATTTGACCTGATAATTATAGGTGCCGGACCAGGCGGCTATGTTGCGGCAATTCGAGCGGCTCAGCTTGGGATGAAGGTCGCGATAGTGGAAAAGAGGGGAAGGCCTGGAGGGGTCTGTCTTAACGAAGGGTGTATACCCAGCAAGGCTCTGCTTGATTCAAGCGAGCTTTTTGCACTGGCGCGAGACAGATTTTCACTGCACGGGATATTGACTGATCCGCCAAGGCTTGATCTTGCGGCGATGATGAACCGCAAGGATGATATTGTAAAAAAGCTCACTGATGGAATTTCATATCTTTTCAAAAAAAACGGGGTCACTGTTTTCTACGGAAATGGATCCCTTGCCCCCCGTGACGCAGGGGAGGGGGAGCACAGGGTGGAGGTGGCTCCTCTTGAATCAGGTGATGAGCCGGTTTTTCTGGTAGGGGGAAAGATTCTTCTTGCCACTGGCAGTGAAGCCTCTCCCCTTCCAGGGGTTGATTTTGACGGGCGCCATGTTATAAACGCAAGAGACGCCCTTTCGTTTTTATCTCCGCCTGGGGGCATCGTGATAGCCGGAGCTGGCGCGATTGGCCTCGAACTTGGTTCAGTATGGAGACGGCTTGGCGCGGAAGTTACGGTAATCGAGATGTTGCCGACCATACTTCCGATGATGGATCGCCAGATATCGGATACCATTTACCGTTCGCTCAGAAAACAGGGAATGAAATTCAGGCTCTCCGCAAGGATAACCTCGGTTGAGAAGAGAGATGATGCAACTGTAGTCGCATATTCCGATGAATCCGGAGAGGGGGAAGAGGTTTGCGACACCCTTCTCGTATCGGTGGGGCGCCGCCCTCTTACAGCAGCGCTTCGGCTTGAAGAGGCGGGGGTCAGACTGGATGAAAAAGGGAGAGTCATCATCGATCATAATTACGAGAGTTCCGTTCCTGGGATATATGCTATAGGCGATATTGTACCAGGACCAATGCTGGCGCACAAAGCCTCTGAAGAGGGGATTGTATGCGTTGAAAGGATGGCTGGGCATAAATCTGTCGTGGAGTACAGCTATATCCCGGGTGTAGTCTATACCTGGCCGGAAGCGGCAGGTGTTGGCATGACGGAGGAGGAGCTGAAGGAAAAGGGGATAGTGTACAAAACAGGGAAATTCTCCTTCGCTGCGCTCGGGAGGGCGCGCTGCATGGATGAAACCGAAGGTTTTGTCAAAATAATCGCAGATGCTGCGACCGAAAGGGTACTCGGAATCCATATGGTCGGGGCCAGAAGTTCAGATATGATCGCGGAAGGGGTAGCCTTCATGAGTTTCAGCGGGACAGCCAGGGACATGGCTCTTACATGCCATGCCCATCCGACCCTTTCTGAGGCGTTCAGGGAGGCTGCGCTGGATGTATATAAAGAGGCTCTGCATATCTGAATCCGCTTCTGGTTAAGAAACTGATTTCATTAAACTGCAACAGGAGAAGAGAGGGATATGGGAAAAACCAGAGCGATTGTCATAACCGGAAACGGCACCAACTGCGAGATGGAAGCGGCTCATGCCTGCCGCCTCTCCGGATTTGACGATACAGTGATAGCTCATATATCTGACATTCTGTCCGGGGATACGACTCTGGATGACTTTCACTTTCTGAATCTTACCGGCGGTTTTCTGGACGGAGATGATCTCGGGAGCGCAAAAGCGCAGGCCAACCGCCTTAAAAATGCGGATGTTTCTGAGACAGGCGAGAAACTGGTTGAACAGTTTCTCCGATTCATAAAAGGTGGAAAACTGATAATGGGGGTCTGCAACGGATTCCAGCTCATGGTGAAGATGGGGATGCTCCCTGCTTTTGAAGGCAATTATCTTCAACAGAGAGTCACCCTTACACACAATGACTGCGGCAGATTCCAGGACAGATGGGTCTATCTGATGATCGATCCGGACTCTCCATGCATCTATACAAAAGGGAGTGGTAAAGGAATCTATCTTCCGGTGCGGCACGGGGAGGGGAAATTCATCTGTGACACCAGCGAGACGCTGCTTGGGATAGAGAGTGAACACCTGTCTGTCTTCAAGTATACGGATGGAGAGTATTCATCTCCAGCGACAGATTTTCCAGAGAATCCTAACGGCTCTGAGAATTCGATCGCCGGACTCTGTGACCCGACAGGGCGCGTTTTGGGGTTGATGCCTCACCCCGAAGCTTTTGTTCACTATACGCAGCACCCCCGTTGGACACGCGAGCGACTTCCGGCAGAGGGAGACGGTCTTATTCTGTATAGAAATGCTGCAATTTACGCCAGAGAAAATCTGGTCTGATTCACGACGTCTCTTTTTAACATCAAACTGATCCAAGAGGTTTTCAAAAAATGAACTTCGCAAGGCCACATGAAGAGTGCGGCGTATTTGGCGTATACAATCACCCTGAAGCCTCAAACCTCACCTATCTCGGACTTTATGCACTCCAGCACAGGGGGCAGGAAAGCTGCGGGATTGTCTCTTCCGACGGATGCACTCTCCATGCCCACAAACGTATGGGGCTTGTAGCCGATGTTTTCGGCAATCAAGAGATTCTTAAAAAGCTTCCGGGCAGATCGGCCATCGGACATGTCCGCTACTCTACCGCCGGGGCATCAGTAGAAAAGAACGTCCAGCCGATAATGGTGGATTATTCGCGTGGCTCCATTGCCCTGGCTCACAACGGCAACCTGGTTAACGCCGAGATTCTCAAAGCTGAGCTTGAGGCTTATGGCTCCATTTTCCAGACAACTATGGACACTGAAATAATCATTCATCTTCTGGCGATAGCCCGCACAAATTCTCTTGTTGACAGAATAATCGAGGCTCTTAAAAGGGTTCAGGGGGCGTACTGCCTTCTTTTCCTGACCGAAAGCAGGATGATCGCGGTGCGTGATCCGAACGGTTTCAGACCGCTCTGTCTCGGCAGACTTGGGGATGCCTGGGTAGTCGCTTCAGAAAGCTGTGCGCTTGACCTGATAGAGGCGGATTTTGTGAGGGAAATTGAACCTGGCGAGATGATCGTATGCAACAAGAACGGGGGGATGGAATCGTTTTTCCCGTTCAGAAAAGTCGAACCGACTCCATGCATATTCGAATTTGTCTATTTTGCAAGGCCTGACTCCTTTATCTTCGGTAAAAATGTCTACCTGGCGAGAAAAGAGCTGGGGCGACAGCTTGCGAGAGAGCACAGGGTCGATGCAGATGTCGTTATTGCTGTTCCGGATTCCGGCGTTCCCGCTGCCATGGGGTATGCCGAGGAAGCCGGCATACCGTTCGAACTCGGGCTTATACGGAATCATTACGTTGGGCGGACTTTTATAGAGCCGGCACAGTCCATACGCCACTTTGGCGTGAAGATAAAATTGAATCCTGTACGCGAAATCCTTAAGGGGAAACGGGTTGTCGTGATAGACGATTCGATAGTCAGAGGGACCACTTCCCGCAAGATCGTGAAAATGGTGCGTAATGCCGGGGCAAGCGAGGTTCATATGCGGATATCATCCCCCCCCACAAGCTACCCCTGCTATTACGGAATTGATACTCCGAACCGCAAGGAGCTGATTTCATCTTCACATACCACAGATGAGATTTGCAGATACATTACAGCGGATTCACTCGGTTATCTTTCTGAAAAAGGGTTGATAGAATCTGTCGGGATGGGGAGCGATGATTATTGCAGGGCATGCTTTGCAGGCGACTATCCGGTTGCATTTCCAAAGCCTGTGGCGCCGCCACAGATGAGACTGTTCGAGGAGAGAGAGTTACTATGAACGAGCGCGAAAGATTGAAGCAGATAATACTGGAATTGTCATACGAGAAAAGAGTGGTGAAACTTGCATCCGGGAGGGAGAGCGATTTCTACTTCGACGGCAAACAGACCACGCTTCATGCCGAGGGGGGATTTCTTGCCGGCCGCCTTTTCTACGAATCCATAAAGGATATCGGAAACGTCGAGGCTGTTGGAGGCATTACTCTTGGAGCCGACCCGATAGCCACGGCGACTTCCATTGCAGCCTATCTTGACGGGAGAAGAATGCATGCTTTCATAATACGCAAGGAGCCAAAGGGGCATGGCACCGGCCAGTGGCTTGAGGGGCGAAAGAATCTCCCCGCAGGAACAGGGGTTGTTATTGTCGAAGACGTGGTTACTACAGGGGGCTCTTCCATGAAGGCTGTGCGTCGCGCTGAGGAGGAGGGGCTGAAGGTGCTGGGAATCGTCACCCTTGTTGATCGTGAGGAGGGGGGGAGGGAAAACATCGAGACGGAAGGGTACTGGCTCAGATCGATATTCACCAGATCGGAACTGGTAGGCTGATTAAGTTTCAGAGTATGTTGAAATTAGCGTGGATTATTTTTTGCAGCTCTTCTATTTTCAGCATCGCGTGTCTTATCTTCTCCCTCTCATCCCTGGGGAGTTCAAAAGGATTCATATAGTGAGAATCTTTCTGTATCCCCTTTATAACCTTTATCTGAAGCAGGATGCGATGCTTTGTAAGAACGTGGTAAGCCTCCTTTAGCTCTTTTGCGAACGTGCTGGAAAAACTCCCTTCAGCTTCAAGCATCTCTATTCTTTCAACTGTGCTTGTTGCAGGTATCCCCTGGTTTATTGAAATTATCCTGACATTCATTACAAGCGGAGCCCATGCGAGAAGTTTCAGGTTGAAGGAGCCGTTATGCTCACCGCTCCCCTCTGTCCAAATTTTTTTCATGAAACCCAGCGCAAGTTTCATTTCAGTGGCCGCTCTGGCCATTCCCCATAAAACCTGGAAATAATCCCTCTCCATGTTTTTTATCATCGAGACGAGCTTTTCGGCTATATCCCTCTCTCCAGCCACATAGCGGGCGTCGGAGAGGACAATCAGGTTCATTATGTTTTTTGCGTAATCTTCGGTTTCGTAACGCATCACGGAGAGAAGCCGTTTTCGCCACTTAGCGTAAGAGCCTCGCCATATCGGATTGCTCGGCATTATCTCGCCAATGCATTTTTTGAATCCTGACTCTTCGAGTATATCGACAAGGATATTCGAATATTCGAGAAAATATGAATCGGCTTCTTCTCCACCATCATCGCCATAAACTATCATATAATCCTGATCGGTTATAAGTGTCTGCTCCTTCCTCCCGTCACTCCCCATGCTGATAAGCGCGAAAGGCAATCCAGGCCTCTTTCTGCCACGAGCATCCATAGATTCGAAAGCCAGTTCCACCCCCCTTGATGCTATCAGGTCGCGATAATGCGTGCAGTTGTGATGGAGCGCCGGCACGGAAGATGTGAAGAGAAAACGCTCCATCTCTGTCAGGTTGCACTCCGCATGAATATGGCTAAGTTCTCCGGCATCTGCATCTGGAATCCTGCCAAAAAGTTCCCTGCTCCTGTCGTTCCATGCAAGAAATATTTTGCGCTTTTCTTCAAGCGATTGATTTATGTGGCGCAAAAACCATGAGACTTCATCGGGTTCGCAATAGCGGGTAATGCTTGAAAGGGGGGGGAGCCCGGAGGGGAGAAGGAAATGATAGGGGAGATCACATAATGGGATGCTTTCGGCCATACAGTTTCCTGAATGTTTTTAATTCGGAAAAGGGGGAGAGTCAACGCTTCTCCCCCTCATTATAAGGAATACTGCGATTAAAGAAACCGAATGTTAGTGATCAATGGCTTTGGACATTCCAAGCCCAGTGTTCTGGCGGACGTAAAGCTCGTCGAACATCTCTTCTGAACGTTTGTTCGGGAAGAGCAGGCAGCCGATGATCGCAGCGAGGAAGCCGAGCGGGATGGAGACGATCCCCGGGTTTTTCAGTGAGAAGAGCGGCTTTTCAAGACCCATCATCGAAGTGCCGGTCTTCTGTGCATCCACCTTGGCTTTTGCAAGGGTTTTCGCGTCTTTTTCAGCAAGTGCCTGGCCAGGAGGGAGCGCGGCCTGTTTCGCCTCAAGCGCCGCCACAACCTTCTGTGCTCCTGCCGCCACAAGTTTCGGATATGTCATGTTGGGCGAAACCAGAACAAGTCCGATAGATGCGACAGTTCCGACCAGAAGACCGGATATCACGCCGGCGGTGTTGAATTTTCTCCAGAAGAGAGAGAGAATTACAACTGGCAGGTTTCCTGATGATGCGACAGCAAAGGCGAGTGCAACAAGGTGAGCCACGTTTGCGTTTTCAGCCATGATCCCTATTATGATGCCAGCGGCTCCAACGACGAGAGAGGTGATTCTCGCCGCCATGACCTGCTCATGCTGGTCAGCATGACCATCCTTTATCACGTTTACATATATGTCGTGCGCGATTGCAGCCGATGCCGCGAGAACCAGGCCGGAGACAACAGCGAGGATGGTGGCGAATGCCACGGAGCAGAGAAATGCGAGGAAGAGGTCACCAAGTATCGGAGCGATTTCGGAACCGAGCTGCTGGGCGAGCATAAGCGTAGCCATGTTGCCAGCCGGGTCAACCTTGATTATTGCCTGTGGCGTGAGGTGTATTGCGGCGCCGAAACCAAGGAGGGTTGTAAGGACGTAGAAGGCGCCTATGATGAACATTGCGATTATGACCGATTTGCGGGCGGCCTGGGCGGTCGGAACAGTGAAGAAACGCATCAGGATGTGGGGCATTCCGGCTGTGCCGAGAACCAGCGCCATGCCGAGGGATATCTGGTCAAGTGGTGCTTTCATGAATAGTCCGGCTTCGAGGAAGCGCTGACCGGCGTCTACACCATTAAGAACAATCCCGTCTTTGAGCACAAGTTTGGAAACGTGGTCCTGAATATCCGGATTTGTAACTACCTGCTCGAAGAAAAATATCGGGTTGAACCCCGCCTTTACAAGAACCAGCACAGAGAGGAGTATCGCCCCTGACATGAGAAGACCGGCCTTTATGATCTGCACCCACGTAGTTGCAGTCATCCCGCCGAAAACAACATATCCGACCATGAGGATGCCGACTCCGATGATTGATGCCTTGTAGGGAATGCCGACCAGAAGAGCCATAAGTTTCCCGGCGCCGACCATCTGGGCTGTCAGGTAGAAGGTTGAAACTGCTACTGTTGAAAGAGCCGCTACAGCGCGGACAGGTTTCGGGTCGGTGCGGAACGAGAGAATGTCGCCAAGAGTGTATTTTCCGGCGTTGCGACACGGCTCTGCGACAATGAGAAGAACGGTGATGTATGCGACCAGCCATCCGACCGAATACATGAAGCCGTCGATCCCGTACAGAGATATCATGCCGGAAATCCCGAGGAAAGATGCTGCCGACATGTAGTCGCCGGAGATTGCCCAGCCGTTCTGGGCACCTGTTATCCCGCCGCCGGCGGCGTAGAAATCGGCTGTCGTCTTTGTATGCTTGGCCGCCCATACGACAACGCCCAAAGTGATGGCTATTATTATTGCAAACATAGTAAGTGTTACGGCCTTGTTCGCCTTGACTTCCGCTTTTTTCTGAGCTGGCGCAGTTGCTGGAGCCGGCTGTGAAGAGGCTGGAGCCATCGCAGAAGGAGGCGCAGGCATTGCAGGAGCAGCGGCTGTCGCGGCGGGAGTGGAGCCGCCTGCGGGAGCTGCATTTTTCGGCTCTTCAGCAAAGGCGGCTGCGGCAAGCGAGAAGGTCAGCAGTGCGACAATCATCATATTTTTGAAAGTCATGTCGTATCCTCCTTTTCTAAAGATGAAGTTCATCGACCAGCTCCCTGGTCAGACGGTCGAAGTCTCTCTCTGCAACGCGGGCGTAGTATAGAGATATTCCCCATGATACAAGAAATTGGGAGAGAGCAAAGAGATATCCGAAATTGATTACACCTATGATTTTAATCTTGAAGAGGCCTGGAGCATATGCAGCTCCGATAGGGAGCAGAAAATAGAAAATAAGGGAAAAAATCCACCATCCGAATAGAAAGGCTGCTTTTTTATGGTGCAGTTCCACAAATTTCGGATTTTTTGCAATCGCTGACCAATCGTACTGTTTTTCTGCCATCTGGATACTCCTTTCATTTTTGTTTGGAATAAGCTTTGAAAATATTGAGTGTTACCGCGGTTCGCCTCCTTTCAAAACCGTCAATTTGCTTTGCCGTATTTAACCTGCAATTTCAAGAAAATGAACACGAAGCTTTATTGCAACTCTCTGATTTGCTTGTAACTTTTATATTGAAAAACTGCTTTGATTCCAAATTTAGGATATCTTTATAACGTTTTTTGAAAATTATGCAAGATATATTTGAACCCTCTCCGTTACAATTAGCTGAAGCGGATGAATAAAAATGGATCAATGATCGTAATTATCAGCCAACATACCGAAATTCAATAATAATATCTATGATGACATATGACTCTGAGTTTCAGATGCGGAGATTTTGAAATTGGAAATCGTGTTGAAAATATCTGTTTTATAAATTCAGTTTGCCTGCATAAATATCATTGTATTTTTCTTGATTCATTTCATTCAGACTGCCGGCATGACATCTTGACTTTTGATCTTTTCGGATGTTATCAGAAATCGGAGAGATGAAGTCGCAAAGAGCTAACGAGTTTCCATCCGGAAACTCCGGATNNGGCGTACAGAGGTACGCCGCACAAGGAAACCCGAAGATTGACGCCGCCAGGGGGGAAAAGCACCCTTTCCGGATGGAAACTAACGAATCAGGAATTTCATGAATAGTTTGAAAGGGACGGAGATTATGCTTGAGCAGATCGAACTGACTATAGGCGGGTTACTGCGAGACATTGCAGGCAGATATCCGGAAAACGAGGCTCTGGTTTATCATGAACGCGGGGTTAGGCACACCTACTCCAGGTTTGATGAAATCTGCAGCGAACTGGCAAAAGGACTTCTTGAGCTTGGAGTGAAAAAGGGGGACAAGGTCGCGGTATGGGCGAACAACGTTCCGGAGTGGGTGGAGCTTCAGTTTGCAACAGCCAGGATCGGAGCGGTTCTTGTTACCGTGAATACCGCCTACAAGGCTGCGGAGCTTGAGTATCTTCTCAGGCAGTCCGATTCAACCATCCTCTTCATGGTGAAATATTTCAAGGATAGCGATTATCTCTCGATACTGGAAAAAATCGTGCCGGAACTCCATTCATCTGCGGGTGGGGATTTGAACTCCTCCGCTCTTCCTTGTCTCAAAAAAGTCGTAATGATAGGCGACAACGCCCCTTCAGGAATTATGAATTTCAGCGAAATACATGAACTGGGCAGATGTGTCTCTGATCAAGAGCTTGCTTCGAGAGAGGCGTCCCTCGATCGCCATGACGTGATAAACATGCAGTATACATCCGGCACTACAGGTTTTCCCAAGGGAGTGATGCTGACCCATCACAACTTGGTCAACAACGGAAAGGCTATTGGAGACTGCCTCGGATTCACCGACAGCGACAGGCTCTGCATTCCTGTACCGTTCTTCCACTGTTTCGGGTGCGTTCTCTCTGTTCTGGTCTGCGTGACTCACGGTGCAACGATGGTGCCAGTGGAAAATTTTGATCCGCTGAAGGTTCTCCAGGCGATTGAGAAGGAGAGATGCACGGCGGTACATGGCGTGCCGACGATGTTCATAGCCGAGATAGAGCATCCTGACTTCAGGAAATATGACATGTCAACACTCAGGACTGGCATAATGGCAGGTTCAAACTGCCCGGTCGAGCTTATGAAAAAAGTGGTGAAAGATATGCATGTACATGAAATCACCAGTGTTTACGGCCAGACGGAGTCATCTCCAGGGATTACCCAGACCCGCACCGATGATCCTCTGGAGCTGAGAGTCGCCACCGTAGGACGCGCGCTTCCAGGGGCCGAAGTGAAAATTGTCGACATTGAGACAGGCGCCTTGCTTCCTCCCGGGAAGCAGGGAGAACTCTGCGCCAGAGGTTACATGGTGATGAAAGGCTATTACAAGATGCCGGAGGAGACCGCCAGGGTGATAGACAGCGATAACTGGCTCCATACAGGCGACCTGGCCATCATGGATGAGAACGGCTATTTCAAGATTACAGGCCGTATCAAACAGATGATAATCAGGAGCGGAGAAAATATCTATCCCCGCGAAATAGAGGAGTTTCTCTATACGCATCCCAAAATTTCCGATGTTCAGGTTTACGGCGTGCCAGACCGCAAATACGGGGAGCAGATTATGGCGGCGGTTGTCCTTAAAAAGGGGGTCGAGATGACCGAGAATGAAGTGAGGGATTACTGCCGAGACAGGATTGCCAACTACAAGATACCGAAATATGTGAAATTTGTTGACGGATACCCTATGACCGCTTCCGGCAAGATACAGAAATTCAAGCTCAGGGAAATTGCAATCAAGGAGCTGCATCTTGAAGAAGGTGAATACACTGCATGAAGAAAGGATATGGAATGCGACTTACGCCGGCGGCAGAACTAGAGCACCGTTGTTCCAGGCTTCAGAAACAGATGGCCGAAGCCGGATTGGACGCGGTGATCATAATCCAGAATGCAGACCTTTTTTATTTCACCGGAACTGTCCAGAGCGGCAATCTCTATCTACCCGCTTCCGGATATCCACTCTATCTAGTGCGTAAAGACGCGGGGCGGGCAAGAATGGAGTCAGGCCTGAAAGAGGTGTTGCCGTTCAGCTCCATGAAGGATATTCCACGATTCCTTGCAGATTACGGATATGAAGAGCCTGGCCGGATCGGTATGGAGCTTGATGTGCTTCCTGTCAACTTTTTCGAAAGATACAGGAAGGTTTTCCCTTCTGCGGAATTTGTTGACGCGACCCCCTTCGTCCGAAAAGTGAGGATGATAAAATCCAAATATGAAATCCATCTTATGCAGGACGCAGCCGACCAGGTGGAGAAGGTCTACAGACGTGCAAAAGAGGTCATACGTGAAGGGGCGACCGATATTGAAGTCGCTGCGGAGCTCGAATTTACCGCTCGCAAGGATGGGCATCAGGGGCTGATAAGGATGCGCGGCTTCAATTCCGAGCTTTTTTACGCCCAGATACTTTCCGGTGCTGACAGCGCTGTTCCGGCCTATCCGGATACCCCTCTCGGCGGCATGGGTCTTAACCCTTCGTTCGGACAGAGCGCCGGATTGAAAAAAATCGAGCGGAACGAACCGGTGATAATTGATTTCGCAGGGTGCGTTGATGGTTATCTCAGCGATTTAACGAGGATATTCAGCATAGGCGATGTATCGCCAAGGATGAGGAGAGCCTATGACGACATGCTGTCGATCCAGGAACTGATGAAGAAGCTTGTTTTTCCAGGTGCACCGTGGGGGAGGGTTTATGACGAATGCCTGAAACTGGCTGTTCAGATGGGGTACGCGGAAAACTTCATGGGCTCTGCAGGAGCGCAGGTCTCTTTCATCGGGCATGGCCTTGGTATCGAAATTGACGAATATCCGTTCATAGCCAGAGGTTTCAATGACATGCTGTTTGAAGAGGGTATGGCGTTTGCATTCGAGCCGAAAGTGGTGTTTCCAGGTGAAGGGGCGATCGGGATTGAAAACACATTCTATTTGAGCTCTCAAGGGTTGAAGCGGCTTACGATGACACCGGAGGAGCTGGTGGTTCTGGGGTGAAGAATTTTGTTGCTTTTTACAGCTTCACTCCTGTATAAACTATCAGCGTTCTGTATACAATATTCTGATTACACTCTCCCGTCAAATGCTATTTTAAAACCTGGCTTTACTCTTGAATTCTATAATTCCTTAGCTTTCTCAGGGCATTTTGTCTGACCGCATCAAACAGCTCTTTGGTTCCTAACCCCACTATGAAAAGGAGATTATCAGATGGCACTGAAAGAAACCCTGAAACAGAAGATCGAGGCACATCGTCCACGCACAACAAGGCTTACCAAGGAGTTCGGCAAGGTTGTAATCGATCAGGTTACAATCGAACAGTGCATAGGAGGCGCGAGAGATGTCCGTTGCCTCGTTACTGATATATCCTACCTGGATCCGCAGGAAGGGATCAGATTCCGCGGCAAGACCATTCCCGAAACTTTTGAGGCTCTCCCGAAAGCTCCTAATTCAAAATATCCCACCGTCGAATCTTTCTGGTATTTCCTTCTTACAGGCGAGGTTCCCACTGAAGATCAGGTCAAGGATGTCATAGCCGAATGGAAAACCCGCCAGACCGTTCCGCAGTATGTCTTTGACGCAATCCGGGCGCTTCCGCGCGACAGCCACCCTATGGTCATGCTCTCCGTGGGGCTGATGGCGCTGCAGAAAGATTCCAAATTCGCCGCTTTTTACAATTCGGGCAAATTCAACAAGATGGTGGCCTGGGAATACGTTTACGAGGATGCTAGCGACATAGTTGCGCGCATCCCTGTAATCGCTGCGTTCATCTACAACCTGAAATTCAGGGGGGACAAGCAGATACCGATTGATCCGACTCTCGACATGGGTGCGAACTTCGCGCATATGATCGGGCAGTGCGAGGAGTACAAGGATGTCGCCAGAATGTACTTCATCCTCCATTCCGATCATGAGTCAGGAAATGTCTCCGCGCACACCACTCACCTTGTGCACTCTGCCCTTTCTGACCCCTACTACGCCTACTCCGCAGGCCTGAACGGCCTCGCAGGCCCTCTGCATGGCCTGGCAAACCAGGAAGTTCTCGACTGGACGATCAAATTCCAGGAGAAGTACTGCAAGGACGTCGAGCCTACCAAGGAGCTGATTACCAAGGCTCTCTGGGATACCCTCAACGCCGGTCAGGTCGTTCCGGGGTATGGCCATGCGGTTCTCCGGAAGACCGACCCGCGTTACATGTCGCAGCGCGAGTTCTGCCTTAACACTCCGGGACTGAAAGACGATCCTCTCTTCAAGCTGGTTGCAATGATCTTCGAAGTCGCTCCTGTTGTTCTTACCGAACATGGCAAGACGAAGAATCCGTGGCCGAACGTGGATGCTCAGTCAGGCGTAATCCAATGGTACTACGGCCTTAAAGAGTGGGATTTCTACACTGTTCTCTTTGGCGTGGGGAGAGCGCTCGGCTGCATGGCCAACATAACCTGGGACCGCGGTCTTGGATACGCCATCGAGCGTCCGAAGTCAGTTACAACTCCGATGCTCGAGAAGTGGGCAGAAGAGGGTGGGCGCAAGCTTTCGTAAAAGAATCCTGCAGTGCAGAATAAAAGAGAAGAGGGGCGTCTGATGGCGCCCCTTTTTTTTGTGCGTATTTTTAAGGAGGCGCTATGGCAACAGCCAGCTCGCATCGATTTTCACTCTCTGATTCAAGGTTCTGATAACCGTATATTATTGCAATCATGGAGGAATGAAAGTAAAGTCGTTCATTAATTCCTGATTCAAGGCGGAACCGGCAAATGTACGTTAACAGTAGAATAGAACTGGAGATAATTGTCGCCCTGGTTGCAGGAATGCTGGTTTTCCTGCTCTGGATACGGAAATCCAGGCTTTACAGGATTAAACTGGAAGAGTTGAATGTGTCGCTCGAGGCAAGGGTTGAAGAGAAGACCAACGACCTGAAGCGGCAGCTCTTTTTTATACGCACTCTGATTGACACCATCCCGAATCCGGTTTTCTACAAGGATGCGGAGGGGCGCTATCTCGGCTGCAACAGGGCTTACGAGGAGTTCCGCGATTGCAGGCAGGAAGATATCATCGGCAGAACCGTTCATGATCTTGCTTCTCCCGAAGATGTCAAAGCCCATCAATCCATTGACAGACATCTCCTTCTCGTATCCGGAACGTTGCAGTACCGAACCTCCGTTACTGGTCGAGACGGGGAGAGAAGGGATGTCATCTATTACAAGGCGGCATTTAACGACATAAACGGGATGCCTGCCGGCATCATAGGGGTTGTGCAGGATATAACCGCACTGAAAAAAGCAAAGGATACCATTGCAAGACAGAATGAGGAGCTCGAGAGGAAGGTGGCCGAGAGGACAAAGTCTCTTGAAGACGCAAATGAGGAGTTGACACTCATAAACAGGGAGCTCGAGCTAAGGCGGATAGAGGCTGAATTCAACCAGAAGAAGTTGCAGCAGCTCTCTAGTGCGGTTGTGCACAGCCCGGCCGTGATTGTGATAACCGATGTCAATGGCTTCATAGAGTATGTCAATCCGAAGTTCACGGAGCTGACCGGATATCTCTCCGAAGAGGTTGTCGGGCGGAACCCGCGGATTCTCAACGCAGGTTTCCAGACGAAAGAGTTTTACCATGATTTGTGGAGCACCATACTCGCCGGAAAAGAGTGGAGCGGCGAGTTCTGCAACCGCAAAAAAAACGGAGATCTCTACTGGGAGCATGCCCTCATTTCCCCGATAATTGACGAAGAAGGGGGTATCCTCAACTTTGTTGCGGTAAAGGAGGATATAACGGAACAGAGGAGGATGGCCGGAGAGCTCCTGGCCGCAAAGGAGGCCGCCGACTCCGCTGCAAGAATAAAATCGGAATTTCTCGCGAACATGAGCCATGAAATAAGAACGCCGCTTAACGCGATCATCGGTTTTTCATCGCTGATTCTAAGATCAGGGCTTCCGGATCCGCAGAGTGATTACGCGGGGCGGATACATACGGCCGGAGAGATACTGCTCAACATCATCAACGACATACTCGATTTTTCAAAGATAGAGGCGGGGCAGATGCAGATGGAGCGGATACAGTTTTGTCTGGGGGATGTAATCGCCAATGTCACAGGGATGCTTCAACATAAGGCCTATGAGAAGAAGCTGGAGCTGACCTCAAGAATAGCCGCTGAAATTCCTCCGCTCCTCCTAGGAGACCCTCACAGGCTGAGCCAGGTACTGCTCAACCTCATGAACAATGCGATCAAGTTCACTGAACATGGTAAAGTCCGCCTTGAAGCTGAACTGCTGGAGGCTGACCACGAAGGATACAGGCTTCAATTTTCAGTCGCAGACACCGGAATAGGGATACCTGAAGAGCAGATTGAAAAGCTGTTTCGCCCATTCACTCAGGCGGACAGCGCGACGACACGCCGTTTCGGCGGAACAGGGCTTGGCCTCTCGATTTCAAAGCAGCTTGTCGAGCTTATGGGGGGAGAAATATGGTGCAGAAGCATCGCAGGGGAGGGGAGCTGTTTCTATTTTACCGCACTCTTTGGGACCGGACGGTTGCTTGAAGCCGGAGAGCCTGATGCCACTCCCGGCTTGGAGCGCTCAAGTTACGATTTCGGAGGAAGCAGAATCCTGATCGCAGAGGATAACGAGATCAACAGGGAAATTACCAGGGAGTTTCTGAAGGGGACCGGCGCAATTCTAGATTTTGCCGAAGATGGACGCGAGGCGGTCGATATGGTGCTGAAAGGGGAGCGGATGATGTATGACCTTATGCTCATGGATATTCAGATGCCGGATATGGACGGCTACGAAGCCGCCTCAATCATACGCGGCGACAGCCGTTTCGATTCTCTCCCGATTATTGCCATGACGGCTCATGCAATGGAGGGCGAGCGCGAAAGAATACTTGCATCAGGTATGAACGGCTTCATAAGCAAGCCCGTCGACTTGCGGAAAATGTTGCAGGTTATCGGCTCGTTTCTCCCCCCCACCGGCAAGGCTGCCTCAGGCAGCAGCAGTGACTGGCCTGACGTAGAGACTCTGCCTGAGATCCCTTCGATCAGCGGGGTTGACATCTTCGCAGCTCTTGAACTCTTTGACGGAGACATTGACACTTATCTCTCGGTTTTACGGACTTTCGCGGAGAGCTACTCTGATTCGGCCACCATCATCGGCTCCATGCTAAGAAACGGCGAGAGTGGTCCCGCAATGCGCAAGGCTCATACGATAAAAGGGGTTGCCGGAACGATAGGGGCGAACCTGCTCCAGCGGCTGGCGGGCGATCTTGAAACCGGTATAAACAGAGGAGAGACCGGTGAAGTTGTCGGCAAGGCTCTGGCCTCCTTTTCGGAAGAGTTTGAGAGAGTGGTTTCTGAAATATCGGAAAAATTACCGGAACAACAGAAATCATAAGGGGTGGAGATATGATGCCTTATGGTGCGCCCGGGATAAGGCGGAAACTTTTCGCAGGATGGATGACCGTTATCTTCTGCTCACTGGTATCGGTTCTTGCAGGGGTGTACGGGATCTATTCAGTAAAGGGGGCTGTTTACGGAATAAGTGGCAATCTCTTTCCGGCTTATGTTGCAGTTTCGGATATCGAGCGCCTTCTCTGGAGGCATCATTTCGGTTTTACCGCATTTATCAATGCAACCGGAGCGGAGGAGCGCAGGGACAAATTCAATATTCTCGATGAGGTTGAGGGTTCTGTCAGGGAGCGCCTCTCTCGCCTTTCTAAAAGCGCCATGAACCGGGATGAGGAGAAGCTGTTTGGTGGTCTCTCCTCGGCAACACTCAGATATCTGGATGAAGTGTCAGCATTCATACTGAAAAGCGGCGAACATTACGGAGGGGAACCTGCCGGAGCGGATATAGGGAGGATTTCCGAACGTTTCGAGAGAGTAGAAGCCGCCTTTTCATCTGTCGCCAGGTTCTGCATAGACAGGATAGAGGATGAATCGGGAAAGGCGGAGGCATCGTTCAAAGACGCCCGTTTCTGGCTTCTCTCTGTTTCACTCGTCTCCATATTGCTTGCCGTGGCGATAATGCTTCAGCTTAACCGGATGATTTCCGATTCTCTGCAGCAGACTGTAAGAGCTGTGCAGATACAGCAGAAGAGGGAGGAGAAGCAGGCGTTGATAGCCGAGGCGATCGCGGAAGGCTCCCTGGATGACGATATTTCAGTCGAAGAGCCTTTCAGACCTGCTGGGGAGTTTGCTGAAAACGATGAACTGGGGGTGCTGCAGAAGTCGATCGCAGGGATGAGCGAATCCGGATACAGGCTAGACAAGGCTTTTGTCGAAATGATGGCGTTTCTTCGCCAAAGCCGCGAGTTCGAGTGCCTTCATTCATGGCATGAGAAGGGGCATCAGGAGCTGAACGCCATTCTGCGTGGCGACAAACCTCTCCGGGAACTGGCGCAAAATACCCTGAAGTTCATGATTGAGTATCTAGGTGCGTCCGTAGGGGCATTTTACACATTGAGCGACTCTGGCTCCGCGCTTGAGGCTGTTGCATGGCACGCGCCGGAAGACGCTCGATCTATCTTGAACAGAATTATTCCTGGAGAGGGGATTTCAGGACAGGCAGCTCTTGAGAGGAGAGCGATTCTTCTGAAACCGGTGCCTCCCGGATATCTTAGGATAAGCTCAGCTCTGGGTTCCTCCGATCCGGTCAGCATAGCCCTGCTCCCGCTCCACTATGACGATGATCTTCTCGGTCTGATTGAACTGGCCTCTTTCCGGCTCATGGGAGAAAATGAACTTGAGTTCCTGAACCAGTCGATGGAGGGGATTGCGATTGCGATCAGCGTGAATAGGGCGAGATCGGTGGTGCATGAGCTTCTGGAGCGGACGCAGGAGCAGGCCGAAGAACTCCGGTCGCAACAGATGCTGTTGCAGCAGAGCAATGAAGAGCTGGAAGAGCGGGCAATTCTGCTGGAGGAACAGCGTGAGGAGGTTCGCTCCAAAAATGTGGAGCTTGAGCGGAAAAGCTCCGAACTTCATCAGAAGGCGGTGGAACTTGAAAGAGCCAGTGCCTACAAATCGGAATTTCTGGCTAACATGTCGCATGAGCTTCGCACCCCTCTGAACAGCCTGATGATCCTCTCCGGGATTCTCAAGGAGAACAGGGAGGGGAATCTTACCGAAAAACAGGTCGAATTTGCCGCCACCATCAACAATGCTGGCAGGGATCTGCTCAACCTGATAAACGACATCCTGGATCTTTCAAAAATCGAGTCTGGCCACATGGAGTTAAGAGATGAGGAGATCGCTCTCTCAACGATTGTCCGGCATCTTGAAAGCATATTTCTCCCCGTTGCAGCGGAAAAGAAGATATCATTTGCGGTCAGAATCGAAGAATCCGCTCCTGAAACCATATCTTCAGACAGCCAGAAACTGTTGCAGATACTGAAGAACATTCTGTCAAACGCCTGCAAGTTTACAAGTCATGGAGGGGTTCTGCTCTCGATATCAGCTCCGGACGAGGCAGAAAATCCGCTCCATATTCCGGCCGTAGCCTTCAGGATTGAAGATACCGGCATCGGTATACCTGAGGAGCAGCAGCCGCTGGTTTTCAACGCATTCCATCAGGTTGACGGTGGCAGCAGCCGGATTTATGGCGGCACCGGACTCGGGCTCTCCATTTCCAGCCGGCTCGCTTATTATCTCGGCGGAAAGATCACCCTTTCAAGCGAGCCTGGCAGAGGGAGCGTCTTTACCCTTTTTCTTCCGGAGTCACATATGGGCGAGCTCGAAACAGTAGATGCCGGAGATTCTGGAAAACCTCCCCTCACCCCTCCTATGCACGGTACCGGGGAAGAAAGAAGCGGCAATGGAAAGCCCGCTGAACTTCCACTACCGATGATCCCTGACGACCGGAACCTGCTTTCTCACCAGACCAGGAGCATTCTGGTGATTGAAGACGATATCCCATTCGCCTCCATCCTCCTCGATATGATCCGTAAGCGAGGTTTCATGGCGCTTCTGGCTAATGACGGCGCAAACGGGATAGCTGCTGCGGAACGATATTCTCCGGATGCGATCATTCTGGATGTGATGCTCCCGCATACTGACGGCTGGGGGGTGATGCGGAGCCTTAAGGACAACCCTTTGACAAGGCATGTTCCGGTTCATTTCATAACCTGCCTTGAAGAGCGCAACAAGGCGATGTCAATGGGGGCGATCGGATTCATGACCAAGCCTGTCACCTCTGAAGAGTTGGAGACGCTCTTTGCTAGGATCGAGAAATTCATCGAAAAGCGAATAAAGAAGCTCCTGATCGTGGCGAGCGATGCGGCTGAGGCGGAATCACTCTCATCATCGCTGGATGAACCGAATATTTCGATAACCGTCGCGGAGAGCGGCCAGGAGGGGTTAAGGCTTCTCGCTGCGGAGGAGTTCGACTGTATGGTTCTCTGCGCCCCACTCTCCGGCATCGACGGATTCGAGCTGCTTGAGCAGGTTAAAAAGCTCGAGCCTGAGATGCGTCTTCCCGTCATACTTCATAATGCCGGAGAGATCGAAACGGAAGAGGAGAAAAGGGTGAATTCATTAGCCGAGAGTCTCACAATAAAAGGCTCGAGGGATAACTGGCGCCTGCTTGACGAGGTATCGCTCTTTCTTCATCAGGTGGAATCGTCTCTTGATCCGGCAAAACGGAGAATGATACGCTCAGCCGTCGATCGTGAGGGGATGCTGGCGGGGAAAAATATACTTGTAGTTGACGACGACATGAGGAACGTTTTTTCCCTTTCAAGCGCGCTATCATCGAAAGGGATGATCGTACATGAGGCTGCAAACGGCAGAGAGGCGCTGAATATCCTGGATGAGAGGCCAGGTATGGACATGGTTCTCATGGACATCATGATGCCGGAGATGAACGGCTATGAGGCGATGCGGGAGATAAGGAAGGATTCACGCTTCTTAGGGCTGCCGATAATAGCCCTGACCGCGAAGGCGATGAAGGGAGACAGGGAAGAGTGCCTGAAAGCAGGTGCGAATGACTATGTTTCAAAGCCTGTCGACCTTGAAAAACTCTTTTCGCTTCTGAGGGTCTGGCTCTACTCTCCCGATATTTCATGAATCGCGCTGCATGGGCCGGAAAAGAGCGAAACAGTCATGCTCTTCAAGCGGCAAAAAGAGATCCGGAATCTGACAGAATGACGAATGACGAAATCGCAGATATCGAAACAAGGCTTCTCCTTGAAGGGATCCGCGAAGTTTACGGTTATGACTTCACGGAGTACAACAGAACTTCGCTCAAGCGCAGAATTCATAACTGGCTCATGGCTTACGGCTTTTCGACATTCTCCGCCGCCCAGGGAGAACTTCTTAGAAACAGGGAGCTTTTTGTCTCTTTTCTCTCTGGAATAACGGTCAATTTTTCGGAGATGTTCCGTGATCCGGGTTTTTTCTCGGAGATGAGAAAAGTTGTGGTCCCTTCTTTAAGAGAACTTTCTTCTGTTAAAATATGGCACGCCGGTTCCTCTTCCGGAGAAGAGGCATATTCGATGGCGATACTTCTGGGGGAGGAGGGGATGCGGGGAAGATTCAGGATTTACGCGACGGATATAAACGAAGAGGCGCTCGCCGGAGCCGCGAAGGGGATCTACCCCATTGAAGAGATTAGAATTTTACTAAAAATTATCAGGCCGCAGAGGGTAAAAACTCTTTTTCAGATTACTATACCGCCTGTTACGGCAACGCAGTTCTGAATGAAACTCTAAGGGAGAATGTGGTTTTTTCGCCGCATGATCTCGCCACTGACGGCAGTTTTGGAGAGATGCACCTGATACTCTGCAGGAATGTTCTGATATATTTCAGCCAGAAACTGAAAGAGCGGGCGTTCAACCTGTTTTACGACTCCCTCGTGCCTGGCGGCTTTCTTTGTCTCGGCGCAAGCGAGACTCTGGAGAATAGCGCGATTTCGTCGCGATTTGAGATAGCAGATAAAAACTGGAGAATCTATCGCAGGAAAAGTTGAATCATCTGAAGAATTTTTCATAAAGGTCGAAGACTCCTGCAGAAAGGGTGTCATCCCCGAAAGACTCTATCGGGGATCCGGTTTTTCCCGACACCTGCAGAAGAGAATATGCAGTGGTGGATGATATTTTTTTATTTTAAAAAACCTCGTTTCGGATGGAGTTTTTATGAATTCTCCTGAAATGCAGCCTGCCATACCGATTCTGCTGGTTGATGACAGGCCTGAAAATCTGATGTCGCTGGAAGAGCTTCTTTCAGATCAGGGGTATGAGACAGTCAAGGCGACATCCGGCAATGACGCTCTCAGGCTCTGTCTCAGACATGATTTCGCACTGGTGCTCCTTGATGTGCAGATGCCTGAAATAGACGGATTTGAAACCGCAGAGCTTATGAGGCTCAATCCGAAGACCAGGCACATACCTATAATTTTCGTAACCGCGGGGCTCAAGGATATTTACTTTCATTTCAGAGGATACGATACCGGAGGAGTAGATTACCTTTCCAAACCTATCGAGCCTCTCTTTCTCAGGAGCAAGGTCAAGATTTTCGCAGAGTTGTATCGGCAACGCCGTGAACTTGAATTCCATAAAAATCACTTGAACGAGCTTGTAGCCCAAAAGACTCTTGAATTAAGGAGGAGCGCCAGCGAACTGGCAGAGGCGAATGAAGAGCTTATCCGGAGAAACCGGGAGCTTAAGGAGAACGGGGAAGAGCTTGCCAGACAGTCGCTGATCCAGACAGAAATGCACGATCAGCTCGTCGCTACTGAAGAGATGCTGAGGGTTCAGATAGGGGAGTATGAGGCATCGCAGAAAATGCTGGATGAGTTGAACAGATACCTCAAAACCATCTTTGACCTCTCTCCGCTGCCCATAACCGTAACATCTTTTCCTTCCGGGATAATCCAGAGCATGAACGGAGCTTTCGCTGAACTTTTCGGTTACTATCCTGAATCCGCCATGGGGAAAAGCGTTCTTGAACTAGGGATATGGTGCGACGAAAAAGAGCGGGATACTTTCATCTCTATCGTCAGGGATAAACAGAGATTGTCAGGGTTTGCCGCCGAACTGAAGACCTCGGGCGGGGAGAAGCGCGACATCCTCCTCTACTGCAACCTGATAGAGTTCAATAACGAGAAGTGCAACCTGGTTCTCTACCTTGATGTAACGGAACAGAGACGTATGGAGGAGCAGATATCCCAGAGCCAGAAGATGGAGGTTGTCGGGAGGCTGGCCGGAGGGGTGGCGCATGATTTCAACAACATGCTTACCGCAATACAGGGTTCTGCGGAGCTTATGGCAGAGTATCTGGAGGGCAATTCCGAAGCTGTGAAACTGCTTGCAAATATCCGCCAGGCAACTTCCAGATCGGCTGGACTTACGGCGAAGCTGCTCGCTTTTTCCCGGAAGGGGGAGCGTGACTTCTCTCCGACTGATATCAATCAGCTTGCAGATGATGTGGTATCTCTTCTTGAGCGGACAGTAGACCGGAAAATCAGGATTGAAACCTGCTTTTCCGCAAAGCGCCATATTGTCGCAGCCGATCCGGCAATGCTGCAGAATGCGCTGCTTAACCTGGGCATTAATTCGCGCGATGCAATGCCGGACGGCGGAGTCATCCTTTTCAGCACCGCGGACGCCGAACTTGACCATCTCCGCTGCAATTCCGACCTTTTCCGCATAACTCCCGGAAGGTATGTCGAGATATCTGTAAAAGACAGCGGAACAGGGATGTCCAGGGAAACCCTGAAACATATTTTCCATCCTTTTTTCACGACAAAGGAACCTGGAAAGGGAACCGGCCTCGGGCTCTCGGCAGTCTACAACACCATCCAGGAGCACATGGGGAGCATAAGTGTTGTCAGCGAAGAGGGGAAAGGGACTCTGTTTACCATTTTTCTCCCGGTTTCCGATGACATATGCGGTGAAACGGCAATCGAATCGGAACCGGAAGCGGGGAGCGGAGGAGTTCTGCTGGTTGATGACGAGCCTCTTGTAAGGTCGGTCGGGCGCGATTTTCTGACACGTTGCGGGTACAGGGTCTTTCTTGCCGAAAACGGAGAGGATGCTCTCAGTGTCTATGCCGATAATCGTGAAAAAATATCTCTGGTTATCCTCGACCTGGTCATGCCGAAGATGGGGGGAAGGGAGACTCTGGCCGAGTTTGCCGCAAGGTTCCCTGAGGCCAGGATTCTGATGGCGTCAGGTCTGCATCATGAGGATGACTCAGAAACTTTTCTCAAGCTTGGCGCGAAAGGCTTCATTCAGAAGCCTTACAACTGGGCGGAGCTCAGCAGGTTTGTCGCTTCCGTAACAGGGGACAACTGAAGAATGGCTATCAATCTGCGTGTATCATCCGCCGGCGCTGTAACAATACCGCCGGAACTTGCCGCAAAATATGGCGTGAAACCGGGAGGGGAAATTGTTCTTGAAGAGACCGGTTCGGGACTTATGATCCTTCCGGCCCAAAAACACGAAGAACTGGAAAAGCCTCTGCCGGAAAGTTACGCCGATGACCTTGGAAGCGCTATTTCGGCAAAGAACCTTGAAACCGGAATACGGTTCATAAAAGGGGTAGGGCCCAGGCTCTCCGCGCTACTGGAGAAGAGAGGAGTCCTGACAGTGGAGGATGCCATTTACTTCCTTCCTCTCAGGTATGAAGACAGGCGCGGGCTTTCTCCGATTGCAGCCCTGAAACCGGGTGCTACGCAGGTTTTTTACGGCAGTGTGGTTTCTGCCGGGATGATGGTTGCAAGAACCGGCCGCCGTTTCTTCGAGGCCGTTGTCATGGATGATAGCGGCTCCATTACGCTCAAATGGTTCAATTCGAATGCCGCTTACATGAAACGGCTCTGGACGGTCGGGAAACGAGCCATAATTACAGGAGAAGTTTCTCAATTCGGATATCAGAGGGAGGTGCATCATCCCGATGTCGAGTGGGTTCCTGATGGAAAAGAGGTTGATGAAATACTCGCTTCGGATCCTGTCAATTTTGGCAGAATAGTTCCTGTATATCCCCTGACAGACGGCCTGAGCCAGAAAGTTGTCCGGAAGGTGATGAGAGAGGTTGTAAGCAGTTTTCTGCCATATCTGCGTGAAACCGTGCCTGCTGAAATTCTCTCGCCTCCCGGACTCCCGCCGCTTCGCGAATCGTTGCATGCGCTTCATCTTCCTACACCGGACATCGACCTTAACAGCCTGAACGAAGGAAGTACGCCATTTCACAAGGCCATTGCTTTTGACGAGTTTTTTTTCTGGGAGGCCGGCATGGCGCTCAAGAAACGGGGGGTTATGCTGGAAGAGGGGATATCGTTCCGGGTGAGCCACCGCTACACCAGAGAGCTTGCGAAGCTCCTTCCGTTCGAGCTTACAGCCGCGCAGAAAAGGGTGCTGTCGGAGATAAAGACGGAGATGATTTCGCCACATCCGATGCACCGCCTGGTTCAGGGGGATGTGGGGAGCGGGAAGACCATAGTTGCGCTCATGGCCGCTCTTTTAGCGGTGGAAAATGATTATCAGGTGGCGATAATGGCGCCTAGCGAAATACTGGCCGAGCAGCACTGGCACACTATTCACAGGTGGTGCGATCTTCTGGGAATTCCTGTGCTTCTGATAACAGCCGGGATGAAGGGGAGGGAGAAGAGAGAAGCTCTCATGCGGATAGCTGACGGTTCGGCTAAAATAATAATCGGCACTCATGCCATCATCCAGGAAAAGGTCGATTTTTCAAGGCTCGGACTCGGAATTATAGATGAACAGCACCGGTTCGGTGTTCTGCAGAAGGGGGTACTTAGAAAGAAGGGGGTGAATCCCGATATACTTGTAATGACCGCGACCCCTATACCCCGCACACTCGCCATGACCCTTTATGGCGACCTTTCCCTGTCTGTAATCGACGAACTTCCTCCGGGGCGGAAACCTGTAGAGACAAAGATAGCCTTTGAATCGCGCAGAGCCGAGATTTATTCACTTATAAAAAGTGAAATAGCCAAGGGACGTCAGGCTTATATCGTTTATCCTCTGGTTGAAGAGAGCGAAAAAAGCGATCTTAAAGCCGCCACGGAGATGGCTGGGCATCTGGGTTCCGATATTTTCCCGGATCTTCGGGTCGGCCTTCTGCACGGCAGGATGACCCCGGAAGAGAAGGAGCGGGTGATGTCCGCATTCAACTCTCATGAACTTGATATTCTGGTTTCCACCACCGTCATAGAGGTAGGCGTTGATGTCCCGAACGCTACGCTCATGCTTGTAGAGCATGCCGAACGATTCGGGCTCTCCCAGCTCCATCAGCTTCGAGGGAGGGTAGGACGTGGAGAAGCGAGATCGCGATGCATTCTTCTTACAGGGGGGAGGCTTTCAGAAGATGCTGAAAAGCGGCTCAAGATCATGGAATCGACTAACGACGGCTTCAGGATCGCAGAGGCCGACCTCGAGATAAGGGGCCCAGGAGACTTTCTCGGCACAAGGCAGTCAGGACTCCCGGAGTTCAGGGTTGCAAGCATCATCCGTGATAGGAAATTGCTGGAGGATGCCAGAAACTGCGTAGAGCGGCTTATTGAATCCGATCCTGACCTCTCTGCAGAGAAAAACCGGCGGATAAGGGGAGAGCTTGTACGGAGATGGGGAGCGAGACTCGAACTTGCAGCCATCGCATGACTTTCTGTCAAACCGGAATCATTGGAGCCGGTTGTTGAAAAAATGACGGCTCATTCAACAGTCAAAAAAAGCGATACTGGTGAGGCTCTTGCAAAAAGGGTGTCATCCCCGAATGATTCTATCAGGCATCCAGAATACTGTCATTCTGCGCGGAGCGAAGCGTAGTCGCAGAATCCATCTGAAGAGCTCGATGATGTTTCCTGTAGACCCTGCGACTTCGCGCAGGGTGACGACTCTTTTTCCCGATCGCTTATCTCGTTTCCATCCGGAAACTCCGGATGGAAACTACCTCGGGAATGGCAGCTTTTATGACTTTTGCAAGAACCTCTGGTGGGTTACATTTTTTTGCAGAAAATTGAACTGAAAGAGGGACCGGATGCCGGATAACGATTACAACAGGAAAGCCGGAGAGGGATACGATTTCTTCGCATTCATGTCGCGGATGAAGTATATAAACCGCTGGGGATTGATGCGCAACACCATCCCTGAGAACATACAGGAGCACAGTCTCGAAGTGGCTCTTTTATCACATGCGCTTGCAGTCATCAGAAACAGGGAGTTCGGAGGTGACCTCGACCCGGGTATGGCGGCTCTTTACGGGATATTTCATGATGCAAGCGAGATATTCACCGGAGACATGCCGACGCCGGTCAAGCATTTCAACCCCGATTTCAAGCGATCTTTTCACGGACTTGAAGAGAGGGCGAAGAACAGGCTCCTGGAGATGCTTCCTCCGGAGCTTGCGGAAGAGTACAGGCCGCTCTTTTTCATCAATAATCCCGAGTATCTCCAGATAGTAAAGGCAGCCGACAAGATTTCTGCGCTTGTGAAGTGCATAGAGGAAGAGAAGTCCGGCAATAACGAATTCAGGAAGGCCGGGAGCGATCATCTGGAGAATCTTGACAGATCTCCTCTGCCGGAGGTGCGCTATTTTATGGAGAATTTTATGCCAGGGTACAGGTTGTCGCTGGACGAGCTGAATCTCGGCTGATTTATAATTCGGAAATCGCCGTTTCCGGATGCAAACCAAACTTGTCAGAATATTTTGGCCGGGGAGAAGAATGATTGTAGATGAAGCGCGAAAAGTAATAAAAACGGAGGCTGATGCGTTGATCGCGATGTCGGATAGAATCGGCGGGTCTTTCACATCAGCAGTCAGAATGATACTTGAAAGCAGCGGGCGCGTTGTGGTGAGCGGCATGGGGAAATCCGGCCTGATCGGTCAGAAAATTGCATCCACGCTGGCCTCCACCGGGACTCCGGCTCTCTTTCTGCATCCGGCGGAAGCGATACATGGCGATCTCGGAATGATCATGAGAGGCGATGTTGTGATTGCCATATCAAACAGCGGCGAAACAGAGGAGCTGATAAGAATTCTGCCTGTGATAAGAAGGATAGGAGCCGGACTTGTGGCGATGTGCGGCAGGCCATCATCAACCCTGGCAAGCTGCAGCGATATCTTTCTCGACGTTTCTGTAAGGGAGGAGGCATGCCCTCTCGGTCTGGCTCCTACCGCATCTACCACAGCCACGCTTGCCATGGGGGACGCCCTTGCGGTCGCTCTTCTTCTGGAGAGAGGGTTCAGGGCGGAAGATTTTGCGGTTTTCCACCCTGGAGGGGCGCTCGGAAAGAGACTTTTTCTCCGTGTGGAGGATATCATGCATACGGGTGATTCGATCCCTCTTGTGACCAGAGATACGCTGATGAAGGATGCCCTTTTCCTTATAAGCTCCAAAAGACTGGGAGTGACCGGTGTGACAGGCAATGAAGGGGGGCTTGAAGGGGTCATCACCGACGGAGACATACGCCGGGCGCTGGAGAAGGGAATCGATATCTTCAGCAGAACCGCCAGCGATATAATGAAACCGGATCCTTTGAGGATACTCTCCGGTCAGCTTGCAGCCGCGGCTCTTCGGATAATGGAAAAACATTCGATAACGTCACTTTTCGTTTTTGACGGAGACGATGAAATCAGGCCGTGTGGAATAGTGCATCTGCACGATGTTCTGAAGGCAGGCATAGCATGACTCATCGAAAGCTTGAAACGATAAAGCTCCTTCTGCTCGACGTTGACGGAGTCATGACCGATGGGAGGATCATTTATGACGCCTATGGTGTCGAGACCAAATTTTTCAATGTGAAAGACGGGCACGGAATAAAAATGCTTGACCGTTTTGGAATCAAAACGGCGATAATCACAGGCAGAAGCTCGATAGTTGTTGATTTGAGAGCCAGGGAGCTGGGAATCGATCTGGTTTATCAGGGGGCGCTTCGAAAATTGGAGAGCTACGAAGATATAAAGATGAAAACCGGTCTCTCTGATTCGGAAATCGCATTCATGGGGGATGATCTCATCGATATTCCTGTCCTGAAACGGGTCGCTTTTTCTGCAGCCCCTGCGGACGCTGTCCCGGAGGTCATATCCCTGGTGGATTTTGTCTCCGTGAATTGCGGCGGAAGAGGGGCTGTCCGTGAACTCTGCAATCTGATTCTTGAAGGCCGAGGGTTCTGGGACGAGGCTGTCAAGCGTTATGAACTGTAATTATTCAATATTTATGCCAATGCAGGATTGTCCTCTCCGTTGCTCTGGACATGCTCCAGCTTGAATGCTATAGTTCCCCGCCATATGATAACCATGAAGAGAATCAGATACCTGCTGGCCTTTTTTTTCGTAACGCTTTTGATCGGCATCATTTTTGCCGTTTACACCAGAAAATCATCCACTGAAAAGTCAGATGGAAACTCTTCCCGTCTCCCGGCAAATATCGATCTCACTCTGAAAAATGCGGTGTTCAGCGAGATGCGGGACGGCTCGGCCGTCTGGGAGCTTACGGCAAAAACTACCGAGTATGATCAAAACGGAGCCGTAGCATACCTTACCGGCATAAGGATGCAGTTTAACGACACCGCTTACGGTAAAATTGTCGTAACAGCCGGAAAAGCGCGCTACTCCACTGATACAAAAGATGTCCAGATGAGGGAAAACGTTGTTGTGACGACAGACACAGGCGCAAATTTCAAAACCGGATCACTCGATTACAACTCGGCAACTTCATCATTCAGCACGGCTGAGCCTGTGCAGTTTCATCAGAATCGTCTTTATCTGAAAGCGACAGGAATCAAAATGTTTCTGAACGACAAGAAGGCGAGATTTCCTGAAAAGGTTGACGCCGTTCTGGAAGGGCGCAAATGACAAAATCAGAAGAGTACTTTTCCTTTTTTAACCGAAGCCTCATCCTTGTGACACTTCTTTTCCTGATATCCGGAATTTTCTCTGCAAATCCGTCAGGCGCGGAAGAGGAGAAGATGACCGGCAAAGAGAGGTCAAAACTCCCGATTCATATCAAATCGGATGAGCTTTCAGCTGACAACAGGGCGAGAATAGCCGTATTCACAGGAAAGGTTTCCGCAAGGCAGGGTGACGTGACAATTCTGTCGGACAAGCTTGTTGTCCGTTACAATGATGATACCGGAGGTGTTGATCAGGTGGAGGCGCTTGGCAACGTCAGGGTACTCCAGAAGGAGAGAACTGCGTTCGCGGCAAGGGCGCTCTATGACAATCAGGGGGGGTGGATAACCCTTACAGGGGACAATCCGAGGGTGTTCCAGGGAGATGACATGGTGACCGGCGAGGTGATCACCTATTATATTGATGAAGACAGGAGCGTAGTGGTCAGCGGCCCGAAAAAGAGGGTCGAGATGACAGTGCATCCGGATAGCAGAAAAAAATATGTCAAGTGAAAAGATGAATATGACCTTGAGCACGGCGGGCCTGGTTAAAAGCTACAACAACCGCCAGGTGGTCAAAGGGGTTGACCTGCTGGTCGAATCTGGAAAGGTGATAGGCCTTCTTGGCCCTAACGGAGCCGGCAAGACGACTACCTTCTACATGGTTGTGGGCCTTGCAAGGCCGGACAGCGGCAAGGTCTTTCTTGGTGAGATGGAGATTACCGGGATGCCGATGTATCAGAGAGCGAGGATCGGAATCAGCTATCTCCCCCAGGAGGCATCGGTTTTCCGGAAGCTGTCGGTTGAGGACAACCTGCTCGCTATTCTGGAAACGGTCGAACCCGACAGGGGTAACCGATGGACGAGGATGGAGGAGCTTCTGGCCGAGTTCGGAATCGAGCATATCGCCAAGACGAAAGGTTTCGCCCTTTCCGGGGGTGAGCGGAGAAGGGTGGAGATAGCCAGATCGCTTATCACCGACCCCTCTTTTATCCTTCTGGACGAGCCTTTCGCAGGGATTGACCCGATTGCTGTGGCTGATATACAGAATCTGATAATGTCGCTCAGGGATAAAAACATAGGGATACTGATCTCCGATCACAATGTGCGCGAAACGCTCGGTGTTTGCGACGCCGCGTACATAATAAGCAGCGGTGAAGTGCTGGAGTTCGGCACTCCTGAGCAGATAGCGGAGAGCAGAAAGGCAAGAGAAATTTACCTTGGGGACAATTTCAGGTTGTAAGAACGGATGAAGCGTCTGTCGATTGACGACCGATGCTTGGGAGAGGTTTAAACTGCATGGCTCTGGAGATGCGGCAACAACTGAAAATGTCACAGCAGCTGGTCATGACCCCCCAGTTGCAGCAGGCGATAAAGCTCCTGCAGATGACCAGGGTGGAGCTGCAGGATGTCGTCAGGCAGGAGCTCGAGGAAAATCCGCTTCTGGAGGAGGCCGCAGAATTTGAAGAGATCGCGGATGCCGGGCAGCTTGAATTTTCCGAGAAGGAGGTTGACCCCGTATCTGTCTCTGATGATATCAATTTTCACGAAGTTGAGGCAGGTTCCGAATCGCTTCGTGACTGGGACAGCTATCTGGACGGATACAGTTACACATCAGGTGAACAGTACAACGGCGATGACGAGAGGCCGTCGTTTGAAAATCTTCTGACAAGAGATGGAACGCTGGCTGATCATCTGCTCTGGCAGCTTCATATGGGTCATTTTACGGAGAGGGAGGTTTCCGTAGGTGAAGAGATTGTCGGAAATATTGACGAAGATGGTTATCTCCGTTCTTCGGTTGCCGAGATAGCCGAATCTTTGGGAACCTCCGAAGATGAGGTGCTGCCGGTTCTGGAACAGATACAGCAGTTCGACCCTCCAGGAGTGGCCTCACGCGACCTTCGCGAGTCGCTTCTTTTTCAGGCCCGTTTTCTCGGAATGGGTGGCAGCGTTGTTGAGAGGATACTCCAGGATCATCTGAAAGAGCTGGAAACGAGGAAGTACAGGGAGATTGCGAGAATTCTCGGGGTAGATTTAAACCAGATTCTGGCTGCGGCGAAGATAATTTCGGGATTGGATCCGAAGCCTGGGAGAATATTCGGTTCGGAAGAGGTGCATTACATATCTCCGGATATCTTCGTAACCAAGCTGGGAGATGATTACCTGGTCATGCTTAATGACGAAGGGCTTCCGAATCTAAGGATCAGCCCGCATTATACGGATTTCAGGAGTCAGGGATCCACTCATGGGGGGACGGGTGAGTACATCAGCGAAAAAATGCGGTCGGCGCTCTGGCTCATAAAGAGCATACAGCAGAGACAGCGTACCATATACAGGGTGGCTAAAAGCATCATAGCTTTTCAGCGCGATTTTCTGGATTACGGGATAGAACATCTCAAACCCCTTGTTCTGCGTGATGTGGCTGATGACATAGGGATGCATGAATCGACCATCAGCCGGGTGACATCGAACAAATACATGCAGACTCCGCAGGGGTTGTTTGAACTCAAGTATTTTTTCAATAGCGGCCTCTCCAGAACCGGAGGGGACTTTGTGGCATCTGAAAGCGTCAAATGCAGGATACGCGAGATTATTGAAAAGGAGGACCCGAAAAAACCTTATTCAGACCAGAAAATAGTCGAGATGCTTGCAGGCGAGACCATACATATAGCAAGGCGCACGGTCACAAAGTACAGGGAAATGCTCAAACTCGGATCTTCATCGGAGAGAAAGCGACATTTTTAAGGAAAAACATCTGAAAAAAGTATAATATTGCAACAGGCTGAAGCCGTTGAATCAAAACAAAAAAAGGAGGGTGTCATGCAGATAACTACTACATTCAGGCAGATGGAACAGAGTGAAGCCCTGAAGTCATACGCTGAAGAAAAACTTGAGAGGATCGTAAAATACATTGATGAGCCGATTCTGGCGCAGGTCTTTTTTTCGGTAGAGAAGAAGATCCGGCATATCGTCGAGATTGTCATAACTGCAAAAGGGGTGAATACAAAGGCTTCGGAAGCGACCGACGACATGTATGCGGCTGTTGACGCCGTTATTGACAAGATTGAGCGGCAGTTGAAGCGCTACAAGGAAAAAATCAAGGCTCACAAGCCTTCACATGAAAATAACGGTCGCCAGATATCCAAAAAGATTTTCGAGGCTGAAAGCATCGGCGTGAGTTCTGACCCAGTGGTCATCAGAACGAAGACTGAGGTGGCAAAACCAATGGCTGTCGAGGAAGCGGTCATGCAGATGAACCTTCTTCACAAGGATTTCATTGTGTTCGCAGATGCCTCGAATAACGAGATAAATGTCCTTTACCGCAGGAAAGACGGCAACTATGGTCTGATGGAGCCTCAGAAGGGGTGATTTCTTTCCGTGGATGAACCGGAAAAACACGCCCCGGAAGCGCCATATCCACCGGGGCGTATCTTTGTCAACTGAAAGAGGTGGGCATCGGTGGGGAAAAGCACGTTATCCATAAGGGAACTGCTGGATGATTCGGATTACGGCCTGAATCTCAGGCTGCTTGCCGGAGAAAGCGGGCTTTCCAATCGCGTGGACAGCCCGCGAATCCAGAAACCGGGGCTTGCCCTTGCCGGGTACACCGAACATCTTCACCCCGACAGGATTCAGGTTCTGGGGAATACCGAAATTTCGTATCTCAGCCAGATAGATGAAAAACTTGCCGAAAATTGTGTCGCCAGGTTCTGTTCGTTTCCGATTTCATGCTTTGTCATAACCAAAGGGCTGGTTCCACCCGCTTTTTTTCTTCGCATTGTCGAGAATTCAGGGATTCCTACCCTCAATTCACCTCTTCAATCATCAACCTTCATATCGCTCATCACCAAGTTTCTTGAAGAGCGCCTCCTCCCCACCACGCATCTGCATGGCGTGCTGATGGATATTCTCGGGGTTGGTGTGCTGCTTACCGGAAAGAGCGGCATCGGAAAGAGCGAGTGCGCGCTTGATCTTGTCATACGCGGCCATAGGCTTGTGGCGGACGATATGGTTTTTATCAAAAAGAGAATGCCTGCCGCTCTTGTAGGCCAGGCGGATGGCGCTATCCAGCATCTGATGGAGATACGCGGTCTGGGAATCATAAACATAAAGGATCTTTACGGGGTTTCGTCAATACGTGAAAAAAAGATAATTGACATTAAGCTCGAACTTGTAGAATGGGATCCTCTTCATGAATATGATCGCCTCGGGATTGAAGAGCGGAAAGTCGAGATTCTTGGCGTTGAAATACCCCATCTTGTAATCCCTGTCCGCCCTGGAAGGAACCTTGGCTCCATAATTGAGGTCGCGGCCAGAAATTTCCTTTTAAAGGGTATGGGATACCATTCCGCGAGGGATTTTCAGGAACGCCTGATGAGCCGCCTTGAGGTGCGCCAGTTAGGCAATGAGGTGGAGTGAGCGGCATGAGGATCATAATCATAACAGGGATGTCCGGTTCCGGAAAATCAACTGCGGTAAAGGCTCTCGAAGATGAAGGCTTCTACTGCATAGACAATCTTCCTGTACGTCTCTTTGAAAATTTTGCTGAACTGTTTGAGAAGTCCGGTGAAGCGTTCAAAGGGATAGTGCTGGTGGCGGACATCAGGGGGAAAGAGTTCATAAGAGGGTATGAGAATTTTCTTCCCGAGCTTCGAAACAAGGGGCACAAAGTAGAGATTTTTTTCTTTGACGCATCAGATGAAATACTGATCCGCCGTTTTTCTGAAACAAGGCGGCGTCATCCGGCTGCGGATTCCGTTCCTGTTCAAGAAGCTATAAGGCTTGAGAGAGAATTCCTTCGCGCTCTTCGGCAGAATGCTGCAAAGGTCATCGACACTTCGGAATTCAACGTTCACCAGCTTAAGGATTATATTGTCCGGGTTACAAAAGGTGAGAGCGGCGCTCCACTGGTTGTCGAGATTCAGTCTTTCGGTTTCAGGTACGGAATCCCTCTGGAATCCTGCATGGTGATGGATGTAAGGTTTCTGCCGAATCCGCATTTCGTTCCTGAGCTGAAACCGCTGACCGGCCTTGACAGCGGTGTAAGCAGCTATGTCATGGGAGCGCCGGAGACTTCGGTTTTCATGGAAAAATTCCTCCCCCTCCTCGTTTTTCTGGTCATGGCTTCCAGAAATGAAGGCAAAGCCTATCTGACCGTTTCGATAGGGTGCACCGGAGGGAAGCACAGGTCTGTCGCCATTGCCGAGGCTTCAGGTATGCATTTGAGAGAGATTCTGCCAGAAATAAGAATAACGCACAGAGACATTGAAAAGGAGTAACGATGATTGGACTGATTATTGTCACTCATTCAGGGCTTGCAGAGGGGCTTGTCAGGTCGGCGGAGATGATTGCGGGGAAGATCGACTGTTGCGACACCATTGAAGTCAGGCCTGAAGATTTACCTGACGACGTTATTTCCAGAGTATCTGCGGCGGTGAAAAGATACTCGGATGATGGCGCAATAATAATGACCGATCTTTTTGGCGGGACACCGTCAAATATGGCGATGTCTTTTCTTGAAGAAGGTAAAATAGAGGTTGTGACCGGAGTAAATCTGCCGATGGTCATCGAATTCTGTTCAAAAAGATCGAATCTCGGGGTTGCTTCACTGGCCGCAGAGATACAGGGGTGCGGTGTTGAAAGTATTATCGTTGCCGGAGCTTTGCTGAAATAGTTTCCGGACAGGAAACAGACTGTTTCTCATCCGGAGTTTCCGATGGCATCGCTTGCTTTTTACATCAAGCGGAGAACAGAAATCTGAATGCAAATAATTTGAAGCGAGGCAAACAGCAAAAGATGCTCAAGAAGGAATTTGTCATACCTAACAAACTTGGACTTCATGCCAGAGCTTCGGCTCTCTTCGTCAAGACATCAACCCGTTTTGATTCGGAAATCAGGCTTGAGAAGGATGGGGTGGAGGTGAACGGCAAGAGCATAATGGGGATCATGATGCTTGCAGCGCCGAAAGGCTCTGTTGTAACTCTGAAAGTCGAAGGTGACGACCAGGATGAGGCTTTCAGGACACTGGGAGAGTTGATAACCGGTGGTTTCGGTGAAGAGTGAGGTCAGGCAGAGAAAATCATGACAGATATCCCGCAGTTGGTCGCAGCTTTTATTTTCGGGGCTGTTACAGGCTCTTTCCTCAATGTCTGCATATTCAGGCTTCCCGGAGGAGAGTCCGTCGCGACCCCCCCATCCCGCTGCCCCCGTTGTGGCTGCAGAATACGCTGGTATGATAACATCCCGCTTCTCAGCTATCTTTTTCTCATGGGCAGATGCCGCGACTGCGGCGACGCGATATCTTTAAGGTATCCTCTGGTTGAGCTTTTGAACGGGCTTCTTACAGCCGCTCTTTTCAGCCGTTTCGGTTTTTCAGCAAATTTCCTCGTTTTCTTCATCTTTTCATCTTCACTTCTGGTTGTCACATTCGTTGACCTTGAGCATCAGATAATTCCTGACGAAATATCCCTTCCCGGCATACTGCTAGGCTTCGTTTTTTCATTTTTTCTTCCGTGGCACAGCTGGCTTGGCTCTCTTTTCGGAATACTTCTTGGCGGGGGGATTCTTCTGCTTGTAGCCTCCGTTTATCATAAAATCACAGGCAAAGAGGGGATGGGAGGGGGAGATATCAAGCTTCTTGCAATGATGGGGGCTTTCCTTGGATGGAGAGCGGTTCCGTTCATCATCTTTGCAGCTTCGCTGATCGGGTCAGTAATCGGCATAGCGCTTATGATCATATTAAGGAAGGATTCCAGGCTTGCCATACCGTTCGGTCCATATCTCGCTTTTGCAGCGATGGTTTACATCTTTTACGGTGGTGAAATAATTAGCTGGTATTTTAGACTCGGTTCACATTAAAATTATTCCCGCCATGAAACTGGTCATTTTCCATCTGTAGCTGTCTCAATCATAAAAACCCGGGGTTCTTTGCAGAAGTGATAGAAAGATGTCATTGCTCGTTGTTTAATCGGGGATCTGTTTTTTCAACTATCTGGGAAAACCGGATCCCCGATAGAGTCATTCAGGGATGACAACTTTTTTGCAGACGCCTCACCAGAAAGGAATATCGTATGCCTGCCAGAATATTTTTACTCCTTTTTCTCTCTCTCATTTTCAGCTCCACCACATTTGCTATGGCAAAGGACGGGTGCGGCGGAGATTGCATGAGCTGCCACAGCATGAGCGTCAAGGAAGCCGAGGAGCTTTTCAGAGGGATAGGAGCCAAAGTCAGGTCAGTGAAACCTTCTCCTGCAAAGGGGCTGTTTGAAGTTCTGCTGGAGAAAGAGGGAAAACCGGGAGTGCTCTTTGTTGACTATTCAAAAAAACATATCATTCAGGGGGTAATGGTGGAATACCCCGGGCTCAAGCCTGTCGCGTCGCACCAGAGCGAGTTTGAATCAGCACCGCAGACTTCATCTCTCGATCCATCCACAATCCCGGTAAAATACGCTGTAACCATTGCGAATCCGAAAGGGAGCAGAAAACTGTTTGTCTTTACCGATCCGGATTGCCCTTACTGCCGTAATTTTCACGCGGAGCTTCACAAGCTTGGGGCAATCGCACCAGATGTCTCAATAAATATAATGCTCTTCCCGTTGCCTATGCATCCTGATGCCTATGATAAATCAAGAGCTATTTTAGAGTCGAACAGCGTCAAACTTCTTGATGCCGTCTTTGAAGGGAAGGAAGCTCCGAAGCCGAAGAAAGAGAGCAGCAGAAACGCGATAAATGAGATAATAAAATTTGGCAATGCCAGCGGTATTTCCGGCACGCCTACAATCGTGCTGCCTGACGGCAGAATTGTTGTCGGGGGGAGGGATGCCGTTGCGCTCAAAAAGATGCTTGAGTGACGGAAATCTTCCTGCGGATTCTCCGAATGTCTGCCTACATGCTTGAAAAAAGGGCAAGTCTATATGAATTCTATCGAACGAACCCTCGTTGCTTCTGCGTTCATTATTGCGACGTTTTTTCCAGGTGTCCTGCATGCAAACCAGATGTATTTCATCGGAACGGTCGCTTCGATTTCTGATGGCCGGATTGTTCTGGATAGTCGCGATTACATACTCTCTTCGAAGGTGAAGGTCATTTTGAGGGTTGTCGGAAATAACGGAGCCATACACGAGCGCGACGGACGCTTTTCCGACATAGCTGCGGGCAACAGGATAACAGTCAAGGTTTCCGGCGGCGAAGTTACCGAGATCGAGAAGATTGTTTCGAGGTGACGACATGAAAAGATATCTCTATCCGGCTCTCTACGTTTTATCTCTCCTCTTATGCATCCCTGAATCATCACAGGCGGAAGCTCCTGCTGTAAATTACTGCATAAAACCACCCTTCATCTCCCAGCCTACCCCTCCGATCGTGATGTTCGAGGTAGGGCGGGATCACAAACTGTATTTCGAAGCCTATAATGATGGAGTTGACCTTGACGGCGACGGGCGGATAGAACGTACCTACGATCATTCAATAGAGTATTACGGCTATTTCAACCCGTATAAATGCTATACCCCTCCGAACGGCTCCTCGCAGAACGATTATTTCACCCCTGTTGCGACCAACAGCGACCGTTTTTGCAGTTCTGGCCAATGGGGGGGGAATATTCTGAACTGGATGACAATGTCCAGAATGGATGTGCTGAGAAAGGTTATGTACGGGGGGCAGCGATCACAGGAGACCCCCAGGATACTGCTAGACCGTGCTTACATCCCGCAGGACGACCATAGCTGGGGGAAGGAGTACACAGGGAAGCTCTGCTACAACTCGACTGCCGGTGTTTATAAGAACATGTGCTACACCGATGCTGATTGCGGCGCTGGCTACGCCTGCACAGACAAGTCGGTAAACCTGCTCGGGATGCCGAAGCCGACAGGCGGTGATGTCTGCAGCGACAAAACGATAAGCTGGGGGACTTCTACGCTTGGAGAGAAAAAACTGCTTGTAGCCAGGTATCCGAATCCGACCGGAATAAGCGGAAGCAGTCATGACGATATCCTGGCTGCGTTCGACACCACCCAGTTCTACTCCGGTTTCCCGCCGCAGTATGTGACCGATTTCAACGATTCGGTGCTTGATCCTGCGCAGGATCATGGAAACCATTACGCGCAGGTTGTAGTATCTGAGTTTTATGTCGGAAATAATGAAGATGGCTCATGGTCATTTGCCATAGACGGGGACGATGGTGTCGAGCTTGTCATAAAGAGCATGGATGGCAGTGTCGTAACCCCTTCGTTTACAACGGCTACCTCCCCCTGGGTCGCTTATTACGGGGCTCACGGCCCGGCCGGAAACCAGACGCATTACGGTGAATTCACCCTGGCTGAAAGCACATGGTACAGAATGATAGTTCGCCATACCGAAGCGACAGGGGGGGACGGGGTAAAGGTCTGGTACAAGAAGCCAGGAGCATCGAGCTGGACAATCTACGGCTATAAAAAGAACACGCTGACCGTCAGGGCTCCGGACATAATACTTGGAAACAACGACTGCACTCTTCTGAACACTACATTCGTACAGGATGGCGCTCCTGTCAATTCCGGCCTTGTCACAGGCGTTCAAACCCGACATCTGATCTGCAACACTACCCTTTCCAGCGGAGTTCCGACAACGGATACCGCCACAAGTATCCTCAGACTGATTACAAACTCCAGTCACCGCATCTGGGAATGGGCTTCAAAGGAGCGCCCGGTATGCGATGACACTTTTACAGACGGAAGCAACGCGACTGCAAACAGGACTGACTACACCGTACAGGTAGAGGTCTGCAAGCAGGGTGTCGGGACTCTCTCGATGAATGACCGCTTTGAGCGCTGCCGGAGTTACGGGGGGACTTTCGATCCGTCTACTTTAAGCTACTCAGGAGGGAATTATGTCCCTGTGGGGCTCTTCCAGAAGTATGGGGAAGTCCAGTTCGATGAGGCAGGGAATGAGGTGAAGGTATGCTCCAAATCCATGAGCAAGAGCTGCAACGTGGACAACGACTGCGGAACCGGGGAGGGGCTCTGTTTTACCAAGGCGCCGATGTATTTCGGGCTTTTTACAACTTCGTACACCAATAACGCCTCAGGCGGTGTGCTACGGAAAAATCCTGGGCCTGTATTTGACGAGGTTGTAAATACCAACGGCAAGATGCAGACCTCTGAAAATGAGCGGGGAAACCTGATTAACAGCATCAACCGCCTCAAAACCATAGATTATGATTACGGGAGCCATTCTTACAGCAACTGCGGCTGGGTCACCAATCGCCCTATGGGTGAAGGGGAGTGCAGGATGTGGGGCAATCCAGTCGCGGAAATGATGTACGAATCACTCCGCTATTTTGCAGGAAAAGGGACAACGAGCGGCGACGGTCAGACATCGGAGTTCAATTATGCGGCTACCGCCGATTCAGGGGTGAGCCTCTCCAAGCCGAAATGGGGGTACAACAAGGGGAGCACATACTACAGGCCTTTCGAGATTTTTCCCACATGTTCCCAGCCGTTCATACTTCTCTTGAGCGACGTGAATACCAGCTATGACAGCGACCAGCTGCCGGGAAGCCTCTATGCCAAGCCTGACGGGACATTTTTTTCCGAAGATGCCGCTAATCCGCATCTTGGGCTTGGTGACGCGCAGGGGAACGGAAAGACACTTCTGAATGATTTGACAGATTTTATAGGACAGGTTGAAGGGATCAACGGAAACAGCTGGTTCATTGGAGAAAACGGAGGATCTACCGATTTTGTCTGCTCTGCCAAATCCCTCTCCAATCTGAGCTCAGCGCGGGGAATCTGCTCTGAGGAGCCGACAAAAAAAGGCTCATACTATTCCGCAGCTCTGGCTTACTATGGCAAGACAAGGTTTGCAGCCAAGACCGGAAACAATTCTGTTTCCACCTTTGTTGTGGCGATGGCCTCCCCTTTTGCCGATATCAAGGTGAAAGCCGGAAACGGATTCGTGAATGTAGTCCCTCTGGGCAAGTCGGTTTACGGCGGGGGGATTGACAAATGCCTTGCCGCCGGATACTGCACTCTGACTACTGGGGGAGACGGCAACAATACCCTTTCCGGCTGCCCTTCGACAGCCTTTTGCCCGACCAACGGCCTGGTGGACTTTTACATCGACGACATGAAGTATGACAGTGGCAATAACCTGATATATTCGAAATTCAGAGTCAATTTTGAAGATATGGAACAGGGCGCAGACTACGACATGGATGCGATCGCGTCATATGAGCTCTGCACACAGGAGGCGGCTAACGCCCATTACGGGAGTTGCACCGGAACAATTTCCGGGCTTCAGGTTAAAGTTAAATCCGAATATGCCGCAGGGGGCATATCCCAGCTGCTTGGCTTTGTGATTTCAGGAACAACATCGGACGGCGTCTACCTCGTCACCAAGGATGTCGATACCGGAAGCGGAGCGATCGCCGGATTGCCTGTCCAGTGGAGCAAGACCTTTACAGTCACTTCCTCAGCCTCAGGAAATTATCTCAAGACTCCTCTCTGGTATGCCGCAAAATGGGGCGGCTTTACAGGTTCCGGCTACCCGCAGAACTTGTCCCAGTGGGATGCCGACAATAACGGGATTCCGGACACATATTTTCCTGTCAGCAACCCTCTGCAGCTAGATGAGCAGCTCGAGAAGGCGCTGAACGCTATTCTTTCAAGAACATCATCCGGCACTGCGGCTTCCATTGTGAACAACAGCGGAGAGGCCGGCACCAACATGCTTCAGGCTGTTTTTTACCCTCTGAAGGAGTTCGGAAGCAATACAAGCGCATCCTGGACAGGAGAGCTTCAGAACATGTGGTTCTACCTGGATCCTTACCTGAATGCGAACGCCATCCGCGAAGATACTGTCAACGACAAGATACTGGACATGCAGCAGGACAACAAGGTCACCATCACCTTTGAAAAAGATCAGGGGAAGACTGTGGCCAACAGGTTTACATACAGGGGGGCTTTCATAGATCAGATTGATCTTGACAGTCTCTCTCCCCTCTGGCGCGCCGGAGAGCTGCTCTACCTGAGAAACCTTGTAACCAACGCACGCTCGCTTAAGACAAGCATAAACGGGACATCCCTGATCGATTTCTCGCAAGCGAACAAGGCTGCGTTGCGTCCTTATCTTCAGGCTGTGCTCGACGTTGACGGCAATGATACAGAAGCGGCAAAAATCATCGACTGGGTGCATGGCGTCGATAACCTGTCAGACCCGACCATGAGAAACCGCTCGGTATCCTACAAGGGAAATCCTGTATCTCCCTGGCGACTTGGAGACATAATATCATCAACCCCGAAAGTTCAGCCCGCAGTCCCGATGCAGGGTTATGACCTGGATTACGGCGATACGACTTACAGGAACTTCTGGATGTCGAACAATTACAAAAGCAGGGGAATGGTATACGTCGGAGCGAACGACGGAATGCTCCACGCCTTCAAGCTCGGGAGCATAACCAGGATATCCGATTCCGCCAATCCGACCAGAATAGCCCAGATCATCCCGAACACCGCCCCTCCGCTCGGTGAGGAGAGATGGGCGTATATTCCGAAAAATGCCCTTCCGTACCTCAGGTATATGATGAAACCGGATTATGCTCATCTGTATACCGTTGATGCGACATCAAGGCTGATCGATGTGAGCATCAATGCACCTACCGGTTGTGGCGGAGATTACTGGGACTGCACTCGCATGACCACGCCGGATGCCGACAACAATCTCGTATATGCGGATACGAGCTGGCGAACCGTGCTGGTCGGCGCGATGGGGCTGGGAGGGGCCAGCCGTCCTTCCAACGGCTCGTGCACTATTGCAGGAGACTGCGTCAAAGCCCCTGTTGCTACCCCTTCCGGGTACGAAAACCTCGGTTTGTCCTCGTATTTCGCGCTTGACGTATCAGAGCCGGAAAACCCGTCGCTTATGTGGGAGTTTATCAATCCGGCGCTTGGATTCACCCTGACTCCCCCCGCGATAGTTCGGATAAACGGGAAAAAAGGGGGTGGCGGACCTGGCAATGACGACCCCGACAGAAGCAAGAACGGTCGATGGTTCGCAGTGATGGGCTCTGGACCTACCGGGCCGGTAAATACTACAACCCACCAGTTTTACGGAAGATCCGACCAGACGCTTAAACTTTTTATCCTTGATTTGAAAACCGGAGCTCTGTTACGAACGATTGACACCCTGATCCCGAGGGCGTTCGCAGGTTCGCTAAGCAGCAACTCGACTCTTGATCCGGACTTCTGGAATCCTAAGTCAGCCGGAAACTACAGTCATGATCTGGTCTACATCGGGTATACATATTTTGACACCACCAACAACAGGTGGGACGGAGGGGTGATCCGCCTCGTCACCAACGAGAAGAGCGATCCGGCTTTCTGGACATGGAGCAAGGTGATAGACGGGGTGGGACCGGTCACAACCGCTGTAGCATCGCTTCAGGACCAGCAGAAGAACAACCTCTGGCTCTACTTCGGCGGTGGCAGATACTTCTACAAGGATATAACCGGGCTTGACGACGCAAACCCCGATCCGGTCGACGCAGATGCAAGACGCTATCTCTACGGGGTAAAGGACCCCTGTTATCCTGAGGTCGCAGGGATGAACAATTATAACCCCTCATGCAGCGATTCCGTTGCAGCCGCTTCCCTGACCGATCAGTCAGACAACCCCGCTCCGGTGCTGTCATCTTCCGCTACCGGGTGGAAAATCAAACTTTCCGCGACAAACAGCGGCTACAAATCGGAGAGACTTCTGACGAACCCTTCCGCTTCATACAACGGAAACGTAACTTATACAACCTTCATGCCCACCGCTGATGTCTGCGGATACGGGGGGCAGACATTCGTATGGGTTGTAAAAGGTATGTCAGGCGCTGCTCCGGCCACTTCGTCACTCAAAGGGAAACTGATCCTTCAACTATCTACAGGCGCATTCGAGACAGTTGATCTCAAGACCGCCCTCACCGGCCGTCAGGGGAGAAGGACAGGAACAGGCGACACCTCAAACGACATCCCCGCCGGAGGATACACGGGAGGGACATCCAAGGATACCCCTCCTGAGCAGAAACCCCCCAAAGGAGTGCCGAGGATATTGCAGATAAGGGAAAGATGAGATGAAGAGTCGAGGCTTCACACTGGTTGAAATTATCACTGTGCTCGGGATAATAGGCGCGATCATGACGATAGCAGTTTTCAATTTCAACCGGTGGCAGGTGAAAACAAATATAGAACGGCAGGTCAATGAAATGTATATGGAGATCGCCGAGGCGAGGCAGCAGGCGATAAACACAAGACAGGCGCGTTCGATCCGCTTTTCCGCAAATTCACTGATATTCAGGCGTTATTCATCGGAATCAGACCTTGAGTCAGGTGCAGGAACAGTTGTCAAAACAAAAGCGTTGCAGTATCCGATAACCCGGAACAGCTGGGTTGCGCCTTCGGATAATCCGAATTTTACAAATGCCGATATACTCTTCACCACCAGAGGGGTTATGGATCAGCCTACTCCGAAAGCGGCGTGCATCTACTCTACAGTTGATCCTGCTTACGATGCTCTCGTGATAGTCCAGTCGAGAGTTGCAATGGGGAAGATAAGATCACAAGGCGGCGCATGTGGAACATCCAATATCGATGTCAAGTAGTTTTCATAATAAAACTCCGGCCATTATTGCCAGAGATTCCTTGCCGGCTGCGGATATGAAGCAGCATGGAAGCAGAGGGTTCACTCTGGTGGAGCTTCTTGTTGCGCTTGTGATAACAATGGTCGGTCTGATGGGTCTTCTGGCCTCCATTAATCTCTCCATATCGACAAATCTTTCTAACGAGCTGAGACTCCAGGCTATAGGGATTGCTGAAGATGTGCTTAATGACGCTAAAAAGCAGCCATTTGCGAACATGACCGCAAACTGGAGCGTTTCTACCATGACTTCGGGACTTCCGATAAGCTCCCCTCCGCAGCACTATTTTATCCGTGGCAGCGAGAGAGATTATACGGTCGCAAAGTCTGTAGCCGATTTTACAGACACCAAACAGATCTCGGCAGGTGTGAGCTGGGTCTACAGGAACCAGAGATTCGAACATACGGCTTCGACAATAGTAGGCAAACCTTATGGGAGCCAATGAACCTGGATGTCAAATCCCGGCTGAACGGGCAATGAGCATGAACAGAAACAACAGAGGTTTCAGCCTTATCGAGCTTCTAGTAGTCACTGCAATTTTCATGATCGTGATTATAATCTCCTCTGACGCGTTCAATGTCATAAGACGAAATGCGTACACCCAGTCGAGGCTTGCCCAGTCAAACATAGACGGTGTCACAGGGCTTGAGATACTTCGCTCTGATCTGGAAGCGGCAGGTTTCGGACTCTTCTGGAGCATGCCGACCGACAGTAACGGCAACATCGTTAATATCTCTTACGGTGATCCTGCGGATGGGGAAGCTGACGACAATCCTCCGCAGAATGCGTATAACCTGACAGGTGGCGTCCCACCGGCCGTACAGAGCGGAAACGATACATTTCTGAACGATGATACACTTCAGTTGAACGGCACGGATTATCTTGTCCTTCGTGGCACGACTCTGGCGCATAACGCCGCTTCGCAGAAGTGGAGCTACATGACGCGGCAGCTTGTATTCGCCACGATCTCCTCTGCTACCCCTTCCGCCTTTCCACTGCATGTCAACAGCTGGAGCAGCGGCAACCTGACACTACAGGACAAGGTTGTTGTGATTACCGGGGCTCAGGATCCGGATCCCTCAAATCACCGTAAACTTGTAACCAATTCAGGCGTTTTCTTTACCAAATTCACCGAACCGAACCTGTCGAACTTTCAGCCTCCCCTCCCTTCTATGCCGGCGGTGCCTCACCCGTTGATCGTTGATTCACCAGCTTATTTCATCTATGGCGTGCATACCGCCGATGGCACTTCGAACGGAGAAAAACTGAGGATGCCGTATAACCGTGCCGACTATTATGTAAGAAGGCCTAATGCCGGAGTGAACAGGGTCCCGCAGCGCTGCGCGCCAGGCACAGGCATTCTCTTCAAGGCGGTTGCAGGACACGCAAACGGAGTGCAGACAGAATACCCCCTGCTTGATTGCGTTGCCGATTTCCAGGTTGTATATTCTCTGGACACAGGTGATGTCTCAGCTTCCGGTCTTGACTCCATGACTCCGGCGGATATACGGAACCGCCTGAAGAATATCCAGGTATACATTCTCACACATGCTGGCGGCAGGGACACTGGCTACAGCTATCCCGACCAATCCACAGGGGTCGGGCCCGGCAACGGCATAACGTCAGGCACCGGAAGCACCAGAACTTTCACGCAATTCAGCTCTTCCAGCAAAAACTACAGATGGAAGGTTTACAGAATCACTGTTACACCCAAAAATATCTTACCGGCGCAGAGATAGAGCAGGGAGCGTCATGAAACGACTTGCCAGAGACAATAAGGGGATCGCGCTTGTGACTGCGCTTATGATGACGCTGATCTCGCTTGCCATGGTGATCGTTCTGTTATCGTATGTTATGCAGGGGGCAAGGGCTACCGGCTCAACCAAACAGTACAAAAACACTCTTGAAGCTTCATACGGAGGGGCAGACCTGCTAGTCAAGGACATCATACCGTCATTTTTCAATTTTTCCGGCGCATCCAGCAGCGGGGCAATATCGGATCTTCAGGCAAAGTATGCATCGGTTGATCTTGATTTCTCTTCGGGAAATTCATGTCTGTCAGAAAAACTGAACAATCAGACGATGCTCTGGACAGACGCCAACTGCGGTGTGGAGAAAAAGAACGCAAACCCTAAAGTCCTTCCTGACATAACGTTTGTACTCAAGTCAACGCCGTCAGGTTTCCAGACCAGGCCAGGTTATATAATTTATTCAAAGATAGTTGACACCGCCGTTGTCGGCAACACCGACAAATCTTCCGTCGATTTTTCGTCACGGAATCCCGGTGGAGACAGGGAAAGCGGAAGCCCTAACCCTATTCCGAGCATATACACAATCAATATCACAGGAGAGCGTGAGTCTAATCCGATGGAAAAGACCATGCTAGAGGTCCTTTATTCATACTGATTGCAAAAGGAGACATATTGTTCGCATTAATGCAAATATGATTTCAAGAGCAACATCGAGAAAAAAACAAGAATAAACTGATACAAAGCTTCTGATTCCGCTTTATTTTTTCATTCTCTCTTCAGTATCGCCCCCTGTTTTTCGCATCCTTGCAAGTAATTCCTGGTAAAAACCACCCGCAATAACCGTTATTTTCTACAATTATCTGAAATTGCAGGTTTTTTTATGTTTGGCACAGGATGTGTAAATACATTCAGGAATTTGGAGAGGAATTCATGGGCAAAAGCGATATATGTCCTTTTTACGGTAAAAACGATGATTATTGCGATGTCGGGTGCGGCTACATAACTCCACATGATGTCAACATGATCATACGATACTGTGCCGCCTCTTATCCGGAGTGCATGAAATACAGGGAGCTTCTGGAGAGGTTTCCGGAAGAGCCGGCTTTTACTTTAAAAATTTGATCAGGGGGGAATTGAAATGAGCGAGAGAGAGCTTGAACTGCTGCAGAGAATCGAAGAGCTGGAACGGCATACCTGGCGAAACAGCGCCATTTTGCGGTCTGTCGCCATGGTTTCCTTTACTGCGATTATCGGATTTGTAATCGCCTCAGGTGTTGTCGGCGGAGGGCACGGGAGCCACTGGTCAGGCCCGGCATGGAACACGATGTGGCTTTACGGACTCTTTGCGGCTAATGCTGTGTCAATGTTCTGGACCACTCACAAAGAGTAGTTTTTGATAGTTCCGGATGGAAGCTATTTATATTCAGGAGGGATATGGCAATGCCTATGAAAATTTCACATGCAATAATGCTCCTTTTGGTCTGCGTGATATGCGCCGCCTTCAATATGCAGCTGTTTGCCGGTCTGGATAAAATGATGGGGGATCAGTATTGGGTCGTCGACACAACCCAGGGGGAGCATGGGTGGTACGCAATGGGGCTGTTGCCTCATCTGAGGAAAGTGCCGAAAGATATTGTGAAGAGTGTAAACAGCGATCCTTCCTCAAAGGAGAAATATGTAATTTATGCGCAGAACGGCGATTTTGCAGGTAAATCAGTTTACGGAATATGTTTCGGCATTCCTCTTATCATGTACCTGATCTGGTTTGCATTCATAATAGGCTTTCCAGACAAGGTCGATCCGTATCTTTTGCCGAGAAAGATATTTACAATAGCCGTCATAATCGCATGCTCTGTTATAACGAACCTTTTTCTCATGAGGATAGCAGGGGATTTTGCAAGGGATCCTATGGCAAGAATCGCAAATGTGGCCGGGAATCACGCATCGCTTCTGTTTCACAACGCAGGGATATGGTTTGCCATTCTCTTTTCAGCGCTTGGAACTCACAGCCACTCATTCAGTGAAGTTCAGGCTCCTGACAGCAGAAACTGGCAGACACAGGCGAATGAAAAATTCAACTGGATGTTCACTCTGCTAGGGATAGTCACTGTTCTGGAAGTGGTTCTTGTGAACAGCAAGCTGGCGCTTCCTGATGCCGCAGTCGATTATTCGGTCTGGATAATATGGGTGGTGATTTTCATGAGGATGTACGGTTTTTCACCAAAATACTGGATAAAGCGGCCGGTCGGCATATCGATAATGGTTGTCGGCACCGCGTTGACCCTTCCTCTCTTCTACATTCTGGAACGGCTGACCGGTGCTCATGGAGCAGGTTTTGCCTCTCCTATTCTTGCAAACGCTCTCGGAGCTGAAAATCAGAATATCGGCCTATCTTTAATGATTTCAATCTATCTGATCTTCTGGGCAGAATTTGCTGCCGCGATACGGATGAACGGCCCTGGCAGAAAAATTCAGGCTCAGACTTATTAGTCTGGTGGCATTCACTTCGGACGAGGAGCGTGCCTGGGAGTTCGGCTCCACAGTATGGGCTGTCCGGGTGCCAATCTGCAAGATCGTCTTTTACACTGGCCTGCTTCCGGGTAGCATAATGCAGGGGGAGGGTGAATATATCGTTATCGGCGGTGATTATCTCGTATCCCGGGTGCTGTGCACCGTTTAAATCTGGCCCAGTATGATTTCGCTGGCAACCGCCTTGATTGCAAGTTGACGGTTCATTGCGGTTTTCTGCAGTCTGCGGTAAGCTTCATGCTCAGATAAATGCTCCTTCTCCATGAGCATGCCTTTCGCTCGATCTACGATCTTCCTTGTCTCAATGGTATTGGATAGATGCTCAATCTTCTGCTGTAAAACTTGACGCTCATGCAGCCAGGAAAGCGATATCTCCACAGCTGAAACAAAGTCGATATTACGCAGAGGTTTGGACAAAAAAGCGGCAATGCCTGATAGCGCTGCCTGTTTTGCAGTTTCTGCCGAGCTGACGCCCCCTATGATGATAATCGGTATCTGCAGTCTCTTCAGGATGCTTTTTGCAACAGTGATGCTGTCTGCGCCTCGAACAGAGTCATCGAGCACAACGATGTCAGGGGAGTCATCAACTGCTGAATTCACAGCTGTTTTCTCATCCAGGCACTCCCGGATCAGCTTGAAGCCAAGACTGGCAAGCAACTGCCTGACCTCTTCTGTTTCTTCTCTGTCCCGTATTGCTATCAAAGCTTTTTTCATGCTGACGCCTCCATATCATAAGAGGCATCTGCATCAGTTGTGCCAGTTATTCCATAAACTGGCTTAATGGCCTGGACAGTGATTGGCCAGACTCTTTCTGGAGAGCGGTTTCTCCGTTTGCTTCTCCATCACTCTTCTGCATGAGTCACTCTGTTTCAGAACAGGTCGAGATTTTCCAAAGCTTTAAGCGGCTGGTTGGCAAATCGCGGTTTCTCCTTTTTCCCCTCTCCGGTGATATTTGCTGCCTGAACAGGCGGAGTTTTCCTTAAATCCTCTTCACGCTGTTTTTCTGACGAATTGATTTCAAGCTCTTCATCTGTTCCGTTTGATTTGAAAAAGTAGCGATCATAAAGTTTGTGGTAAGCGGTCCAACGGGAGGAACTGGCGTTTTCCTTTTCGATATGGGTTTTTATGCCGTTTATTTTGGAATCCATGTCATCAAGATAGTTGAGTATCGTAGCCTCAATGGTTTTGGGGCGCTTCGGCGAGCCGTATTCATACTGGCCGTGATGCGAAAGAATCATATGTTTGAGAAGTATCGCAAGCTCACGCGGGAAGCGTTCTATCTCCCTGATTTTATGGTCGATCAGCTCCACACCGATAGTGATGTGGCCAAGCAGTTTCCCCTCATCCGTGTACTCTATGGTCCTCTCAAAACTCATCTCTTCTATTTTGCCGACATCGTGGAGAAGCGCCCCGGCCATAAGGAGATCCTCATTGATTCCCTCGTAAAGCGGAGCCATGCTCTTCACAAGTTTTACAATTGCAAGAGAGTGCTCCAGCAATCCGCCGATATAGACGTGATGCATCGATTTGGCAGCCGGAGCGGTAGTGTAAAGTTTCAAAAAGGCGGGATCTCCTGTAAATGACTCCATGAGAGCTTTCAGGTAGGGATTTTTGATCTCTGATATCACCTGATGCAACTCGGCCGACATTTCATCAGCGGAGCGCGGCGACACCGGAAGAAAGTCAGCCAGGTCGATATCTGCCTCTGCAATTTTTTTTATTCCTGAAATCACTACCTGCATCTTGTTCATGTAGACCGATGCTTTCCCGGTTACCTGCACGAAATCGTCTTTTGCAAACTCCCTGTCCAACTCGTCGGCGTTGTCCCATATCTTCGCTTCAATCTCTCCGCTTTTGTCCATCAGGCGAAGGTTCATGTATGGTTTGCCGTTCTTGGCCATCGCCATTATTTTTTCTTTGAGGAGAAACACGGCGTTTACCGCATCTCTCTCCTTGATACCTGAAATCAGCTGTTTTGACACTTGACACCTCGCTTTTTCTATTTTTCCTGCATGGCGATCATGTCTGCTATCCTGGCGCCGTCAATGGCGGAACTCATGATCCCTCCGCTGTATCCCGCCCCTTCACCTGCAGGATAAACCCCTTTTATTCCGGTTGATTGAAAATCCTGGTGGCGAAGAACCCTGACCGGCGAGGATGTCCTCGATTCAACGCCTATAAGCGTGGCATCGGATGTTACGAAACCGTTCATTTTTTTCCCGAAGTGCTGGATCGCTTCTCTCAGGGTTACTGTAATAAAATCGGGCAACACCGCTTCAAGGTCGGTTTCGGTTATTCCTGGTCGGTATGTCGAAAATATATTTTTTTTCCCTGGATGGCGGATGAAACTTAAAAGGTTTTCGGCAGGCGCAGAGTAATTTTCTCCTCCTGCCTTGAAAGCGAGCTCCTCCAATCTACGCTGGAAGTTTATGCCGGCAAGCGGGTCGACCGAGTCGAAATCGGCGGTTCTGACATTCACCACAATTGCGCTGTTCGCGTACCGTGAATTCCGTTTTTCCATGCTCATACCGTTTGTCACGACTCCGCCCGGCTCCGAAGCTCCGGCTATCACGACCCCTCCCGGGCACATGCAGAAAGAGTATGCGCTTCTCCCGGTCGCCGTGTCGTTCCAGGTCAGGGCGTAGTCGGCCGGCGGGAGAACGGCTTCATGTTTTTTGCCATACTGTATTCTGTCTATCAGTTCCTGCGGATGTTCTATCCGTACTCCTGCAGCGAAAGGTTTCTGCTCCATCGGCGCCCTGTGACGTGCGAGCATTTCATAAACGTCGCGCGCGCTGTGTCCGGTCGCTATCAGAAGCTGATCGCAGGGGATTTCTTCCGAGTTGTTGATGATAGCTGAAGTCACAGCTCCATTGTGGATTGTCATGTCGGTAAGACGGCAACCGAACCTGAATGAAAAGCCTCTGGCAATCAGGTGCTCCCTGATGGCTTTTACGATAGCGGTCAGCCTGTCGGTTCCCAGGTGCGGTCTGGCAAGGTATCTCGTCTCCGGCGAAGCGCCGAATTGGACGAATTTATCGAGTACCCAGGCTGCAAGCGGGTCTTTGGTGCGGCAGGTCAATTTTCCGTCTGAAAATGTTCCGGCTCCACCTTCTCCGAACTGCACGTTGCTTTCAGGATTCAGCACACCAAGTTTCCAGAAGCGCCTGACATCGAGTGTCCTCTGCTCTACAGGTTCACCCCGCTCGACGATATTGGCTGAAAGGCCGTATTCTGCGAGTCTCAGAGCGGCGAATAGCGCCGCTGGCCCCGAGCCTGCGATGACTCTTCTTTTCTTTTCCACAACGATGGGAAAGGGGGGTGTTTCAACTTCATTATGCCATTCAGGGAAAGCGCCACTTTTCGCCTTGGAGTGCAAAAACTGTCTGCACTCCACGGAAAGATCAAAAGAAACGGTGTAGACCTGTTTTATCGCCGTTTTTTTTCTGGCATCCAGCCCTTTTCTTATGACCCTGAGATTCTTGAGAGCTTCCGGCTCTACCCCGAGCAGTGAGGCCAGAGCCATAGAGAGATTTTCTTCATTTTCGGAAAGGGATAAAGTGATATTTCGATAGATGTAAGGCATATGAGACACTCATTGTTACTGCTGGGCCGGGTGCATGATTAACAAAAACAAACAGAGCAAAAGAGTTTCCGGGGTGCTGTCTGGTTGCGCCAGCCCCCGGCAATTTCTGATGCTCTGCTTTTTTTATGCATCTTTGAAAGTTTTGTCGACATCAGCCGTTAAAAGCGGAAATATCTGTATTCCCTTCTTTTTCCGAAGGAAGGCGGATGGTGAGTACCGGGCATGGTGCCCCACGTACAACGCGCTCTGCTGTGCTTCCGAAAATCAGGTGGTCGATGCCTGTCCTGCCATGCGTTCCTATGACAATAAGAGATGCACTGATTTCGGAAGCCTTGTTTATTATCTCCTCATAAGGGGTGCCTGTGGTGATTGTTGTCCCGTAATTGGAAAAATCGCCCATGTTTTCCTGCGCGAACTTTTCCATCATTTTTATGGCTCCCTCTTCTATCTCTCTTTCAAGCTGATCGAAAGCGACATGAGGGACATAAAATCCGCGCAGATCAACCGGCTCGTTGATCACGTGCATTATCGTTATTTCTGACTGAAATTGCTTTGCAAGTATAATCGCGTAGTTAAACGCATAACTTGAGCATTCTGAAAAATCTACCGCGACCAGAATTTTTCCGAAGGGTTTCATTGTGCTCCTCCTTAACCTAAGAATTGAACTTTACTACAAAACTACTTTTTAACCCCGTTTTCGTCAATAACAACATAGACCGCTCTGCCGGCTGAAGAGACCGGAGGGATATGTCTGCCGTTTACCTCTATTTCGAGAGCGGCTCCGTTGTCCAGCTCAAGAGCTATACTCTTTTCCGCCTTCCATTCAAAAAAATCGCCGATTTCCAGCTCATATTCCTGTGAGGGCGCCCCGTCAATGACCACGACAAGCGAGCCATTGCCTGTCACTTTCATTGCGGCGATGAAGCTTTTGCGAGCTTCGGTTTTCATGGTTACTGGTTTCGAAGCATCAGTGGAGTAGTCTGGATTTTTTTTCTGCGGCTTTGTTTCAGGGGGCGTCTCATGAATGGTGGGAGTGGCCTGAACAGAGCTTGAAACGGCGGTTTGCAGAGGGTGGCCTGAGATGCTCGAATAGCGGAAGTGTTGAATGGGAGCAGCAGCCTTGATGGGAATTTTTTCTACAGTGCGAAAATTTATAATGGCAGCGGTTGTGAACATCAGAAGGAGCAGAATAAGCGGAAGAACCAGGTTTCCCCATCTGAACGCACGCGGGCCAGGGGGGGCATCAATTTTTTCCGCCGGTTGCTGTATCTGGCCGTCAGGATCATAGAATCGCTCGTATATGCGTAGCATGTCATCTGGATTGAGACCCAGGTAGGTTGTGTAAATTCTGAGAAACCCCTTGAGGTAGGCAAGATTTGGAAAAGCGCTTATTCTGTCCTCTTCAAGCGCGGAAAGGTAGTTGATTCCGATTTTTGTCGTTTCTGCGGCCTCATGCAGGGTGATGCAGTGATACTCGCGGCATCTTTTCAGAATAGCGCCGGGCAGAGGAGCTGAAGATTCATGAGTATGCTGCTTGGTTTCGGACAAGAGAACCTCTGTTTATTTTATGAGGTCAAGATAGTTTCTTGATGCTTTCCCAATGTCTGAATCGGGGAAAATCCTTAGCGCTTCACTAAAGGCAGTTCTGGCCTCTTCGATCCTGTTCTGTTTCATCAAGGCGATTCCAAGGTAGTGGTAGGCTGCTCCATAATCCTTGTAAATCGTGATGGCCTTGCGAAATTCTTCAATCGCCTCTTCGGTCTTTCCCATAGAAAAAAGCACTCGGCCAATGGAAAGACGAGCCACAGGGTTTCTTGGGTTGATCTTGAGTATCTCAGTCAACTCATGGATAGCTTTGGGGTATTCCCCTTTTCCCATGTACGAGAGGGCGAGATTTATTGCGGCGTTTTCGCTGTCACGGTAGAAAAGGTCATCCTTGACGATTTTAAATTGCCTGATCGCTTCATCCCACTGTTTTGTCTCCAGGTAGACGTAGCCGAGATCATTGCGGGCGGCGCTGAAAGCGGGCTTGAGCTCAATCGCCCGTAAGAGTTTTTTCTCCGCAAGATCAAGCCGCCTCTTCCCTATGAACGCTGTCGCGAGCCTGTAAAGATATTCAGGGTTGTCAGGCTCAAGCCTGTCAGCTTCTGTCAGCTCTATAAGCGCATCGGTGTAATTGCTCTCTCCCAGGTATGAAAGCCCCATCTGGTAGTGGTAGAGAACCGGGTTTGAATTTTTCTTTTCGCTGGAGCCGGTTGTGGCGCACCCCTGTATTGAAAGGCAGGGGAGGAGCAATAACAGAAGTGCAGATGCAGTTTTTCTCATGTTTCTCAAATAATGTCCCTGAAAGTGGTAAGATATCTGAAATTTCTGTACCTTGCTTCGATTTCACGATATGAGAGGCGCTTCATTCTTTCCAGGCTGAAATCTTCGACATTGAAAGAGGCCATTACGCTTCCGAAAATTATTGCCTGGCGGTAACCTTCCTCGCTCAGGTCGCCGCTGTTTGCCAGATACCCCATGAAGCCTCCGGCGAAGGTGTCGCCGGCTCCGGTGGGGTCAAAGACCTCTTCAAGCGGATATGCCGGTGCGGCAAAGACCGTGTCGTTTGTGAACATAAGCACGCCGTATTCCCCCCGCTTTATGACCAGGCGCCCGCAACCGAGAGAGAGGATGATTTTTGAGGCTTTGACGAGATTAGGCTCTCCTGTGAGCTGCCTTGCCTCCCCTTCATTGATAATGGCCAGGTCTACTCTCTTGAGAACATTTTTCAACGACTCCGGTTTTGATGATATCCAGAAATTCATGCTGTCACAGGCGACAAGCGCCGGTTTTTTCGCCTGTTCAAGAACCTGCATCTGAAGATCCGGATCGATGTTGGCGAGGAATAGAAATTCGGCGTCGCGGCAGGATTCCGGGAGGCGGGGGGAAAAACCTGTAAGGACGTTAAGTTGCGTATCCACTGTTTCGGCCTCGTTAAGGTCGTATCCGTACCTTCCTCTCCAGTGAAAGGTCTTCCCCTCCTTTCTCTGCAGGCCATCGATATTGATATCCCTGGACTGAAAAAAACGGATATGCTCCTCAGGAAAATCGTCGCCTACGACCGCTACAAGTGAGACATCGGTGAAAAAGCCTGCCGAAGCCGAAAAATAGGTGGCGGAGCCCCCCAGAACATCTTCTGCCCTTCCGAAAGGCGTTTCAACCGTGTCTAAAGCCACAGTGCCGACAACCGCTATTCCCATTTATTCAATCCTCTTTACTCTCTTTATCCCTTGATAAATATCCTTTGTAGCCGGTTCACATAAGGCAGAATATGTGCAAGGCTCTCCTGAAAAACTTTAGGTTCTTGCAAAATTTTTGTTTTTGCAAGAACCGCACTTTTTTAATTTTTCCATTAGCATGCCCTGTTTTCGGGTTCATTCATGCTTTCCGATATGACAATACAGTTAAAATCCGAATAAAGATAAACGAAAAAAAATGTGGTTGCAATGCCTTTGCGTCTGCATTTTAAGGTGCACTGTTCAAAATGGAGTCCATCCTGAAATTCCGGATGAAAGCCGCAAGAGACTCCCGCGCTTTTTCAGGCTCGTCCAGCGACAGTTCAAAATCGGCCGTCCAGTCGCGGTTTCTGTAATAAAGCTTATCATAATAATTTGTCACAAGTTCCCGCGCAAGAGCTTCGACATTCCATTCATCCAGGGTTCTCCTCACCTCCTGATAATGCTTGTGACCGAGCTTTTTCCTGATCCGCAGGAGAGCGTCCTCCATCTCTTCCCTGTACTTTTCATATCCATACTCCAGGGAGAGCTGCTTTATCCTCGTTTCAATTGAGGCATGGCACCATATCCTGACGCTTTTCCCCATTTTTTCATAAAGTTCTCCAGGCAATGCGACGGAGCCGATCCTTCTGCTTTCCCCTTCAAGAATTATCGGCCGTCCGTTCTCTGCAGTCCGGAAACTGTTCCAGAGATATGTCTCGAATTTCTTCTGGGTCGGCTGATTTTCGAAACCGAGCGCGCCGAAGGCGGAACCTCTGTGCCTGGCCAACCCCTCAAGGTCGATTATGTTGAAAAGCTCCTGATTCAGACTGTTAAGAAAAGAGGTTTTTCCCGACCCGGTCATCCCGTGGAGAATAAAAAGCGGCGCCGGCGGGGTGAATCGCTCGAAGTATTCAGTCACATGCTTTCGGAAAGCCTTGTATCCCCCTCTGAGTTGACGTACCGTATAGCCTGTGGATTCCAGAAGAATGGCGACAGACCTGCTTCGCATCCCCCCTCTCCAGCAGTAGACCAGAACTGGTCTCCCGGATGCGACTGATGAAATTTCCCGTACTATTTCAGGAAACCTTTCGCACGTTAATTCAAGGGCGCGTATCCTGGCCTCCTGAGACCCTTTTTCCCTGTAAATTGTACCTATTTCAACCCGTTCGCCGTTTGACAGTAGAGGTATGTTGGCAGCTCCTGGAATATGGTCGTCCTCATATTCAAGTGGCGTCCTTACATCTATCAGACAATCGGTTTCCAGAAGTGAAGGGGTGAATGTCACATTTTCAGGCATTGTGCGCCTCCGGTTCAAACTTTTTAAACTGTCAGCAGTATTGCTGTCATAAGGTGAATATTCTTCCGGGAGATTTCATTGAGGCTCAACTCACGCAAGATTGATTTTCAAGGTGTACCAAATCCCGATTAATCCTTGCAACCCCCATGTTTACATGATATTTAGTTTTAGTCCGGAAAGGGCGCTTCAAATCACTGTTTGTCAAAGATCGGAGGGGGATCATGGAAAGCAGGCATGTGCATTATGCGGAGCTTGGACTTGTTAACACCAGGGAGCTCTTCAAAAAGGCAATGGCCGGTAAATACGCTATTCCGGCCTACAACTTCAACAACATGGAGCAGCTTCAGGCGATTATAACAGCCTGTGCAGAGACTTCTTCTCCCGTGATAATACAGGTTTCAAAGGGAGCGAGAAGTTACGCCAACGAAACGATGCTTCGCTTCATGGCGATGGGAGCGGTGCAGATGGCGCGTGAAATGGGGTCTGACATTCCTGTATGTCTGCATCTGGACCACGGAGACTCGTTCGAGCTTTGCAAATCATGCATCGAGAGCGGCTTTTCATCCGTCATGATTGACGGATCGCATCTTCCATATGATGAGAATATCGCCCTCACCAGAAGGGTTGCAGAGTACGCGCATCAGCATGATGTCACAGTCGAAGGGGAACTCGGTGTACTGGCCGGAATCGAGGATGATGTCTCCGCGGAACATTCCACGTATACCAAACCTGAAGAAGTCGAGGATTTTGTCCTTAAAACCGGTGTAGATTCGCTCGCCATTTCGATCGGCACAAGCCATGGCGCATACAAATTCAAACCTGGCAGACCTGTTCCCCCTCTCCGTTTCGACATCCTTGAAGAGTGCGAAAAGCGGCTTCCAGGCTTTCCGATTGTCCTGCATGGCGCCTCATCCGTGGTTCAGGAGTATGTTGATCTCATAAACAGTCATGGAGGCAGGATGGAAGGGGCGGTTGGAGTGCCGGAGGAACAGTTGAGAAGAGCGGCGGCAAGTGCAGTATGCAAGATAAATATCGATTCGGATGGCCGCCTGGCATTTACCGCAAAGATACGCGAATATTTTGCAAAAGATCCGAAAGAGTTTGATCCGAGAAAATATCTGGGAGAGGCAAGAAAAGAGCTGATAAAGCTTATAAAACATAAAAACGAGGCGGTTCTGGGCTCGGCGGGGAAGGCTTGACCGGTTTTTATCTTCCGTGAAGGAGTGGCACATATGAGTACGAGGAGATTTTCCAGGGTCAGATTCAACGTTTCAGCCGTAATATCGTGCAACGGGAGACAATTCCGGGGCATAGTCGAGAATTTGAGCATGAACGGGATGTATCTTGAGACAGCAGAAAGGCTTCCCATAGGCGAAGAGGTTCAAATAGGGATCATACTCACCGGGACAGCTCCGGAATTATCCATTGACTTTAACGGAAGAGTCTGCCGGATTACCGACTACGGAATCGGCTTTTCATTCGATAAGATCGATCTGGATTCGTATATTCATCTGAAAAATATCATTGCGTACAACATGGACGATTCAGAAAAGGTGACAGATGAGATACATGATTCGATTGACCAGAAGTTCGCCTCTGAAAATGCTGATACAAGAAATTGACCTGAACCTGTAGCCCAAAACACTAGATGCCACTCAATGATTCGCAAGAGAGCAACTCAACATGAAAAAATCAAAACGTTACTCTGCCACCGGTTTTTTTCTAGGCATCAGCGCCCCTGTCGGGTGGATGATGATCAAGATACTCTTTTTTTTCGACGGTTCGTCCTCTGTGCTGGAACAGGTATACAATGACATTTTCGGTCAGACGGAAAACCTCGTGCTATACAACTACATGGGGTTCGGTACGGCTGTTGTTCTTTCAATCCTCGGCTACCTGATCGGCAAGAACGGGGATGAACTGGAGCGACGAGCCGAGGAGCTCGATATCCTCCATTCTGAAGTCGCATCCCAGAAAGAGCTTTTTGAAAACCGCTACAAGGTGCTCGACAGCAATATAAAGAATTTTCATCATATAAGCAGCAAGATACAGATGTCTCTCAATCTGGATGAGATACTGATGCTCTGCGCCGAAGGGTTGCATGATGTGCTCGGATACGAGAGGGTAAATGTCCTGATGACGACCCATGACGGCGAACATCTCCGTTTTGTCACGACAGCCGGCACAGAATCGTTCAATGTCAAGGATACCAGGCTACCGCTTGACAACAGGATCGGGGTGATTTACAAATGTTTTTCTGAGAAAAAGGTCTATCTTATTGAAAATATTGCAAACTATACCCCAGATTACCATCTTCAGCCCCCGTTTGATACTATTGGTCCCCTCCGCTCCAGGAGTTTCATCCTCTGCCCTATCGTGGTGAAGGGGGAAACCATAGGAGTTTTCGCCATTGACAACAAGTCGAGCCGCAGGGCGCTTAACGATTCTGACGTGGATACGATAATGCTCTTTGCCGACCAGGTAGCATCGGCGTTTACCAGAATAAACCTCCTTACATCCATAGATACCCTGACAAGTGAAATAGAGAGCTCATTCGCCTTTCTTCTCGGCAGCAGGGACGAATATTCAAAAAATATTCTTAACCTTAAGGACAGCTTTGAATCAGTAGCCGACGGGACTGCCGTTATTGCATCAGCGTCGGAGGGGATCATGGCGTCTGTTGACGAGACCAGCACCGCAGTGAACGAAATTTCGGTCGCCATTGAAGAGGTGACGCGAAATCTTGACCATCTTACGGGGATAGTGCTCCAGTCAGCCTCCGCGATGGAGGAGATAAACAGCACTATCAGCAACGTCGAGCAGAATGCCGCGGTTTCGCATGAAGTATCCAGCCAGGTGAAATCGCAGGCGGACGAGAGCATAGCCGTTGTGACTGAGACGATAGATTCGCTTGCCGAGATTCAGAGCTCTGTCGAACTCTCCTACGCCGCAATAAAGCGTCTTTCCGAAAAAAGCGCGCGAATAGAAAACATAATAAAAGTTATAAACGACATTACAAAAAGGACGAATCTGCTGGCTCTCAACGCTTCGATCATCGCCGCGCAGGCTGGTGAATATGGCAAGAGCTTCGGAGTGGTGGCGGATGAGATAAGAAATCTCTCGCTTCAGACCGGGCATTCCACAGGTGAAATAACCGGGATAATTGAAGAGATAATGAGCGAATCAAAAACCGCTTCCAGCAACATAACGGCAAGCAAGAGCCTCGTTCAACGGGGTGTGGAGCTCGGGCATTCAACCGGCGAATCTCTCAAGGCCATTTTTGACAGGTCGGTCTGTTCCATGGATATGACGCAGCAGATAAAGCTGGCGACCGAAGAGCAGGCGCGCAGTGTCCAGTTGGTGGCAAAATCGATGGAAGACATAAGTTCAATGACTACACAGATTTTTACCGGCTCAACTGATCAGTCAAAGGCTACGAGAAGCATTGTCAGGTCAATAGAGACAATCAAGGATATGGCGCACGAAATGGTCAAATCGACATCGCGTCAGGTCGAAGACGGACGACGGATAACTAAATCGATGGAATCTGTGAGCGAGATGGTGAGGGAAATGTTTGACAACATGGAGAAGAGACGCAATGAAAGCGCGGAGGTGATCCGCGAGCTTGAGTCGATGAAGAGCCTGACCTGCCAGATATGATGTTTATGCTGGCGCCGGGGTAGTTTTTTCTGTTATAAAAAAGTTCTTGCAAAAAGGTTGTCATCCCCGAATGGCTCTATCCGGGATCCGGTTTTCTCAGATAGTTGAAAAAGCGGATGCCTGATTACGCAAAGGGTAATGATATCTTTTATTATTTTTGCAAGAACCTGAAAAGAATTCCACTTGACGGCTACCCTGTACGGGAGCCGATCGCTGTTTGACAGTCACGACATAAAAATACCGCGCGGATTCTGTTGAACCGGGACGGAATGGAATATATGCAAGGAGATGCGATAAAAATCTCCTGTTGTTCTTTTTCTGCGCGCCCCTAAATCTGGCGCGTTTTTTCGTTCATAAGCGGCTTTTTCTGGTCTGCGGCTGCTGGCGGCTCAAAAAGGACAAGATTCAATGCGAGGGAGTCATGAGAAAAAAAATCACCATACCGGATATTTCGAAGATGAAGAGAGAGGGGGAGCGAATCGCGGCATTGACCGCCTATGATTACCCTTCCGCGCGTCTTGTCGACAGCGCCGGAGTAGACATAATCCTTGTAGGGGACTCTGCCGGGGTAGTCTTTTCCGGGCACGATACCACCCTTCCTGTGACGATGGATGAGATGCTTTACCACCTGAAGGCTGTCGCCCGTTCACGCCCTTTTTCTCTTGTCGTTGTCGATATGCCGTTCATGTCGTGCCAGACAGGAATTGATGAAGCCAGGAGGAATTGCGGAAGAATGATCAAGGAGGGAGGAGCGGAGGCTGTAAAGATAGAGGGGGGAGAAAATATGGCCGAAGTTGTTGCGGCAGTAGTTGGCATGGATATCCCTGTAATGGGGCATATCGGTCTTACGCCGCAATCGGTGCACCGGATGGGGGGGTACAAGATTCAAGGGCGTGACGAAACGGCGGAGAGGATACTCAGAGACGCTAAAGCCGTTGAAGAGGCCGGCGCGTTTTCCATCGTGCTGGAGGGGATCCCATCCAGGCTTGCCGCTGTTATCACCGCCGAGCTGACCATACCTACGATCGGAATCGGCGCAGGTCAAATGTGTGATGGCCAGGTGCTTGTAATCCATGATATTTTGGGCCTCTGCGAAAAATATTCCCCGAAGTTCGTCAAACGTTACGCGGAACTGGCGCCGATCATCACCACGGCGATAAGGACATACGCAGATGAAGTGCGGCGCGGCGTTTTTCCTGATGACGCACATTCATTCAACTGACTCTGCCGGGGTGCGCCCCTTTTACTCATCCGGAGTACAAGCTTTGCATTTTCTGCAGGCGTCTTTATATTTTCGATTATGCCCGGCCAGATGAAGGGAATTTGCATGAAAATTGTAAAAACAAGGCAAGAGATGCGGCAGATTGCCTCATCAATAAGAAAAAAGGGGGAGAGCATAGCCCTTGTCCCTACAATGGGCTTTCTCCACGACGGCCATATCTCGCTCCTGCGCGAAGGGAGGAAACAGGCGGATAATCTTGTCCTTTCCGTTTTTGTCAACCCGATCCAGTTCGGCCAGAACGAGGATCTCGACTCCTATCCGAGAGAGATGGAGCGGGATTGCAGAATAGCTCTGGAGCATGGCGTTGATTTGATTTTTGCCCCTGCGACTGAGGAGATGTATCCGCCAGGTTTTCAGACACGCATATCAACTGGCGAGCTTTCATACCCGTTATGTGGGGCAAAGAGGCCGGGGCATTTCGACGGTGTGGCTACGGTCGTAGCAAAGCTTTTCAATATCATAACGCCTGATCTGGCTTTCTTTGGCAGGAAGGATTATCAGCAGCTTTTAGTGATCAAAAGGATGGTTGCCGATCTGGATATGCCGCCAAGGGTCATCGGGATGCAGATAGTCCGCGAACCGGACGGCCTGGCGATGAGTTCAAGGAATGCGTATCTTTCTGATGCTGAGAGAGAGAGAGCAACGGCGCTATTCAGGGCTATTGTCAAGGTGCGTGATATGTACGGAAACGGTGAAACCCGGGCAGATACGCTTTGTGAAGCTGCAATGCGGATAATAGAACCTGAGTCAACCGGCATTGACTACATTGAATTCGTGGATGGTGAAACCCTTGAAAAGGTTGGTACAGTTTCAGACGGGACGCTTTTTGCCATGGCTGTCAGGATCGGAAAAACAAGACTAATAGACAACACTATTCTGGGAGGAGAGTTGTAAAATGCAGAGAATAATGCTTAAGAGCAAGATACACCGCGCGACGGTAACCGGAGCTGACCTTCATTACGAGGGGAGCGTTACGATAGATCGCGACCTTATGGATGCGGCTGATATCGTTTCCTATGAAAAGGTCGCTGTCTGGAACGTCACGAACGGGAACCGGCTGGAAACTTATGCCATAGAAGGGAAGCGTGGCTCGGGGGTCATCTGCCTTAACGGTGCAGCGGCGAGGCTGATGTCGCCAAAAGATCTAGTGATAATCGCCAGTTTTGTCAATATGGATGAGGCAGAAGCTCTTAGCCATGAGCCAAGGCTTGTTTTTGTGGATGAAAAAAACAGGATGCTTCCGACACGGAAAGAGAAGGCAGGGCAGGGTAGCCAGGAATTAGCGAGTTAGTTTTGCTTTGCAAAAGTTCCGGTTATCCTTGAATTTTCTTGCAGCTATGCATTACCTCGATTATCTCCGGCAGACTCTTTAAAAAAGCAGCGACAACAGCCGGATCAAAATGTGCGCCGCTCTCTCTCTTTATCTCATCGACAGCCTTTTCCAGCGGCCACGCTTTCTTGTAAGGGCGGGTGGTAGTCAGTGCATCAAATACATCGGCAACGGCTATAATTCTTCCGGAGATCGGGATATCTTCGCCTGATATCCCGCCGGGGTAGCCTTTGCCGTCCCATTTCTCATGATGCCTGAGCGCTATCATGGAGGCTGTCTGAAGCAGCTTCGATCTATGATCTCCTATTATCGTATGGCCGATAACGCAGTGGCTCTTTATGATTTCAAACTCGTCCCTGTCAAGTCTGCCAGGCTTCAGCAGTATGGCGTCTGGTATTCCGATCTTTCCGATGTCGTGAAGCGGAGCAGCGTTCAGAATCATTTCGGCGTACTCCGCTGAATGTCCGGATGCCAGCGAAATTATGCGGCAATATCTGCTCATCCTTACGATATGCTCTCCGGTTTCGTTATCCCTGTATTCAGCGGCACGGGCAAGCCGTTGGATTATCTCCAGCCTGGTTTCAACTACTTCAGCAGTCCTCTCCCTCACCTTTTTTTCAAGCTCCTGATTCTGGTCGTAAAGGGCAAGATGTGTAGCTACACGTGCTCTTACGATGGAAGCGCTCGCAGGTTTTGTTATGTAGTCTACCCCGCCTGAAGCAAAGCCGGTCTCCTCATCCGCAACCTCGTTCATTGCCGTGACGAAAATTACCGGGATGCTCGCTGTTCTCGGATTTTCCTTCAGTCTTCTGCATACTTCGAAACCGTCCATATCTGGCATGACTACATCCAGCAGAATTATGTCGATCGGAGTCGTGTTTGCGATTTCCAGCGCCTTTTCGCCGTCCAGAGCGATTTTTATGCCGTAATCCCCATCAGCCAGCGCAGCCTTCAGAATTATGATGTTTTCAGGAGAGTCGTCTACAATAAGCACATTTCTCCACTTTATTCCTGCCTGCTCATTCATCTGTCATCTCCGTTTAAAGCTGGCTCCTTAAGAGGAGGTTCAGCTCCTTTGAAATTTGCAGCAGGCTTGCAGGTTCTTATCATGAAGATTGCGACCGCTGAGAAGAGCAGCAACATGAGAAAAGAGATTACAGGGTATGACGCCGCAAGGACAACCGGAGCCAGAACGAAGCGTGTGATTTTCCGGAGAGTTTCGTGCCGGCTTATGAAGTCCGCGACAGGAGGGCTTGTGTGATAGTAAAAAGCGACAAACAGGCGCCCTGGAGGGTTGGTGAGAAGATATCTGTCGCGAAAATCTCGCAGCGCCTGGACATGAGGGTCGAGATAGCTCCCATAAGCCGCAGTCGCTATGAAGCATTTTGCTGTTAAGTTGTTATCGTCGTTGCTGCTGCCGGAAGATGACGAACCTCCGTTTGAAGGAGATGATGACGACTGATCGTCATAAACAGGATTGTCCGGAGGCTCGGTGACAGTCAGGGTTCTGCCGTCGGTGCTGAAATTTGCAGAATGGTAATCAACATCGGTTGTGTTCGCGACAAGGAGCGCCGCTTCCGAAGAGTTTCTGAAACCTGGTATGGTGACGCTTGAACCACTCATGTTGCTGAATGCGAATTCAGTAACTTTCCCCCCGTCACTCTTGAAGGCAGAAGCCTTAATCCCGGATGTCCCTTTGAGTGAAATAGTCAGGTCGGAAGGTGCTCCGGCTGAAGGGGAGAACTTGTAGTAAGCGAATGAATAGTGCGGCAGCGATATGGATGTCGGAGAGGCCGGATATGCTGAAACGGTGTATACCGGAGCGTACGCCGGCATCTGTTTCAGTTCTGTTGAATGTGTTGTCCAGTCACGGTTATAGACCCTTTTTGCAAAATCGAAAAAGTCAGCAGCAAACGACCCTTTGTATGATTCGGAAACAACGGAGTCTATAACCGGCACCATCGGAATATCGGCGTTGTTCATGGGCTCGGTTACGGCAAGTTTTTCCCAGTTTTTCCGGATTGCTGCGGCGCCATGTTTTTCGGCCAGGTAGCGGTTGAAAATCCAGCGGCCATAGCCGCCTCCGCTGTTTTTGCTCACGTCGGTGTCAAAGGCGAGCCTGCTGTTTTTGAACCAGGGGTCTATGTAGCTGTAAAGCTGGTTCACAGAGTCATATATCTCGTCTTCAAACCAGGTGGATGTCGCCTCGGCGTACCAGTTTTCAAAGTAGTAATTGTAAGCGTACTGTATCGCATGGTGATACTCATGCGTCGCGGTTATCTGAAGGCTTTGCAGAGCGGTGTACTGGGATGGCTTGTAGATATCGTTGGTAAAATCATTGTCTATCTCGATCCAGCTTGAAAATGCGTATGGGAAGCCGGAGGCGGGGGTCTTCACATCGCTTGTTGTCTGTCCGTATATCCCCTGTGGCGCAAGATCCTTCAGATAAACTTCGTATGGGGTGTTCGGAGGTGTCCTGTACCCCTGATTCTGATAGTAGGTGTAGATGCTCTCGAAAGTTGTCGCAACGGTCTTTATCCAGTCGGGAGTCATCGCATCCGATGCCGCCATGGGTGGTGCGTCAGAGCCGCTGCTTGCGAAGTGGATTCTGAAATGGCCGCCTGATGAAACGTATGTCCTTTCGACATAAAGCACCGGGTAGGCGAGCTGTTTTGCAAGCACCTTCTGCGTATTCTGCTCCAGAAACCTCCAGTCTCTTTTAAGCTCCCGTTTGAGCGGTGTGCCGCATTTTTCCTGCACTTCTTCGGCTTTTTCCTGCAAAAGAACTCTTTTTTGAAGTTCGGCTGCTGAAGGTTTCTCGCCGAAGCGCTCCAGGTAGTAATCATCCAGAATTCCGGCGAATGCGGCTGAAGAAAATATTAAAATAAAAAAAAGAGGTATGCAGAGGCTGCCGTGAAATCTGGTTCTCATCAGTCCACCATCCTTTTGCCTGCTCTTATTGATACTATCGCAGTAACCCCTTTTTCAATCGAAACATCCGAAAAAAAAGGTGAAATCCCGATCCTGTAGCGCCCTGGCGGCAGATCTGCGGCAAAATATCCGTTCTCTCCGGTTTCAAGGGTTGCAATTATCTTATTGCCGGAGGCAAGATTCAGCTTCATCCGTCCGGCAGGTAGATATTCATGTTGAATACCTGATTTGCCGCCTGAAACGGCGATATAGGCGATACCTGCCACCCCTCCTCTGTCCGGGGGGAGAGGAACCGGGTCAAGCCTCTCTTCGCTCCGGGCTATCGCTGGTCGTATCCCGTCCGCAATTGCTATGAAATCGACCCCTGGCTCAGGCCTTCCATGAATGATTTTTTTGCCGTTGAAATGGTAAAATTTCCATTCGACCGAATGGAGGCTCCCGGCCGCTGAAGCCGATGTTGATATCAGAAGAAGTATTATCAGGAGTTTCAGACGGATTGACATGCCGGCACCTGTTTCAGGAGAAGGGGAACAAATTATATAGTTTCCGTCCGGAAAGGGTGCTTTTTCCCCCTGGTGGCGTCAATCTTCGGATTTTCTTGTGCGGCGTACCTCTGTACGCCTCCGCGTAAATCCTCGGTTTCCTTGGCAGAAGAAAAAATCCCCGCTTTCCGAATCGGAAACCGGCTGTTTCTCATCCGGAGTTTCCGGATGGAAACTATATAGCTGGCGGAGAGGTAGGGATTCGAACCCTAGGTACGTTTCCGTACACCTGATTTCGAGTCAGGCACCATCGACCACTCGGACACCTCTCCGTACTCGGTAAACTCTACATTTAGCTGTTTTGTTCCAATATGTTAACTTTCTGTAGACTTTGTTGCTATCTGTTGCTTTTTCTTGTCATCTGCTGCCGTTTTTTGCACTTTAGTACACCATCAGTGCACCATTTTTTTTGAGTAATTTGACTGAAATGTACGTTAAAAGAGCGATTCAATCAATTAGCCCTTGTAACCTATTCTGTATAGAAATTCAAGTCTGCTTTTCATGAATCGCCACTAGTAGTTCGTTTCATAAATAGCATTACAAATCAAGTCAGTTCCAGATCAAATTTCTTCCAACGGAATGGGACAGGTGCCTCATTGATGTCAGCAATTCCTTTGAGTATCCGCTCTTTCAGTTCTTCCTTGGAAGTAACGCGGATGTGACGCAAGAATGATCGGGCCATTTCTGAAAATGCACACTCAACCAGATTCAACCAGGAGCCGTGCTTTGGAGTGTGGACATACTCAAATCTTCCAGGCCGTGTGGCCAGATATTTCATGGTTTCCTTTGAAATATGCGCGGAGTGGTTATCCAACACAGTGACCGCAATCCGCAACTCTTCGATGTTCCGGTAGGTACGGCCGTAGATGATCTGCTCTTTGAGAGTCTTGTTGAAACGCTCCGCCACCCCGTTGGTCTGGGGCTGCGATACAAAGGCAAAGCTCGGTGCGATCCCCCAGAATTTGATCTGGTTCTGGAAGTGCTCCGAGAGGTACTGGCTACCGTTATCCATTCGCAACGTCAGTCCCCTGGCAGCATCTTTGCCAACAGAGCCGAATCGTTGGTTAACTGCCATGGAAATCGGCTGTAAAGCGGCAAACCGGTCGCCGGTCTTGGTAAGGTGCCAGCCGACGCACTCAGCATTCCAATGCTCAATCGCCGTAAAAAGCCAGCACCAGCCATCGTCAACGGTGAAGATCTTCGTGCCGTCGGTACCCCACATGTCGTTGGGCACCGTGGTGATGATTTTGCCCTTATGCTCTTGCTTTCCACCCTGAACGACCCGATGCGGTAAAAGCAGCTTCTCTTCCCGCATGATGCGCAGAACCCGCTTGCGGCCGACCTTGATGCCCTTGACGAAGCGAATCCGCCCCCAGACCTTGCGATGTCCCTCACCGGTGAACAGCGATGTGGCAAGATCGTCACGAATGAGAGCAAGCAGTTCGGCATCAGTCACGAGTGTCTTGGGACCTCGCTTCTGCGGAACAGGCGATTCAAGCCGCCGAGACTTGCGGGTGTAGAACGATGAGCGTGGCATTTCCCAAGTGTCACAGACGCGTTGAATGCCGTAAGGTTTGCCGGTTGCTTCGGAGATCGTAGCGCTCATTTCTTCGATCTCCTGAATCCCAAAGGGTGGGCTCTCCTCGCTTTCTCGCGGAGGAGTTCGTTCTCCATGGTGATCTCACCGATCCGACGCATGGCAGCGTCGAGTTCGGCTGCCAGCGGATCGCCCTCGCGAGCCTTGAGAGCGGTTTCAATACCCTGGAGTGCTTTCTGGTGCCACTCCTCCAGGCGGTAAATCTCGGTGCCCAATGCACGAGAGAGGGCATCTACCGGTTCGCCACGCATGAGACGGAGGACAACTTCCTTCTTGCGATTCGCGCTCCAACATTTGACTTCCGGTGCAGCTCCAGTCGAGCTCCGCTCTCCTTCCGCTGCACCGGGACTGACAACTACATTCTTTTTCATTGGTGGTCTCCTTGAACAAGAAATTTACCTCATTTCTCTGTCCAAGAAAACCGGAGCCGCTATAACTAAGACTTGGTCCGACATAATCCTAGAGAAATATTATTGAATTATTTCAATGCATTAACTTACTCTGTTGTTGCCATATTCAAACTTGAATGCTATTATTACAAAAATTGAATAAGAGGGAACATTATGTTCAAGGCTGTCAAACAGAACAAGGCTTACCAGGATGTGGTCGAACAGATCCAGGAAGCGATAATAAACGGCCAGCTGCAGCCAGGGAGCCAGCTTCCGGCTGAAAGAGATTTGAAGGAGCAGTTCGGGATAAGCCGCGGGACATTGCGGGAGGCTCTCCGTGTGCTTGAACAGAAAGGGATGATCGAGATAAGAACCGGGGTAGCCGGCGGTTCAATAGTCAGGGAGATCAACAGTGAAAAACTGAGCGAGAATATAGGGCTCCTTATCAGAAACCGGTCAGTTTCCCTGAGAGACCTCGCGGAGTTTCGGGTCGGTATGGAGGGAGATGTTGCCGCTCTTGCCGCTGAGCGTATCAACGAATCTGGTATGGAGGGGCTCCGTGTTCTCCTCTCAAAGGCGGATAATTGTCTGAAAGAGGGGAAGAAGGGGTGGGACGGCTTTATAAGAACCGATGAAGAGATTCATCTGGCTGTGGCACGCGCCAGCGGGAACCAGCTGTTCATAAGCGCGCTTGAGAGCGTCTACCATAATATACACACCTATTATGAAAATTATCTCCCCTGGTCAAAGAGGCTCCTTGAGGAGAATCTGAATGATCTGAAAGAAATAGTTGGCGGCGTGATTTTACGCGATCCTGAAAGGGCTCGCGACATGGCGCTTGACCATGTGAAAAGATTCAACAGTTATATGGAAACCGGCAAAAGCGGCTGACCTGCAATACTCTTCCGGTTCTGTATCGCTTCTTCGTGCAGCTACTGTCTTATGAGCAAAATGATTTCTATTTTTTCGCCATCGGCGACATGAATCGGAAAGCTTACGCCGATTCTTCCGTCTGGAACCGTTATGGGCTGCTCCTCTTTCTGTCTTATGATGACCGGGGGGAGTATGTCTAGCACCACTCCGCTCTGGGAAGCTTTAGCAGCTATGTTCCCGCATACTACATTTACAAACTCCATTACAGAGTCCTCAATGACTTCAGCAGGTTCCGACTCCACGTTTTCTTCCCTGAGAATTGCCTTTGCTATGCTCTCCTTGACTTTCTTTGAAGCAGACAGGATATATCTCGCGCTCACATCGCCGTTAAAATCGATTCCGGCGACAATATTGCCTGCTGTGAATGAAGTTACTACAATGCTTTTTTCAGGGCGGAAGTTGAGCCCGATTATCCTTGTCAACATCTTGTAGGTCAGGTCGGCAGCTATTTCCCATACGGCCCGGTTCTTGATTCCAGCTGGGAGTTCAATACGGTCGGAAACATACTGCGCCTGATCCTCTCTGAATGCAGCAAGCTGAAGTTCAAGTTCTTCGGCTGACAGGGCGTTTACCTGAACAAGCGCCTCCCCGATGTAGAGACGATTTTCCTTCTGCTTCTCAATAACCTCTGAAAGTTGGGCGGGGGTAAGAAGCTCCATCTGAACCAGCAGGTCGCCAAGTTTCATGTCGTTCGAATATTGAGCGTTATGCGAACGTTCGATGTCGTCATGAGTTATGAAACCCATATTCACGGCCATTTCACCGAGTTTCAGGTTTCTCTGCTCCTGAAGTTCTATAGCGGAGAGGAGTTTTTCGCTTGTAACAACCCCTCTTTCAACCAGAAACTGCCCGAAAAATCTGACTGCCATCTTCTCTCCCCTTTCCCTGTCCAACGGAGCGTCATTTTCATAGCGCTCGTATTATGCGGAGTATGTTCTCGGCGTCAAAAGGCTTTGAAATAACATTTCTGGCTCCCATTTTGATGGCTTCGGTGAACTTGTCTCCAACCCCCCCTAGCGAAGTTACCATGACCACCTTGACCTCCTTGTCAAGAGCCATGAGACTTCGAAGCGCAGTCAAGCCGTCCATGCCAGGCATGTTCATGTCCATGAGTATGATATCCGGATTTTCCAGATGATTCATTTTAATCGCTTCAGCTCCGTTTCTTGCATGTCCGGCAGAGGTAAAATCACCAGATTCGTTAATGATTTTTTCTAGCTGCCTGGCGACAGAAATGCTGTCGTCAACAATCAGTACCTTTTGCATGAGATTTTCTCCCGGGTATTAGAGCAGGAAATCCAATCAAACAGCCATTACAAATCAACTTGAAAATTTAAATTATGAAGAAAGAAAAGTCAAATCCGGTTGAATTAATTACCATTCATCCACGAAGCCCTGATAAACTTTGTTGTTCACTTCTGGTAATCATACATCGCTTAAGAATCAACCTCTCAATGAACGGACGCATTCCGTCAGTGCGTCCAGAAAATGTTTCATCTCATCACTGGTATTGAACCACCCTGGGCTTATTCTAACGGTTCCTTCTGGAAAAGTACCGACCGCCCGGTGCGCTCCGGGGGCGCAGTGAAGGCCGGATCTTGATGAAATATCAAAATCGCGGTCAAGGAGGTATGAAATTTCAGCCGGATCAATCCCTTCAATTGTAAAGGAAAAGAGCCCTGCAGAACTTTCTTTTCTGAACCCGTGAACCCTTGCTCCCGTCATATCCTCTATCTTGCAGGCGGCAAAAGCCGCAAGTTCCAGTTCGCGCCTTCCGATTTCGGAGACAGTTTTTTCAAGAACAAATTCAACCCCTGCCTTCAAGCCGGCTATCCCGGAGATATTATGCGTTCCTGCTTCAAACCCTTCAGGCATTATCTCCGGCTGATCCTGAATTATCGAATCAGTCCCGGTACCACCATACAGAAGCGGTCTCAGTTTGACCTTTTCCCCGGCATAAAGGATTCCAGTACCCTGAGGGCCGTATAGTCCCTTGTGCCCCGGAAGCGCCAGCAGATCTATCCCTATTAATGAAACGTCAATTTCAACGCTCCCTGCTGTTTGTGCAGCGTCCAGCAGGAAAAGAGCGCCAGCCTTCCGTGCGACATCAGCCAGTTCGGAGACCGGTTGAATGCGTCCGGTAACATTAGAAGCGTGCCCAACAGCAATCATCCTTGTATCGGGGCGGATTGCAGAGGCAAAATCATCGGGGTCCAGTACTCCATCACCCGCTGCCTCGATCAGCGTTACCTTCACTCCTTGTTTCTCAAGCATCTTTAATGGCCGGATAAGAGAGTTATGTTCCAAAACAGAGGTTATGACATGATCTCCCGGCAGAAGTGTTCCCCTCAGAGCCATGTTCAGCGATTCGGTTGCGCTATGAGTGAAAATCACGCGGGATGTGTCAGATATTGAGAAAAGCCGCGCTATCGCTTCTCTCGTCTTATAGAGGAGCCTGCTGCACTCAAGTGACATCCTGTACCCGCCGCGCCCGGGCGAAGCTCCTGTTTCGCGCATTGTCCGCATTACAGCAGAGTAGACCGATTCAGGTTTAGGAAAAGAGGTCGCTGCGTTATCCAGATATATTGGCATGAAACCCTTCTTTTGAAATTTATCTCAGTCAAATTATACCTGATGAAGTGATAAATCAAGGAGCTTTGCCATCTGTTCGGGCAATATTTCCCTTGACCATGACCGGGCAAAATGTGAAAAGGTTCAGGCTCTTTCAAAAAGGGGTCATCCCCGAATGGTTCTATCGGGGATCCAGTCGTTTCAGATGCTTGAAAAAGTGTACTCCCGATTAAGTAAAGGGAATGACATCTTTTCTGCTTCTGCAAGAACCTCGGTTTTTTTATTTTTTAATCTCTGAAGCTGCAATTACCAGCCTCTAGGGGTGATTAATGCATCCGATAAGTTTCTAGATACCCTGCTGCTTTCGGCGGGGTGATTCATTGTCCGGCTTCAAAGCCATGAGAGCTGATAGAAGATATTGAAACCATGGACTGCCGCATGAATATCAGCTTTTAGGTGGAACAATCTTTAATAACGGAGCTTTCAGATGAGCCATCATATAGTTGAAGCAAGAAATCTGGGATTCAGTTACCCGGACGGGACGGTCGCTTTGAAAAATATCTCCTTCAGGATTACCCACGGAGAATCGGTCGCTTTCATAGGTGCCAATGGCGCCGGAAAATCAACTCTTCTGATGCATCTTAACGGTTCGCTCTTGCCTCTCTCAGGAGAGGTGAGAATCGGCGGCTGCAGAGTAACCGGAAAGACTCTTCAGGCTGTCAGACGGACGGTTGGAATGGTTTTACATGACCCTGACGATCAGCTTTTCATGCCGACCGCTTATGATGATGTGGCGTTTGGTCCTCTGAATCTGGGATTGTCGGAAAATGAAGTGAAAGATAGGGTTGAACTGGCGATGGATGTGGTTGGGGTGCGGCATCTTGCGGACAAGGCGCCGTACCATCTTTCAGCAGGAGAAAAGAAGCGGGTTTCAATAGCAACTGTCCTCTCAATGTCGCCGGACATACTTGTCATGGACGAACCGACAAACGGCCTTGACCCTTTTTCAAGGCGGCAGATGTTGAATCTGCTTGGCGAATTTTCCCATACCAAGATTTTTGCCACTCATGATCTGGATTTTGTGATAGCTATCTGTGACAGGGTTATCGTTATGCATGAGGGAGAGATAAAAGGGGAGGGGACTGTAGCTGAAATTTTCAACAATCTGGCTTTACTTTCGGAATGCCGCCTGGAAAGGCCGCTATCCATGCAGGGATGCCGGTTCTGCGGCGCATGATCCAGAACCGTGAATAATCGGTGTATGTTTCAGCATCGAACCTCTCCTCTCAAAATGGGTCAGTTCATTGCTTAAAAACCTGTCTCAAAAATCGGCGCTCAATTATCCCCGTGGCCAGAGACAGGCTTCCGCTCCAGTCCGTAATCAGGTTCCAGGGGCAGTGACAAGTCAAGATGCCCAAGCACGACATTCCGATTTCCTTCTATGTCAAGCTTCACCTTTTTTATTTCCGGGAAATTTGTGCAGGCCGTATTGACAATGGAGTAAACGGCAAGCATCTCGGCGGAACTCCCTTCGGGAAGCTCTTCCTTGAAATGATGGCTCAGATCGATAAAAGCCGTTTCTTTTTCAATCTTCAGACTGTTAATAATGGTTCCTGGGGGTATCGCATCATCCAGGTCGCTGATCGCTCCGTTCAGGAGTTCGGCCAGAACATCTTTCAGGCAATCTGTAGTCTCTGCGCAATGGCCTATTTTCCTGGATTCTTTCCCCAGATGCGTCCCGTCTTCCACAAAAAATAGAACCGCGCTTTTTTCAACAGCCTGTTTCATGATCTGCGGAATTGTCGTCTGTCTACGGCTCTGCTCATATTTCTGCCATATGATCGCTGCAAAAATGAGAGCAATCAGCAGGAAGGGGAAAATGTGGTTTATCTTTCTCCCTCTGGGATTCCCGGCTGGCATTTCAATCCTCCTCTGCTTCCAGGTTCACCTGGTAGACATCTCCCAGCTTTCCGCCAAGAAAGCGGTTTCCCACGCGTATGAAACCGGCTGGTATGTCCGTCACATAATAATGATGGTTTCCGGTTTCGCTGGCATGGCGAAGCAGTTTTTTCCGCTCGAGTATAGCTGCCACCCTGCGGGCGGTTTCTTCGGCGGAATCTACAAGTGTCACACCATTTCCTGTAATTTCGGATATGACAGGTTTAAGAAGCGGGTAATGGGTGCACCCGAGAACCAGGGTATCTATCCTCGAATCGTTAAGTTCATTCAGATAGATTTTAGCGGCAAGGCGTGCCACCTCGTTATCTGTCCACCCTTCTTCGGCAAGAGGGACGAAAAGAGGACAGGCACGTGTAACCACCACCGAATCCGGAGCTCTTCTCTTGATAGCTTTCGTATAGGCGCTGCTTCTGATTGTCCCGGCTGTGCCTATTACTCCGATTCTGCCGGTTGCGCTCAATTCTACAGCCCTGTCCGCTCCAGGTTCTATGACTCCTACCACGGGTATGGCAAGTTTGCGTTTCAATGTGCTGAGAGCCACTGATGATGCGGTGTTGCAGGCAACTACAAGAAGTTTGATCTCCTTTTTCACCAGAAAAGCGGCGATCTCCTCAGAGTAGCGTATCACCGTCTCCGGAGATTTGGTGCCGTAAGGGACTCTTGCGGTGTCGCCGAAGTAAATGGTGTCTTCCTGGGGCATTACTTTCATTATTTCACGGAGCACCGTAAGGCCGCCTACTCCGGAGTCAAATATTCCTATAGATCGCCAGGGCAATGCCACACCTCTCTGCCATTAAAAAAACGGCGGTTTTAGTCACAAGAATCAGGTTCAAGAAGTTTCCGGTAAACAGATATTATTTCTCCCCCCCTGGCTTGCCATGAGTGAATATTTACGGCTCTTTCCCGAGCCAGCGTCGAAAGTTTCCTGATCAGCTCAGGATTAAGGAGAAGTTCAGACAATTTACTGGCAAGATCATCCGGATCGCCATAATCGGCGTAAAGAGCCGCTTCGCCTGATATCTCACGGTTTGTTGCTGTGTCGAACGCGACTGTCGGCAGGGCTGAAGCCATGTAGTTCAGAATTTTACCATTGCCCTCTGTCATGGAAAGCTTAGGTGATACGGCTATGTTTCCGGCAGAGAGGAAAGATGAGATTTTTTCATAATCTACCCTCCCGGTGAAGGTAATCATATCTGACAGTCCCATATCAGACGCTTTCGCATGGTATGGGGTGTCCGGATACCCCATTATCAGGAGATGGGTGGTGATACCCTTCTTTTTGATAATCAGAGCCGCCTGCAAGAGGAGGTCGATTCCCTGGTATTCGTTGAGGACGCCGAGAAATACAATCACAGGCATGTCAAGAGGTATCCCGTAAAATTTTCTGATTTCCTCGCCACTGCATGGGAAAAAACGTTCCGGGTCTACGCCGTCTGTCACCGGGTTTACTTTCAGCGAAGAAATTCCCCATTTCTGAGAGAGCGCAACCGCTCCTTCAGTCGTGCTTGTTATCACGGCATCTGCTGCCCTGTTTATCACCCCCTCCGCAAAATTGGAGAGAGAGTAAAGCAGGCCCCCTTTTCTGAAAAAGTTGTGGTCAAGGCATTCAGCTGTAAGGCTTCCCTGGTAATCCATGATCAGTGGAATTTTAAGGAGTTTTTTAAGCACCATCCCGATAAGCGCCCCTTCGTGAAGGTGAGCGTGGATTATATGTGGTCTGAAGTCAGAAGATATCAGCGCGGCCTTGAAAAAAAGCAGAATATCAAGGAACGGCTTGTGCCAGGATGGCCCAGGCGCCAGTTTTCTGTACCAGGGGAGAGGAAATGTCCTTGCCGTCGGTATTCCATCCATGTCGCGCCCCATATGGTAAGTTACTATCCTGATATCGCAACCGGCCTCAACAAGCGTTCTCGCTTCCTCGTATATTCTTACGTGGCATCCTCTGTCGGCAAAATAGGGGGTTGGCGCCAGCATCAGTATCTTTAACCGGTTATTATCCAATGTTTATCTTCTCTCTCACGACATAAACCGGTTTTCCCTGTGTTTCATAGTAAGTCCTGGCGTTCAGCTCTCCCAGAAGCCCCATTACAATGAACTGCACACCGGTGAAAACCAGAAACGCGGTCATTATGAGAAGTGGGTTGCGGTTCATACTGACATGCTCGAAGAGTTTCATGTATATAGTCATCAAGCCTGTTGCACATCCGGCCATGAATGTGTACATGCCCCATTTCCCGAAGAGCTGGATAGGCTTGGTTGAATATGAGAGAAGAAACTTCACCGTAATGAGGTCAAGAATCACCCTGAGAGTTCTGGAAATATTGTATTTGCTTACGCCATGGAGCCTTGGGCGATGGTTGACAGGAATTTCGGCGACCCTGGCGCCAAGTTGAGAGGCGAGGGCGGGAACAAAACGATGCATTTCACCGTACAGGTTGATTCCATCCAGAATTTCACGCCTGTAAGCTTTGAGGGTGCAGCCATAGTCATGCAGATATACTCCGGTCATGCAGGAAATAAGTCTGTTTGCGATGACAGACGGCAGCTTTCTGGTTATGAAGGTATCTTTTCTCTCCTTGCGCCACCCTGAAACAACATCATATCCTTCTTCCATTTTTTCGATAAGCCTCTGCAGGTCATCGGGGTCGTTCTGCATATCTCCGTCGATCGGAATTATTATGTCGCCGGTTGATGCGTCAAAACCTGCTGACATTGCCGCTGTCTGCCCGAAATTTCTCCTCAGCCTTATCGCCTTGACCATGCTATCCCGTTCAGCCAGCAGCTTTACGTTTTTGAACGTCGAATCGGTTGAACCGTCATCTACCATGATGATTTCGTAATCATCTCCTATACGCTTCAGAGCGTTTTTAACCGAAACGTAAAGCGGTTCAATATTCTCCTGTTCGTTGAAGAGCGGGACAACTACACTCAATCTCACGCTAAGCTCCAGACTTCGTAGGTTGTGCCTTGTAAAGACAAAATTGAAAAAAGGGGTGCCTGACCGTCATATCTTCTTTTTATGCGGCTTCTTTGTCAATATTATAACGAGTGGGAAGAGAGAGAGTTTCCGGCCCGTAACATTTCACTGTTATTTCCTGACTCTCGGGTTCCAGCGATCCCCCTTTTATAATTCCGGAGAGAAGCCCTACCCCGTTGCTGCAGTGCATAAGCGGAAAAATCAGAAAAAGGAGAAAATAAAGAATGTTTTTCTCTTTAGCGGCAATTTTTGCGGCGACCAGAGCATCTGTAAGGATGTAGAAGAAAAGTGGAATTTTTATAAAAACCGTTCCGGTCGGGAACAATGGAAGCAACAGAAGATATGTCACAAAAAATAGCGGAATGAATTTTGTAAAGGAGAGATTTTTTGAAATTCGTGTCTGTTCTCCCCTCCCTCTACCATATCTGAAAAACTGTCTGCAGAATTGCCAAAGCGAAGCTCTCTGGCTTCTCTCCACAATCATCCGGGGATTGTAAATCAGTTTATGGCCAAGCATTGCAAGTCTGTCGAGCAACTCGTTCTCTTCATTCGGGTAGAGTCTCTCGTCAAATCCGCCAGATGACAAAAAGATATCTCTCCTGATAGCAAGATTGCAGAGGATAAGCTCTTTTTCGGATGTTTCACGGAGTCTGCCGACAGGCCTGTATCTGCTGCGGGACTTACCAGCTCCGAAAAGTGACCCGAGCGCGGCTCCGAAAAGCCTCTGTAGTGAGGAATCGGCTGAAGGGGTGAGAGACGGCCCCCCGATAACGGTCACCATGCTGTCACGCATTGCTTCCAGGCATGCTTCAATGGAGCTGTTGCATACCATCGAATCATCATCCAGAAAATATAATATTTCCCCGGAAGCTTTTACGGCTGCAATATTTCTCTGACGGCTCGGCTGGCTGCCTGAGGCTATGAGCAGCTCCCATGTGAAATCTTTACCGGCGAGACTCTTGATTGACTCAATGGCCTTGACGTAACCATCCGGCTTTACAGGAATAATGAATGAAATGTTCATTTTTTTGTTGGAGGTTGGAGAAGCGAAATTTTCATATAATTTTCTCTGGAGCTCTCGAGATTGAAAAAGGAAAAGGATAACAGTCAAAAACTGTTACCCTTTTCTGTTTTTCAGATATCTTCAGTCCTGCGCGGCTACTGCTTGTGGCAATCTTTGCAGGCGGTGGGACCCTTCTTCATTTCAGTGTGGCATCCTTTGCATGTTTTGTGAGACCAGTCCTCGCCAAACTCAGCTATCTTGCCAGGACTCTTTTTGTGGCACTTTTTACAGTTTCCGGATACACGCTGCTGGTGAGCCTTGTGATTGAATGTCACCCCTTTTTTGAATTGCTTTACATCCTCGGCGAATGCCGTCCCAGCGAAAGCAACCACAACCAGCATAATAACAAGTTTCTTCATTTTCTACCCCCATATAAGATTTTCTTGTTTTAGTCCGGAAAAACCGGAAAAAGCATGATTTTCTACTACAGCAGCGCGACAGGTGTCAAGGGAAAACAGGCTGTCCATTTATACCGCTCATAAGTTCCTGATCCTTCATCTCAACCTCTTTAGCGATTTCATGTCTGTATTCTTGCAACATCTCTGCCAGTTTATGGTTTTGAAGCGAAAGTATCTGGATTGCAAAAATAGCGGCGTTTCTGGCGCCGGATTTGCCGATCGCCATTGTGGCAACCGGTATCCCTCCCGGCATCTGAACCGTTGAATAAAGGGCGTCTACCCCGTTCAGCGCTCCCCCCGGCATTGGGATGCCTATTACAGGGAGTGTTGTAGAGGAGGCGATGACTCCGGCCAGGTGCGCCGCCATGCCGGCTCCGGCAATAATTATCTTTACCCCTTTTGAGGCAGCCTCTGCCGCAATTCTGGAAGTTCTTTCGGGAGACCTGTGAGCTGAAGAGATTCTGGCTTCATATTTTACGCCGAATCTTTCCAGAATATGGAATGTCTCCTGTGCGACAGGGAGGTCGGAATCACTCCCTATTACAATAAGTACTTCAGGTTGAGTCATATTTTTCTCCTCGTGAACATATATTATCTCACTGTCAGGGCTTTTTTGCCGATATCACGCCGGTAATGAACCCCTTTCCAGTTTATTCTGGAAACGCCGTTGTACGCTCTTCCAATCGCGTCTTTTATCGTGTCGCCAAGAGCGGTTACACCAAGCACTCTGCCGCCGGATGTCACGCAACTGCCGTCAAGCATAGCCGTCCCTGCATGGAATACCGTGACATCATTAAGAGCGGATGCATCTTCAATTCCGCATATTAGGTCGCCTTTCCGGTAATCACCAGGGTACCCTTCGGCAGCCATCACGACGCAGAGCGCAGCCTTGTCGTGCCATTCAACAAAATGGCCTGAGAGGTTGCCATCGGCGATTGCTAAAAGCAGTGGAACGATATCCGATTTCATCCTCATAAGAAGCGGCTGGCACTCTGGGTCTCCGAAACGTGCATTGAATTCTAGGGTTTTAACCTTTCCGTTGGAGATCATCAATCCGGCATAGAGAACTCCACGATAGATTCTCCCCTCTGCCGCCATACCGGCAACAGCCGGTTCTATGACTTCACGCATGGCTTTTTCATGTATATCGGCAGTAACAACAGGCGCAGGAGAGTAAGCGCCCATCCCCCCGGTATTCGGACCCCGGTCATCATCAAAAACCGCCTTGTGGTCCTGTGCCGATGCTAGCGGGATAATATTTCTACCATCAGTCAGAACCAGAAAAGACGCTTCTTCTCCTTCGAGGAACTCTTCTATGACAATGCGTGAGCCCGCAGAACCGAAGGTGTTTTCGCAAAGCATGTCGCGAGCGGCTTCCACTGCTTCAGCACAACTCCTGGCTATGATCACCCCTTTCCCGGCTGCAAGCCCGTCAGCTTTCACCACGATAGGGGCGCCTGTCTCCGCTATGAATCTTTCAGCTTCTCCGATATCTGAAAAAACTCCGTAGGCTGCCGTAGGTATGCTGTATTTCTTCATCATATCCTTGGCAAAAGCCTTGCTCCCTTCAATCAGCGAACCCCTCTTTGAAGGGCCGAATATTTTCAGCCCGTTTTTTTCAAAAATGTCCACTATGCCAAGCGACAGGGGCTTTTCTGGGCCGACTACGGTGAGTCCGATTCCGTTCTCCAGTGCAAATGCAAGGAGCTTTTCAGTTTCATCAACCTTTATGTCGATATTTTCGGCGAGTGATGCTGTGCCAGGGTTCCCTGGGGCGCAGTAAATCTTCGTGACAAGAGGGGAAGCGGATATCTTCCAGACAAGCGCATGCTCGCGCCCCCCTCCGCCAATAACAAGAATCTTCATGATCTCTCCATTGAAAAGTGTAATCTGCCGGTCATAGACGCATTTCATCAATGCCTGAAGTGGCGCATCCCGGTGAACAGCATTGCAATCCCGTGCTCGTTTGCCGCTTTGATTACCTCGTCGTCCCGAAGGCTCCCTCCTGGCTGAATTATTGCGGTAACTCCAGCTTCTGCCGCAGCGTCAACACCGTCCCTGAACGGAAAGAAGGCGTCCGAAGCCAGGACTGCTCCTTTTGTCGGAAGCAAAGCTTTCTGAACGGCAATCCTTGAGGAATCGACTCTTGACATCTGTCCGGCGCCTATCCCTATTGTCTGATCGCGACTTGAAAAAACTATTGCGTTCGATTTCACATGCTTGCATATCCTCCAGGCGAAATCGAGCGCATCATACTCGGATGCGGACGGGATACGTTCGGTCACGACTTTACAGTCGGATGCATTTACCATCCCGAGGTCTCGCCCCTGAACAAGCAGGCCACCAGTAACCTTCTTCATGTCATAACCTTTCCGGATACAGCCTGGAAGGGGTTTTGCGAGCATTACTCTTACATTTTTCTTTACAGTGAAGATTTCAAGAGCCTCGTCGCTGAATCCTGGAGCTATGACCGCCTCGAGGAATGTCGAAGTAAGTTCTCTCGCTGTCGCTGCATCTACTTCCCTGTTGAAACCGACTATGCCACCGAATGCAGATAGCGGATCGCACTCCCTGGCCTTAAGGTAGGCAGTAAGAGGTGAACCGGCAAGCGCGGCGCCACACGGATTCGTATGTTTTATTATTACTGCAGCCGGCTTGTCGAATTCCTTGACTGTTTCCAGTGCTGCATCAAGATCGATTATGTTGTTGAAGGAGAGCTCTTTCCCCTGAAGCTGAACTGTGTTTGAAACGGAAGGCTCACTGTTCTCTTTTTCAATGTAAAAAGCGGCGGTCTGCTGGGGGTTTTCTCCATAGCGCAGGTTCTGTGCCTTCCTGACCTGAAGCGTAAATGTCTCCGGGTATTCGATTACAGTGTCTCCGGATATTGTCCCGAGATAATTCGAGATGGCTCCATCATAGGCAGCCGTATGCTGAAAAACTTTTACTGCCAGCCCGAAATTCGTTCTTTCCGAGACGTATCCTCCTGAAATTTTCATTTCATCCAGAACTGAAGCGTAATCGCCAGAATCTACGATAACGGTGACATCCTGATGGTTCTTTGCGGCGGAGCGGAGCATTGTGGGGCCGCCGATGTCAATATTCTCAATCGCCTCCTCAATAGAGCACCCCTCTCTGGCGACAGCAGACTCAAAAGGATATAGATTCACCACAACCATGTCGATGTTTTCAATCCCATGCTCTTTCATCTTTGCGACATGCTCGGGCTTGCTTCGCATCCCGAGCAGCCCGCCATGTATTTTCGGGTGCAGTGTCTTGACTCTTCCGTCAAGCATTTCCGGAAAACCGGTGTATTCCGATACATCCATCGTTTTTATCCCAGATTCACGGAGCAGATTCGCCGTCCCGCCGGTTGAAAGTATCTGAACGCCGTATTCTGCAAGTTGCTTGCAGAATTCAACTACTCCGCTCTTGTCCGAAACGCTTATTAGCGCTCTTGATATTTTTGCCATTTTATCAACTCCTTGTTTCTGTTTGTAGCGTTGCAAGCTGTTATTTTGGAAGTTTATAATCTAGCATGGCATTTCCTCTTTTTCCAATGTTGTATACATAATCATGCGAGCATGCTTGCAAAGGTTGGAAAGTTGGCGGAGCGAAAGCCTAGGCAGGGATTTTAACGTTTCATGATTTTGGAGTCCGTATAAGAACTTAAGCAAATCATACGATTATCGGATATTTTGAAAAAGAGGTCGCCTTGCCGATTATTTGCGCAAAAAGCCCTCTCTTTACAGCCTCGGAGATAAAGCACCGCGTGCTTTCGGGAGAAGCCGCAATAAGCATCCCTCCGGATGTCTGCGGGTCAAACAGCGGCAGATGCCTGTCTGGCAACATCATATTCATTCTGGCGGAATAAAAATCCCTGTTCCTGTAGCAGCCTGCCGGCGCCATTCCATCAGCAAGCAGCTCTTCAACTCCGTTCATGAGCGGCACAGACACCGGATCAAGTACGATGGATACCCCGGATCCAAGCGCCATTTCAGATGCATGCCCGATCAGACCGAAGCCGGTGATATCCGTTGCGGCGGATACACCACACGCAAGCATCAGTTCTGAAGCATCACGGTTCAGTGTAGTCATCCACCTTGCAGCTTCGGCTATCTGTTCGGAATCGGCAATTTCTCCCTTTATGGCTGTAGAAATTATCCCGGTCCCGAGCGGTTTAGTAAGCAAAATAATATCTCCAGCTCTTGCGGTCGAGTTTCTCACAACTCTTCCCGGGTCGATAAGACCGGTCACCGAGAGTCCGTATTTAAGCTCGTTGTCTTCAACGGTATGCCCGCCGACAAGAGCTGTCCCGGCTTCGCGGAGAATGTTTTCGCCACCGGAAAATATCTCTCTCAGAATCGAATAGGGAAGCGTACATGCAGGGAAGAAGGCGAGGTTCATTGCTGTTATGGGGCGTCCCCCCATTGCGTAAATATCTGAAATGGCATTGGCGGCGGCAATCCTCCCGAATGTGAACGGATCATCCACAACCGGTGTGATTATGTCCGCGCTCTCAACCAGGGCGCAGTTATCCTGTATTCGATAAACTCCCGCATCGTCAGATGTCTCGTGGCCTACCAGAAGGTTTCTGTCATCGCCAGTGAAAAGCCCGTCCAGGGCTTCAGCCAGGCCCGAAGGGCCCAGTTTGGCGGCTCAACCGGCAGCTTTAGTCAGTTGTGTAAGCCTGATCATGAAACCTCATTTCAGATAGATTCGCGGCACCCTCTTGCTTATGCCGCAGAAAATTTCATAAGCTATTGTCCCCGCCCTGCTCGCCACCTCTTCGGCATGTATGCAATTGCCATAACTGTCTTCGCCCAGAAGTATGACTTCGTCTCCAGTAGTGACATCCCGAATATTCGTCACATCTAGCATTATCCAGTCCATGCAGACTGTTCCGGCGATTCGCGCCTTTTCTCCTCTTACAAGGGCGTACCCACTGTTTGTCAGCGATCTGGGGTATCCATCCGCGTATCCGATCGGGACGCTTGCTATCAGGGTTCTTTTTTTTGCGGTAAACCTGCGTCCATAGCTGATTGCCGTGTCGGGCTCAATCCATTTCAGCATAGCAATCCTGCTTTTTATCTTCATTACAGGCCGGAGATCAAGCTTGCCCTGGAAATCCGGAGATGGAATGGCACCATAAAAAGCGATCCCGGGCCTTACCATGTTGCACCCTGGAATATCTCTCAACAGGGCTGCTGCACTGTTGGCTATATGAACGTAACGCGGAGAAAATCCGGCCCTGGCGACTTCGGCCAGCACCCAGGAGAATCTTTCAATCTGCCTTGTGGTGTAATGCCTTCCAGATTCATCCAGCTCATCTGCGCTGGCGAAATGAGAGATGACTCCATCGAGCGAAATGCCGGGTAATTTTGCTAGATTATTGAGAAAATCTGGAACGTCCGCATAATTTATGCCGAGTCGCCCCATTCCGGTATCCACCTTTAAATGGACATGAGCCTTTCGAAACAGCTTTTCTGCGGCAAGATTAAGTGCTTCTGCCTGAGATAGTGAAAAGATTGTGGTCGATAGATTGTATCCGACCGTTTTCCTCTCCTGTCCCGGATAAATTCCGCCCAGAATCAGAACCGGCCTGTCTATTCCGGCTTTGCGGAGCTGTATCCCCTCCGCCAGAAAGGCTACTCCGAAAGAGTCAACACCCAGAGCATCAAGTTCGCGGCTGATGTCCATGAAACCATGCCCGTAAGCATCAGCCTTCACAACAGCCATAATCGCTGTGCGTCGCGGTATGGCGTTTCTTATCGCCCTGTAATTGTGGTGGAGGGCGCAAAGGTCGATTTCGGCGAATGTAGGTCTGCTGTCCAGCAAATCCTGTTTCTCCCCTCAAGCGGGACAATAAGGTTCGGTCTGTTTATATCAAACAGGAATTTTCTAAAGCAACTTATAAAAAAAGCGCCATGGATTTCCATGACGCCATGCTGGAGTTTTTCTGGAGGCGGCGAGCGGATTTGAACCGCTGAATAAAGGTTTTGCAGACCTCTGCCTTACCACTTGGCTACGCCGCCGTTAAAAAAAATGAATTGTATTAATAATTGATTCCGTCTCCTTTTGTCAATCTATTTTGCTATTGTTGGCGGGCTGATATTTGTCTCGTTCCTGAAATGAGAAGCTGCTTGTTTTCATCCGGAGTTTCCGGACGGGAACTATCTGAACTTGATTGCCTCTCCGGTTGCCCTGTACTCTGTGGCCGGTATGAAAAGGAAATAAAAGCTTTTCCCGGTCACGGTAGGGTATATGACGGCATCGGCTCCCATTTTCAGAGCCTCTTTTCTGACAGCTTCATTTCCCCACTGCATTATTGAAGGGGTGGGGTTGTAGTCAATATGGAAGTAAACTTCACGTGAGACTTCAATTTTACCTATAGGGATATACGGGCGGTTAAGTTCGCTACTGGCAAGAATGGGGGGTAAATTGCTCCGCCATCTCGCGCAGCTGCATATCGCAATTATCAAAATAAACAGTAGAAGGGAATTTTTGGTTTTTTTCGCAAACGGCAGGAGTTGAAAATCCACATTTGTCATTATGGTTTTCCTTCTGGACAATATCAAGTTTTACATGCTAATTTTACAAAATTTTCAAGGCACAGTAAAATATCGTCAAGAATTTGTAAACGCATAAATTTAAAAGGAGCTGGTAGATGTCAGGTCACAACAAGTGGAGCACCATAAAACATAAAAAAGGGGCTGCCGACGCAAAAAGAGGCAAAATATTCACCAAGATAATCAAGGAGATATCAGTAGCCGCCAAACTTGGCGGGGGTGACCCGGCAGCAAATCCGCGTCTAAGAACAGCCGTGGACAAAGCCAAGGCCGAGAATATGCCCAAGGATAATATCGAGCGTGCCATCAAGAAAGGCACTGGTGGGATGGAAGGCGTTGTGTATGAAGAGATCGTTTATGAAGGGTACGGCCCTGGCGGCGCCGCGGTTCTTGTAGAGGTTATGACTGATAACCGGAATCGTTCAGTTTCCGATATAAGGAGCATATTTACGAAAAACAACGGTAACATGGGGGAGTCCGGTTGCGTTTCATGGATGTTCAGCAAAAAAGGGTTGATAACTTTTGAGAAAAACATTGATTTTGATCAACTCTTCGAGGCTGCGATAGAGGCCGGAGCAGAGGATGTCACTGAAGAGGATGAACAATTCGAAGTAACCACCGACCCGTCAAGCTTTATTGAAGTGAGAGAATCCCTTGCAGCAAAAGGGCTGAAACCTGTTAATGCCGAAATCACAATGATACCTCAGACACTGGTCCCTCTTGAAGGAAAGCAGGCAGAGAGCATGATCAGGCTTATGGACAGGCTTGAGGATAACGATGATGTGCAGAACGTATATTCAAATTTCGATATTTCACCGGATGAAATTGCAGGGATGATGTGACTTTTGATTGATGCGTCCGGATGGCTGTTGAGGGAGCTTCAGGCTCCCTTTGATATTTCGGGAGGTTTTGAAACTTGATTGTTCTAGGGATTGACCCTGGTTCCAGAATTACAGGATACGGCCTGGTTGAACAACGGGGGTCACGACTCGTGCATCTGGATAACGGCGCGTTTTTCACGGGTGTTACGCTTGATTTTCCGAGACGCCTCAAACAGATATTTGACGGAATTACATCTGTTATAAAGGAGTTTTCTCCGGATCAGGTTGCTGTTGAAAGTATTTTTCTGGCCACAAATCCCCAGAGTGCTCTCAAACTTGGCCAGGCGCGTGGAGCAGCCATTGTAGCCGCGGTTAATTCTGGGGTGCAGGTATTCGAATATACCGCTCTTCAGGTAAAGCAGGCTGTAGTGGGGGAGGGGAGGGCAGAGAAGGAACAGGTGCAGAAAATGCTGAAAGCGCTTCTCGGGCTGCCAGAAGTTGCACAGGCTGATGCGTCAGATGCCCTGGCGGTGGCTATATGTCATATAAATTCAACCAAAATGATTTCAAAAACCGTAAATAATTCCGGAGCCGGAAGTGCTTCCTGGAGGAATTACAAGCCGTGATAGCTCTTCTTAGCGGCAAGATGGCGTACAAGACCCCAGATCATGTCATTATTGATGTCAATGGTGTCGGCTATCGGGTCATGATACCTTTTTCAACATACTATGAACTGCCGGAGGAAGGGGTTGTTTCCCTGCATATACATACCTCTGTCAGGGAAGATGCAATAATGCTTTACGGTTTCCGTACGAGAACGGAAAAAACATTTTTCCAGCTTCTTATTTCTGTCTCCGGCATAGGCCCCAAGCTTGCACGCGATATACTTTCCAATATTGATACTTCACATCTCGCAGAGGCATTAGCCCAAGGAAGCATTCAGAAACTGTCGGCAATTCCGGGGATAGGAAAAAAAACGGCGGAGCGCCTTGTTCTGGAGTTGAAAGATAAAGTCGGCAAGCTTGAGACGGCAAAGCCGGCTTTGCAGGGAGCAGGGGTTGCTATTCAGGCTGGTCATCTTGAAGACGTGGCTTCGGCACTTATGAATCTCGGGTACAAGGAGCAGATGGTCAGAAAGGCGGTCAGCTCTCTTGACGCTTCCGGTGGCGAAGGGGTTGAGGAGCTTCTGAGGCAGGCTCTCAAGAACCTCATGAAATAGTATCCAGAGGAGGTTCTTGCAAAAGTAAAAAGATGTAATTTTAGAGACAGTGATCGGGAATCCATTTTTTCAACTGTCTGAAAAAGCTTGGGCCCCGATAGAAAATGATTCGAGGATGACATCACTTTGCAAGAGTCTGAGGGTGAATCCGGTTTTTAATAAAACTTGAATCACTTGAGATACCTGGCGACAGCTAGGTTATGGTCAGAGAGAGTTCTTGAAAAGTGGTGGGTGCCATCTTTTCTTGCCACAAAATAGTAGTAATCAGATTCAGCAGGGTTCAGCGACGCCTGCAGAGCTTCCTTTCCTGGGTTTCCTATAGGACCTGGCGGGAGTCCTTTGATTTTGTAAGTGTTGTAGGGTGTGTTCCGTAATATGTCCGCCTTTTTTACCTTCCCGGCAAACGGTCGGACTCCGTAAACAGCCGTAGGATCGCTCTGCAACGGCATTCCGGAGCGCAGCCTGTTGTAGAATACCGATGCTATCAGCGGCTTTTCCTCATTCTTTACGGCTTCTTTTTCGATGATGGAAGCCAGGGTCAGCAGTTCATGCCTTGACAGTCCGATTTCTCTGTCACCTGCGTAAAGCTCCGAAAACTCCCTCAGGAACTTTTCGATCATTGTTTTTACGAGCTGCTCTTCGCTGTATTTAAGAGGGAGCTTGTATGTCGCCGGAAACAGGTAGCCTTCAGCTGAATCAGCCTGTATGCCAAAATCTTTCAGAAGTTGCGGAGAGCGACACGCTTCCAGAAATGCTTTTTTTGAAAAATATCCATACTTTTCAAGGAGTTCAGCGGCCTGATACATTGAATATCCTTCCGGAAGTGTGAAACGTCTGAAGTCGATATCTCCCGAAACGATCTTGTGCAAGATGGCACCGGTAGTCATCGAATCATCGAGTGTATAGTATCCGGCCTGAAGTTTTTCTGCCAGGCCTCTCAGGCGGGTGGCTAGAACGAAATGTTTTGAGCTGCGGATTATCCCTTCTTTTTCCATATCAGCCGCAAGTTTTTTTACGCTGTCTCCACTCTGGAAAGAGATGGTGCGGGCGACGGATCCGCTCCCTGCTGGCGTCAACAGGTTGTATAAATACCAGCATAACGCAAGCGAAAACGCTAAGCGGATAAGAAGTGTAATGAAAAAATATGGTCTCTGACGGTTGAGTTGCATTCGTGGTATTATGCTGACATTTTTTCAAGGCGTCAATCGGCTGCTTCTTGCGGGAAACATGCAGCCTATTTATTCTGAGACAAAAAAATGGCATCAACTGTTCAGCCTGATGCCGGTCGTAAGACAATTTTGAAAAATGAGAATTAAAACGGATCAAGGTTTTATTCTTCTCCATTTGCAAGCTTGGCAAGGCGCTCTTCATTGAGTAAGACAAAACAATGATTCTTGCATTCGATCAGCTCTTGGTTGCGAAATTCCTTGATCGCTGCGGAAACGGTTTCCCGCGTCGAAGCGATCAGGCTGGCGAGATCATTATGGGTAAGCTTCAGGTTGATCACCAATCCATCCGGTTTCGGTACACCAAACTCATCTGCAAGGTTGAGAAATGTTTTGGCCAACCGCACCTTAACAGAACAATACAGCATATCCACCAGGCGATTCTGTATCTTTTTCAGACGAAATCCGGTAAATTTAATAATTCTGATCGACAGGGCGGGAATAAGCCGAATCAGGCGATCGAAATTGTCACGCTGCATCATGCACAACAAAGTGTCTTCCATCGCCTCGGCTATTATATCTTCATCGTCGGTACGATGCTCCGGCTCTATTTCGCCGAACAGGGTCCCCTCCCCGAGGATATCGAGAATCAGGGAGTGTCCTGCCGGTGAAATTTTCAGGAGTTTCATTTTCCCCTTTTTGACAAAATAGACAAACAGTTTCGCAGTGCCGTAATACGGGAGCGATTCGCGTTTACGCACCATCAGAGCCTTGGAGTCGCGATCAATCAGATCATATTCCGCATCGTTCAGCCCCTTAAAAAAGTCTATTTTCTTCAGATACCACAGCTTGTCCGGCAGCATGGTCTACTCCATTTTATCATCAGAATGGTGTGGCCATTCGTCTTATTTTCCAATAAATTTTGATGTATATTTGTAAGCACGCTTACAGAATTTCTTCCGGAAATCTCCTATTCATAGACTAGAGCTGCACTATATCACTAAAACCAGGGAGGTCGAAAGATGAAAAAATTTGTATCGATGATGTTTACCGTAGTGGCATTGGCATTTCTTGCATCGGCCGCCATCGCTGCCGACACCATGATGCCGGCGGGCGGCGGCGCGGCGCCGATGATGGAAGAAATGAAAATGGAAGAAAAGAAGATGGACAAAAAGAAACCGATGAAAAAGGCCAGAAAAGCCAAAAAAGATGCGATGGAGGTGAAGGGCGAGAAGGATATGAAAAAGGATATGAAAGAGCCGGTTCCTGCCATGAAGTAGTTCTGGCGGCACATGCTGGTATTTCGTATGGAGGCGTTATATCGCAAGATATGGCGCTTCCGTGTGTTTTAGCGCGGTCTGGTTAGTTGTGAAAAACAATTGTAGGATCAGCGGGAGGATCATCCATGAAACAAAATTATACATTGCCGGCATCGGAATTGACCCCGGAGGGGGTATTCCGTGCGCGCCGGACATTCTTGAAGGCACTCGGTTTTTTTGGTCTGAATGCCTGGCCGCTGCTGAACGCCTGTACCAACTACGCTGCCCAGAGCCGCGATGTACTGGGGACGCTGGTAAACCTGAAACGTCTTAACGCCCCCCGCAATCACGCCTATACCCTTGACCGGCCCCTTACCGACCAGCTTGAAGCCGCTTCGTTCACCAATTTTTACGAATTTTCCCACAGCAAGGAGGTCTGGCGCTCCGTCGAGCGTTTCCTGACTCGCCCCTGGGAGATTAGAATCACCGGGCTGGTAAAAAAGCCTCGTACCTTCAGCGTTGACGAGTTGCTGACACTGTTCCCGCAGGAAGAACGCCACTACCGCTTCCGCTGCGTGGAAACCTGGGCAATGGCTGTCCCATGGATCGGTTTCCCCCTGTCGGCCCTGGTTAAACAGGTCGAGCCACTCGGATCGGCCACCCATCTGGCATTCACCTCGTTCCTGAAACGGGATCAGGCGCCGGAGCAGAACCGGCACGGGATTGAAATGTGGCCGTATCACGAGGGATTGACCATTCAGGAAGCAATGAACGACGTGAGCTTCATGGCCACCGGCTTGTACGGCAGGGAACTCGCCAAACAGCACGGCGCACCGATCCGGCTGGTGCTGCCGTGGAAGTACGGCTTCAAGAGTATCAAATCGGTGGTTGAAATCCGGTTTACCGACCGGCAGCCAACAACCTTCTGGAACAGTATAATGCCTCGGGAATACGGTTTCTGGGCCAATATAAACCCGGCGGTCCCGCATCCGCGCTGGAGCCAGGCCAAGGAGGATATGCTCGGCAGCAACGAGAGTCGTCCAACTATGCTGTACAACGGTTACGCCGAACAGGTTGGACACATGTATAGCCTTGACAACAAACAATATTTTGTCTGAGCCGGCACTGTCTGTAAATAGCAGGGCTAAGTTTTTATTCCCAATTGATGAACTAGTAGTTCGTTTCATAAATAGCGTTACAAATCAAGTCAGTTCCAGATCAAATTTCTTCCAA
>DFZL01000005.1:0-7358 GCA_002382705.1 Geobacter sp. UBA4057
TTTCGCCATGATGACGACCCTCCGTAAGTGCTTGATTGCCTGTGAATGGAAATCAGGAATATTTTCAAAACTGGAGCCCACATCCGGACTCGAACCGGAGACCTCTTCCTTACCAAGGAAGTGCTCTACCTCCTGAGCTATGTGGGCGTTTGCTACCTGGAGCGGGAAACGGGACTCGAACCCGCGACCCTCAGCTTGGAAGGCTGACGCTCTGGCCAACTGAGCTATTCCCGCACAAACCTGATGAAGTTATTTCGAAAACCGCCACAGCAACTTTTTACCAGTCATCGCGACCCAAGGTCTCCTGGATTCGAAACTGCTGTCGGCTTTCGGTGGCTGTATGGTGGAGGGAGGAGGATTCGAACCTCCGAAGTCACTGACGACAGATTTACAGTCTGTTCCCTTTGGCCGCTCGGGAATCCCTCCATGGGAGACTATTCTAGTTTCCATCCGGAAACTATTCTGAAAAAGCCTGGAGCTGGCGATGGGACTCGAACCCGCAACCTGCTGATTACAAGTCAGCTGCTCTACCAATTGAGCTACGCCAGCAATTTTTGTGGCCATTAAACGGAAATTGTTTATTTAGAGAAAAAAAAATTAAATGTCAACTTTTTTTTCAACCTTCTTAATCATCAATGCACCGCACAAGAAAGGCAGGGGTCAAAGCATCTGACCAACCGTTCACACCCGCTTCTTATCTCCCCATATCCCGCCCCGGCCATTCCCTGCACAAGTTTTCGAAGCGAGATGCCAACAGCCGCCTGGTTCATTGCCGTGGGGGTTGTTATATCTGCACAGATGCATACCCCATCCCTGTCAAATTCGTAATGATGCAAAAGAGTGCCGCGCGGCGCCTCGATGACTTTTGTGACTTCGCTCTTGCGAGGAGCTAACCGAAGAGCTTTCTCTTCATGAATCCCCTCCTCGAGAAGCAGCCTTACAAGCATAAGAGCGCGATCCAGGCTCTGCTGCAATTCTATCGCCCGGTGCAGGTTGAACAGATACGGGGAAACCGTCTGTCGCGGGCTCTTCCTGTCATCGCTCAAGTCGCGTGGCGAAGAGGTCTCATCCAGCATATTTTCGATCCCTCTCCGTGCCGATGGCCCGGTCACGAAAATTCCAGAATTGCCGAAATTGCAGACCTTCGCGCAACTCCCTTCCTGAGCGCTCTCCCCGAGCCACGAACGGAAACTGGCGGCGGTCATGAGCTCACCTGTAGACAACCCGACAGTATCTCCTGAAAGCCTGCTCTCCCCTTTTACCGCAAAAAAAGGGAAAACAGGAAGTTCAGGAAACCGATCATTTCCTGCCTGGAAGATTTCAGGCGCAGAGGTGGCATCTTCAATCACACTTTCGAGCTCATCCTCCAGCGACAACAGAGAGTCTTTCCTCGGGGAGCTCCCGGTTCCCCCGATCACCAGATTGAAAGGGTGAACAGCTCTTCCCCCCGCGATCTCCTGAATCAGGTTGCCGCATTTCTTGATTCTCGCTCCTCTTTGCAGCAGCTCAGGCGCTGTCGTCGCCATCTCCTGGAAACCGGCGACACCCAGATAGTCAGGGAGAGCGAGAAAGTAAAGATGAAGAGCATGACTCTCGATCACCCCTCCATTCACCGCAAGTTCCCTGAGAATGGCGCTCTGCCGGCTGACCATGCAGCCGAACGCCTCTTCTACCGCCTCAAGCGCCGCCACTTTGTGAACAGTGGAACAGATTGAGCAGATACGGCAGACCATATCCGGCACCTCATGAAACGAGCGCCCCGCCAGCAGTGCCTCGAAAAGGCGCACCCCCTCGCTTATGACAAAACGGGCGTCTGTCACAATGCCGTTTTCACGGATAAGTTCTACCTGTCCATCCCCCTCAATCCGGGTCAGTTTTCTGATACTCTTTTTTTTCATGTAAAAACTCCCGGAAGAAACGGCCTCCCTTCTCACTGATTCGGTCGGCGCTGAAGCCATTGGCGGAGAAAATGGCCATCGCCTCGGCAAAATTAGTCTCTTCCGCCACTCCACGACACCCTTCACAGGGAACGTTCATTGAAGGGCATCTGGCGTTGCACCCTCCTCTGGTCAAGACGCCAAGGCAGAGCTCCCCCTTTTCGGCAAGGAGACAGATATTTTCTCTTGCGCGGCAGTCGGCGCATACAAATGTTCTTGCAGGGATCGGAAGCACCCCGGCAGACAACCCCGCAAAAAACTCGAGAATATCCGCTTTTTCAGGTGGACAACCAGTTATATCGAAGTCAACTTTTACAGCGGAGGCAAGCGGCGCCGGCTCAAAACCTCCACCCGGAACAGCATCACCCCCATACACAATCCTTGAGAGCTCCTCCCGTGGCACATCATTACGGATAGCCGTCACCCCTCCCGAGACGGCACAAGCCCCGAAAGCTACGAGCAATCTGCTCTTTTCTCTCAGATTACGAAGCAGCTTCAACCCTTCCTGAGTTGACAGACACCCCTCGACCAGAGCTGCGTCATACTCCCCTTTGAGAGCAATGCCAGAAGAAGCCATAGGGAAATAGTCAAAATCCGCATTTTTTAGCAGAAGCGGAAGTTCATCCTCGCAATCAAGAAGTGTCAACTGACAGCCGGAGCACCCGGTAAGGCCGGCTATTGCAACCCTCTCTCTCTTCATATCGCCCCCTGAATCCCGCGCAACCCGGCATAGGAGAATACTGGGCCATCCTGGCAGCAGAGCATTGTCCCTACAGCGCAGTGGGCGCAGCGCCCGACCCCGCATTGCATCCTTCTCTCAAGAGAGAGATGGATATTTTCATCCTCAACCCCCTGTTTTTTCAATTCAGTAATAATGCCGGGATAAGCAGCGGGGGGAACGCAGAGAGCGGCTATGCACCCTTCATGCAGAGAGAGTTCTGCGACAGCCATGTTCAGCATTCCGGTCGTGTATGAGAGCGTCCCGCTGCTCACGACTCCATCGGAACGATCGACAGCAAAAAGGGTTTTCAGAGCGGTTGACGACTGCCAGAGAATCAACTCGTCCCTGAAAACAAACTGATCAGGAGTTCTAGCCCCATAAAGAAGGGTTATCGATCGGTAAAGAGATGCTCTTGTAAGAAGTGACATAAGAAGCGACCTTATCGGCGCGATACCCAACCCTCCTGCAATGAGAACAATGTCATGCCCCGCCATAATCCCCAGCGGGAAGCCGTTGCCATATGCTCCATGCACCCCCGCGACAGAACCTATGCTGCGTGAATGGAGGAACTCCGTCACATGCCCTGCCTTCTTTATGCATAGCTCGATGCATCCATCCTCTCCAGGCGCTCCGCAATAAGATACAGGTATTTCTCCGGCGCCGGGGAGAGAGAGTTGCAGAAACTGCCCCGGAGAGAAATCTGCAGCATGAAGACGTTTGACTCTCTCTTTTGGAAGGAGTCTGAAAAGGGTGGTGTCAGGTGTCTGCGGTATTATTTCGTCAATGATTGCAGATTCAGGGAGAAGTGGCGGCATGACTGCTCTCCTTCAATGCTTTACAGGCCAGAGGGCGCAGGTCAAGCCCTGCCGGGCAGTTCGCAATGCAGCGTCCGCATCCGACGCACGACATGATCCCCTGCAGTTGACCGAAACCGAGATATTTATGGCGATATCGGTAATCGAAACGTTCGGTTCGCGCTTTCCTGAAATTATATCCTCCAGCAACTTCGGCATGACTCTGGTAAAGGCAGTTGTCCCAGATGCGGAATCTTTCCGCCCTCTCGCCATTCAGCGACGGCAATTCCAGCAGATCAAAACAGTAGCATGTAGGACAGCAGATGGAGCATGCGCCGCATCCGAGGCATGACCGGGCCATCTCTTGAAGCTCAGACGACACCCCGGAGAGGTCATCCGGAAATTTTTCTACAGAGTTAAGTGAGAAATTGTCTCGCGTCGATTCAGGAGGAAGAATGTCAGTTTCGTGCAGAAAAGGGGAGAGGGGAGACAAAATGGCGCTCCCCTCATCGCTCTCGCAACTCACCATGTAGCCGGTTTCTATTTTGTAAAGGAAGATATCGCAATCTGCCGGCATTGGTGACGCGATGTCTCCGCAGCTGCAATATTTGTCCGGCATGCATGAGACACCTATTAAGGCCAGCGACTTTCTCCTGGGGAGATAAAACGCATCCGGCTCTCCATTTAAAAAAATCTTATCAAGGTAGCTGATTGCGGCCAGGTCGCATGGATGAACTCCGAAAATAAGAAGTTTTCCACTGTTATATTCTACAGGCTGATACCCGTTGTCTTGAGAGTAGCTGAGAACTTTATCTTTCGGTGGGAAGAGATATTTTTTAAGGGGGAGGATAGTGCGTATCAGGCTTAAATCAGGAAGTTCACCCTCGACAGGGTGTGCAAAACGGACTCCTCCATCCGCACATATTTTAGGGATATGAATTCCGCCCTGACCGTACAGAGCCATGCAGAACGGCTCGAAATCGGAGCCGACAAGCAGAAATCTCCTGTTTTTCACAGCCTTATCACCTGACTGGACGAAAAAAGAGTTTCGACTGCAGTAAACATGTTAGTTGTCTCTCCTACCCTCTTTTTATCCTTGATACCCATAAAATCGAGACAAAGCCCGCAGGAGAATATCCCGACCCCCATTCCGTGCAGTTTCTCCAGCGCCTCGTAGGACTCTGAACCTTCGATCGCGAGCACGACTCCAGAGTTCATGAAAAATATATCCGAAGGAAGTTCTTTCGTTTCGAGAAGCGTATGGATAAAATTTTTCATAAGCAGCGCTCCGAGCTCTGGCTGCCCGTCCCCCAGACGATCCGAAGTTATCAGCAGAGTGCGCCCGCCCCCCTTCCGGATATCGCTTTTCATATCCGCTGGAGTGGCAACGCTCTCTCCTCCTATCTTGACAAGCCATCCGCTTCCGCTCCGCTCCTCCCTAAAAACGAAACCTCTATTGCGGAGAAAACGGGAAATATTCTCTCTTGGCGCCCCGTCATCAAGCAGCACTTCCAATTCTGACTCATCCACAAGCGCTTTTTTTACAGTAATTACCGGCGCCGGGCAGACCATTCCACGACAATCTATTATTTTCATCATTATTCACCTTTCCCCGGATTGAAACAGAGCCGGCTCTCCTCATTCACTGCTGCATAAAAAAGAGACGATGAGAACGGCTCAGGTTCATGCCATACCGTTACATAATCACCGGAATTGTAGGAAGCTATAAATTCAGGCATGACCCCCTCATAATCAAGAGAGGTTATGATCTGCAAAGCATCCTCAGGGGAAAAACGGAGCGCCAGGCCACATTCAGTCTGAAGCGCACGTGGAGCGGGGATTAGAAGGAAAGGGATATTACGCATTTTCAGCAGGGTTTCCGCCTTCATTACGCGGTGAACCGAGTTGAATACGGCAAGCAGCTCCCCCTCTTTTACCATTAATCTCTTCTCCATTTACTAACCGCCCGGATCAAGCTGATTGACAAAACTGAGCTCTGTTTTTTACTATGCCCGAAAGGAGCAAAGAGATGCAAGCATCATTACCGCTACTCTCCGGACTGGTTCTGCTGGCATTCATAATCAGCGTCCCGTGCGGTTACATCCGTAACAACTATCGCAGATTTTCTTTCATGTGGTTTTTCCTCATCCATCTTCCAATCCCGTTCATAGTGCTGCTCAGAATAAGCGCCGGATTTGGCTGGCAGGTGATACCTCTGACCATAACAGGCTCCATAGCCGGGCAAATTGCAGGCAGCCGATTCAGCCGAAGGAGAAAACAGCATGCAAAAACGCGCTAGGATGCGTTTCCCCCGCACAGCAGGAGAGCTTTTCAGTGAAGCTATGGGAGGCACCCTTCTTGGAAAAAGGCTGCGCGATGCCGAAATCTGGCGGGTTTGGCCGGAAGTAGTAGGCAAAACGATCGCTATCAGGGCAACCCCTGTGAGGATCATAAACGGTACGTTGACAGTCGCGGTCTCAAGCGGGCCGTGGATGCAGGAGTTAAGCTTCATGAAGGAGATGATAAGGGAAAAGCTCAATCTTGCCCTGGAAGAGGGGGAGGTGAGCGAAATAATTTTCAGGTCGGGCAAAATCAGCGCAGAGATTGAGCCGGCAATGGAGGAGGAAACAGCCGAAGCGGTTTTGACAGATTCAGAAGTTGAAAATGTAACAGCTCTTGCTTCATCGATAGCGGACGCCGACACCCGCACGGTTTTCTCAGAGCTAATGAAAAGCGCTCTTAATACCCGCCGCCGGGGTTCTGCTGAAAGACATTTAACGGGAAAAGGCCGGGAAGAATGAATTCATCAGAAAAAGAGTGGGACGCCATATGCAGAAAATGCGGTGAATGCTGTTTTGAAAAACTAGAAGATGAATACGGAGAGATCATATATCTGAAAAAAGCCTGCAGATACCTCGATATCCACACAAGAAAATGCCGGATTTTTGAGCGCCGGTTAGAAATAAACAGAAGCTGCGTCAAGCTTACCGAAAAACTTGTAATGAAGCTGAGCTGGCTGCCACCGAATTGCGGATACCGGATTGCAGGGGAGAGCCGGGAAGAGCAGAAGAGAGGAAAACGGAACAGAAAAAAATAACCGTGAAGGTCAATTCCCCCCCCTCGGCAGTTCCAACAGGATCAGAAACTCCCTGTTTCCGTCTGCGCCTGTAACTGGAGATTCGCATATGCCTTCGACTGCCAGCTCCAACTCCTGAGCGGCAATACGAACCCCTTCAATCGCCTTCGCATGTAAAGAGGGATCACGCACTATCCCCCCCTTCCCGACCTCTCCCTTTCCTACTTCAAACTGCGGCTTTATAAGAGCAACAATCCTCCCTCCTTTTTTCAGGAGTCGTACAGTTGCAGGAAGCACCTTTGAAAGAGAGATGAAAGAGGCGTCTATTACCGCAATATCCGGGGAAGAACCGAGTTTCTCCGGCTCCAGGTAGCGGATATTCGTTTTCTCCATGTTTCTGACTCTCGGATCCTGGCGGAGTTTCCAGGCCAGCTGTCCATACCCTACATCGACAGCGAATACCATGGCTGCCCCCGCCTGCAGAAGACAATCGGTAAACCCTCCCGTAGATGCGCCGACATCAATGGCAACGAGACCAGTCACATCAACCCCGAATTCCCGCAGCGCCTTTTCAAGTTTTAATCCGCCACGGCTCACATACGGAGAGAGTGCCCCCTTGATCCGTATTTCAGCATTAACGTCTGTCATGCGCCCCGGCTTGTCAACCGCATGATCGCCCACGACGACAAGCCCCGCCATGATCAGCCCTTGCGCCTTTTCGCGGGATTCAGCTACCCCTCGTTCCACCATCAGTTTGTCGAGACGTTCTCTGGTTCGCACTTTATCAGACCAAAAATGAATATAATTGAGGTTCTTGCAAAAGTCATAAA
>DFZL01000005.1:7437-11810 GCA_002382705.1 Geobacter sp. UBA4057
ACACCCTTTTTGCAAGAGCCTCAATTACACCACACTACTTCCGGTTTATCCCCGGATTCTCCCCTTCAGGCAAGAGAAAGTTGAGGATAGTTTCCGTATGGAAACTGATGAACAATACAGAGCAAACGGAGCAAGGTCAAGAAGAGTCAAGATTGACAAAACAAAACAGTATCTGGGAGTAGAAGCTGAAAAACTCAATAAGTCACCTCTGGGAGGTTGACAATCAAATCATTCAGAAACTATATATGTGAGGTTCCTGCAAAAGTAACAAAAGATGTCATTCCCCTTTTGCGTAATAGGAAATCCACTTTTTCAACCATCTGAGGAAACTGGATCACCGATAAAATCATTCGGGGATGACAACCTTTTTTTGCAGGAATCTCATGTGAACGACAATTCCATCAGAAAAAGAAAGGTATATATGAAAATAATCACATTACTTGGCGACGGGATGTCCGATGTCAGGTACGAAGAGCTTGGCAACAGATCGCCCCTAGAAGCCGCCTGCACGCCGAATATGGATTTCATGGCAAGACACGGTTATGCTGGAATGGCCAGAACGGTGCCTAAAGGTCTTCCACCCGGAAGCGATGTTGCGAATCTTTCAATCTTCGGCTACGACCCTCGCGAATGTTACACCGGGCGCTCACCTCTCGAAGCGATCAGCATGGGGGTTGTGCTTGGGTCGGATGATGTTGCTTTCCGCATGAATCTTGTGACACTCAAGCCAGGCGGCTCCAAAATCTGCATGCAGGATTTCTCGGCAGGCCATATCTCTACGGATGAGGGGAAAGTGCTTGTTGAAATGCTTCAAAGAGAACTCGGAACATCTGAATTCGAGTTTTACCCGGGAGTGGGATACCGTCACCTCATGGTCTGGCGAGGCGGAAAAGAGACCATGAAATCGACCCCGCCGCATGATATCACCGGAAAATCCATTCTTGACTCTCTCCCTTCCGGAGAAGGTTCCGAAATCCTTATAAACATCATGAATCATGCGCAACTCGCATTACATAAACACCCGGTAAACCTTGAGCGTGAAAAGGAGGGAAAGCTCCCTGCAAATTCCATCTGGCTCTGGGGTCACGGAAAAACTCCGGCAATGCCGGCATACAGGGAAAAGTTCGGGCTTGAAGGGGCGGTCATCTCGGCCGTCGACCTTATAAAAGGGATCGGCATATGCGCCGGCCTGGACATAATAAATGTGGAAGGCGCAACAGGTTACATTGACACAAACTATTCAGGCAAAGCAATGGCAGCACTGACTGCTCTCGAGACTCACGACTTCGTATATCTGCATGTCGAAGCTCCGGACGAGGCGTCCCATTCAGGAAGGATGGATCATAAGATCAGGGCGATTGAAGATTTTGACAGGGAAGTCGTTGGGAGAATAATGAGGGGAATCAGTGAATTCAGAGATTATGCGATACTCTGCACACCGGATCACCCAACCCCTGTCCACCTGATGACACATACATCCGAACCGGTCCCGTTTGTCATATACCGCGGAGGAGAAAAACCGGGCAATGGCGCCGCATCGTACAGCGAAGAGGAAGCCGGAAAAACCGGCGTACTTGTTGATGGCTGCAGATTGATGAATATCATGATCAAAAACTAACAGAAAACAGGAGGATAAGATGCCGACCTCTGCGCCGGAAGATATGAAATTCGTGACAATGGAAGAGGTGATCGCATTCGCCGTTGAACGTGAAGAGACCGCTTATATGCTTTATTCTCTGGCCGCAAAGCTGAGTAAAAGCGCCGCTGCAAAAAAGATGTTCCAGGAGCTTGCTGATGAAGAAGCGGCGCATAAAACCGTTTTCAGCCGAATGGATTCTGAAAAGGTTGAGCATCATAAATTCTGCAGGATACCTGAGGCCAGCATCAGCATGTACCTAAGCGACGTCCCTTTCAGGCCGGACATGACCTATCAGGAAATCCTGGTTTATGCGCTGAAAACTGAAGAGAATGCCTACCAGCTTTATAAAGCCGCCGCAGGCATGACTGATGATCCCTCACTCCAGAAGGTTCTCATGAATTTTGCGGATGTCGAACTTGGGCATCGCCGGAGAATCGAACAGCTCTATGAGGAGAGGGTTCTTACAGAGGGATAACAGTACCTGCCTCTGCAGGGCAGGATTGAAAACCTCTTTCGTAAAAAATGTTTTTTTGATCCTGGTCATTTTTTCTGTTTTTTTCTGACATTCCGGCTAAATAAATGATATTGAAAATTATTTTTTAAAATTGATTTATTTTGGAGCATAAAGGAGAGAAATTTAATATGTTCAAGAATATCAGGATAGGAACCAAGCTGTTTCTGATTGCTGTACTTCCGCTTATCGGTCTTCTCTTCTTTGCGACAGGAAACATTATAAACCATTACAAAACAATGAAAGAGGGGAACAGAACCAGGACATTGACAGCTCTTGCTGTCAGAACCGGCGCGCTCATACATGAACTTCAGAAAGAGAGGGGCCTTTCATCAGGCTTCATAAACTCCAAGGGCGCAAAATTCGCCCCGGAGCTCCTGAAGCAGCGTAAGCATGTTGATTCTGAGCTGGAGAAACTGAAAAAATTCAAAAACGACAACAGCTCTGAAACAGATGTCATCAAAAAAGATATTGAACAGGCCGGGATGGAGGTGGAAAACCTCCAGAAGACCAGAACGGGGATTGACAGACTTGAACTTGACGGGAAAAGCTCCTTCGGGTACTTCACAAATCTCATAGCACTTTACACTGATGTCATTTCAGCGGTTTTCAACACAAGCAGCCAGCATGAAACCTTGAAACATGTAGCGGCTTATCATGCTTTCGTGAAGGCAAAAGAAGAAACCGGGAAAGAACGGGCGACACTGAATGCCGTTTTTACCTCAAACGCCTTTGATGACGAAACGTTTCAGCGGCTTCTCGGAATAATCGCTGCACAGAAGATATATCTTGATATTTTCAGGAATCACGCTTCCGCATCCGAGCTGGCCGCTTTTAAAGCGAAGTCCGACTCCCCCGCATTCCGCAAAGTTGAAGAGCTGAAGTCTCAGGCTTTGAAACAACATACAGCCGGAAACTTCGGCATTACACCTGAAGCATGGTTCTCAGCAGCAACCGAAAAAATCAACCTTATGAAGGAAATCGAAGATTCTCTCTCCCGGGAAGTTCTTGAAACTTCCGAAAAAATCGCCGGAAATGCCAGAAACACGCTGCTTTTAAATCTGGCAGTTTCGATAATCATACTCGGTTTCGCCTGCTTCATCTGCATTCTTGCGTCAGCAAGCATCACAACTCCACTGACCCGGATGATCGGCATGCTGAAGGATATTGCCGAGGGAGAGGGAGACCTTACCAGAAGACTCGGATTTGAGAGAAAAGATGAAATAGGAGAGCTCTCCCGCTGGTTTGACGTTTTTGTCGGCAACATCCATAAAATCATAAACATGGTTGCTGAAAGCGTTAACGAAGTTTCATCATCATCCGCTCAGCTCCAGGCTACAGCCGCACAGATAGCAACCGCAGCTGAAGAGGTAGCCTCTCAATCCGTTGCGGTGGCTACGGCAAGTGAAGAGATGTCTGCAACGTCAAACGACATATCACACAACTGCATGCTGGCCTCGGAAATTTCAAACCGCGCTAACACAACCGCATCCGGCGGGGCGACCGTTGTCCAGGAGACGCTCCAGGGGATGCAGAAGATAGCCAATAAAGTGGAAGAGTCCGCCGGCACCGTAAAAAACCTGGGCGCCCGCTCCGATCAGATCGGGGAAATAGTCGGGACGATAGAAGACATAGCCGACCAGACCAACCTTCTCGCCCTGAATGCAGCCATAGAGGCCGCCAGGGCAGGAGATCACGGCCGCGGTTTCGCGGTAGTGGCAGACGAGGTCAGGGCGCTTGCCGACCGTACGACAAAAGCCACGAAAGAAATAGGTGAAATGATAAAGGCGATCCAGAGTGAGACCTCCGGAGCTGTCAATGGCATGGAAAGCGGTGTTCAAGAAGTGAAAAAAGGGATCGAAAGCTCGCGCAAATCAGGCGAAGCCCTTCAGGAAATTGTGGAATCGATAAACGAGGTCGCGCTGCAGGTTCATCAGATAGCCACCGCAGCCGAAGAGCAGACAGCCGTGACGGGTGAAATATCGACTAATATTCATCAGATTACGGAAGTTGTCCATCAGACCGCAAGAGGAGCTCATGAAACAGCAACCGCTGCATCGCAACTTTCTTCCATGGCACACAAGCTGCAGAACCTGATCGGGCGCTTCAAACTTTGAGAAAATCATACCAATAAGATTTAATCAGTATTTTATTCAGGGATATTTAATCCACAAAACCACCCCATTTTTTCAGGGTGGTTTTTTTTGTTTAATAGAATATTAA
>DFZL01000027.1 GCA_002382705.1 Geobacter sp. UBA4057
CTCAACTCAAAGGAGGCAGAGATGTCCAACGTACTTGCTCGTTCGAAGCTTGTACTTCTTCTGTCCGGCGTTCTTCTGTTATCAGGAGTATCGTCATCGGAGGGATTCGAGCAGGAGGGTTACGCGACCCCCGACACAATCACCCAGCAGGTATCCCCCGGTCAGCTGAAGGAGAGCTACACAGGCTTCGGTCTTCTTCCCGGCGGCCCCAAGGTTAAAGACCAGGCCGAACATAATCTTCAAGAAAAGGGCATCAAGAATATAGAATACTTTTATCCGGAAATTATCCCGGTAGTAAAGAGATGAAACTTGGCGTGACTGAACCGTTTTCCAATCTTTTCAGTAGAGGAGAACCTTCAAGACACGGAGAGGGTGATAGCCTGCTGTTGCTATTGCCCTCTTTTTGCAGGTTTCCGGTCTTGCGCTTGACAAAATATGTTTGATGTTCATAATGTACCATCTTAGTGAATTGCGTCAGATAAAATAAAGGCATAATCGGGCACTCGGATTTTTTTCTCTCACGGAAGCACATGATCCAAATTTCTTTTTATTGCCTGTTTAAAGCCAAAACATTGCAGAGTAAAAATAACTTAAAAGGCGGATTTAAAAATGGAAGAAAAAGCTGTTTCAGAGCAGGAAGTAGAGCATAATGTGAATGAAGTCATAAGGATAAGGCGTGATATCTACGCATTCCTTTCCAGAGGATTCAAGAAGGAAGTCGATGAGGATTATCTCAAGAATATTGAAGAGATAGTTCCGGCGCTCGAGACATTGTCAAAAGATTCTGAAGATGAGGTTCTCAATAATGGCGTAAAAACTTTAAGAGAGTTCACCGAATCCATAAAGAAGGCAAGCAGAGAAGAAACCCTTGAAGAGCTTAACAGAAGGTTTACAACACTTTTTCTCGGGGTAGGTTATAAAGACACTGTCGAGCATGTAAACCCCTTTGAATCGGTTTATCTCTCTCCTGAGCGCCTTGTAATGCAGGAGCAGAGAGATGAGGTTTTGGAATTTTACGCGAGATTCGGAATGGGGGTGGCTGATGATTTTAAAGAGCCTGAAGACCATCTCTGTGCTGAACTCAGCTTTGTAAGCGGACTCTGCAATCTGGCTCTGGCTGACCTTGACAAGGATGAAGCAAAAGAAGCTATTGAAAAGTTGAAAGCACAAAAAGAGTTCATGTACCAGCACCTTCTGAAATGGGTGCATCTCCTCTGCAAGGATCTGAGAGAAGCTGCCAAGGATGGTTTTTATCTTGCACTTGCTGATCTGACGATGGGCTACCTCCGGATGGATATCAAATTTCTGGATGAGCTTATAGAAGTCATGGTGGAACTGGAAAAGAAATAGCGCGGCAATATTTTTTTGAGCTGTTTGCTCTGCAGTAGCTGAATAGTGATAAATCAAACAACCACTCCATTTTATCCCCTGCTCGAAAAGCTGCGACAAGTCAGGCAAACAATGGGGAAAAGGAGTGGTTGTTGTTTTAATAGCCTTTTGTCTGGAGACAGGTAACTGAATTTATGTCAACTCCGAATGATTCTGATGAGTTTCAAAAAAAACTGCTGAACAGGTTCAATATTCCTCTCACATTTCTGGACACTTATGATGTTTTCAGAAATATATCAGCTGATTCGAAATATTACCCTTTCATCAAAATGGTGTATGCAGCTGTCCATCCATCGGATGGAAGTTCAGGCAGAGCATTCGGAACCAATATTTCCAAAAGTGAATATGTAGCATTATTGAAAAGAATAATGGCATTCAAACCGGTTTATATATCATGGCCTTACCCGGATATGAATGTAATGAGGGAATATATAGATTACGGGGTAATGAACTGGATGATTTCCAGATGGGATGATCGCTTTATCTCCCTGAAATCTGCCTATCCCGATCTCTCAATAAGCAGGTCGATAGTCGGGAATGCCTATAATCAGGATATGGACGGCCGTTTTGACGCTATAGTCATTGCCTATCACAAGTTGCTGGACAGAGAGTGGCTGGGCGAGCAACAACCTTCGAGAGTGACTATCATCCCAAACCAGACCTGCAAGCCTGTTTGCCGGAACCTGGATACCCATCTTTACTGGATATGCAATACAGGAACGGTTTACCATCCTGATGTCGTTGAAACGCACTGCCCCGATTATCCCCGCTTTTTCTTTATCCCACGCCAAAACCTCGAAATGATCATAGATCGCATAAACGATATAAAGCTCCTGGACAGGGCGCTGGACTGTTCATACTACGAACGGTTCATGGATCACTACATATTTGACGCACCCTTTCCTGTGGAAGAAATACGATTCAATCCGCAACTCTACTCTATTTACAAAGACTGCACCACGGTTTGTGAAAAATGGAGCGATTCTGAACTTGTCACAGGCAACTGCAAATTTGACTGTCTCGCTTGCGAAAAGACCTGCTATTGACCTGATTCTGCTTATCTGAAGGAATAAAAATGAATGTGATGTTTATCAACATAAATCAACTCTCCGACAAATCATCGACAAATACGTTGCCGCTTGTCTGCGGATATATCGCTGCGAATCTCAACGCCAACGGGCACAGGGGCTATATTGTCGATGACGTTAGAGACGAGCCTCTCAAGCTTTCATACCTCGGGAGGGAGTTAAGTCGCATAAGACCTGGAATAGTCTGCTTTTCCGTATATCATTACCAGATGGAGAGAGTGCGGTTTTTCGCCAGATTTATAAAACAGTCCGCTCCTGAAATCGTCATAGTGCTGGGCGGCCCCCAGATTGTATTCATGCCGGCAGATGCCCTGGAAGACCTTGATGATGTGGATATAATCTGCAACAGGGGGGAAGGGGAAGCTGTCATGCTTGAAGTTGCAGATTCTCTGGAATCCGGAAGAGGCTTCGGTCATATAGAGGGGATTGCATACAAGGAAAACGGGGTTCTTCATGACAATCCTCCCCCAAAATGCTTTGTGCAGGATTTGGATATATATCCTTCGCCATACTTGAATGACGTGATTGATCTTTCCGGCAAGAGCATGGCCAGCCTTCTGACTTCGAGAGGTTGCGAGCATGTCTGCAACTTCTGCGCGACACCGTTCTACTATCACAAAAAAATACAGTTTCACTCCATCGAGCGCGTTCTTGACGAGATGGAATACCTGAACAGGAGAGGAATTGACAGGTTCTGGATAGGCGATCCCAACTTTACGGCGTACAGGGAGAGAACCGAGAAACTTCTGGAGGAAAAGATAAGAAGAGGGATAAAGAGCCCTTTCTGGTGTCAGACCAGGGTTGACCTTGTGGATGAGGAACTTCTGAACCTCATGAAGAGAGCCGGGTTGGATATCATCGGTTTCGGTTTTGAATCGGGGAGTGACGAGGTTCTTGACAGGATGCACAAGGATGTAACTGTCGATCATTTCCACAGGATGGTTCAGTACGCCCAGTCTATCGGCATTAACATTGATCTTTTTTCAATGTACGGCCAACCGGGTGAGACAGTGGAATACGCAAGAAAGACACTTGACGTGGTGCGTCATTACAATATCCCTATTTACGCCAATTCGCATGCCCAGCAACTCCAGCTCTATTTCGGATCGATGTACTCGAGAAATCCGGAAAAATTCGGTCTGGCGCTGGACAGCAATTATCGTCCGAAATACCTCCCTCCCTGGTTCGATTATGAAACAGACAGGCTTAAGAAGAATGACCTGGCTAGGATACAATCCCTATGGACACTTTATAATGCAGAGACACAGCTTAACCTTAAGAACAGGATAAATATTTTCCATACAGTGGACCTGCTTCTGGCCAACAGGAAAAACCTCAAGGGGGAAAAGCGCTTTTATGAAATGATCTTGAACCTCGCTTCTCTTGTAGAAAGCAGGGAGTTGATGATCGAATTCGCCGAACAGTATGTCAAACAGTTTTCGCCGGGTAAAGATGAGATCTTCTCGCTTCTTTCGAATGTCGAGGCATATTCTGGGCATGATGGCGAAATCGGAGAAAACAGCAGGGTGATAATCTATTGCGAATATGATCAACAGGCAAATTTTAACCAGCTCCCGGTAAAATTCGGATTGAATGATCTGAGGCATGATGTTCCCAAAGGTTTTCTTATCGGCATGAAGAAGGGTGAAAGCAGGATATTTCCTCTGGATGCAGAGAAGAAACTGAATCTTTACGTTTCAGTACTGAATGTTTATCAGCGCAAAAAAATAAAAACCGTCAAGGAGCTTAAAAGCGACTTCAAGGCGCATGACTACAGCTTTATTCTCTTTGACATGCTTAAATCTTCAAGCGATGAACTTCTCCTCTATCTTGCGTTAAGGAGCATGTCGTTTAAAAAACTAGCCGAGATGCCTGCCGTATTTCTGAACCTTGTTTCATTTTATTCAAAATTGCACAAGTTCCGCGAAATTGAAGAATGTTACAGGTACATGAGAGATAATCTGAAAGAGAAGGAAAAGGTTGCAGAATCGGTTGGCGACATTATTTCTCTGGCCGGAAGATACGCTGAGTCTCTCCCTTATTTCGAGAACGCGGGGAACAGTGACGCTGTGCAGATCAAGAAAGCCAATGCCCTCACAAAATTATCGCAGTATGAAAAGGCGTATAAAATCCTCTCCGGAGTATCGGATCGTTCAGGACTGCTTTTCAAGGAACTTCTTGTAGAGTCTCTCAGGCATGTCAGGCCGGAAGAGAAGGAGCTGATAAAGAAAACAGACAGCGAGGCGCTTGACCTGCGGGTCAGTGATGAGCTGGATAGAGAGAGAAACTCTGCTATGCAGGCATTTGGCGGGATGATGTAATGCAGAGCCATGACGTTGCTTTTCTTATTCTGAAAGAGACCTCCTCCTATTTTCATCTTCTAGAAGAGGATCCGGCCGCGCTGACATTGACTCATTATCTGAACGAGTTCGGAATCGAGGATATCGCTGTTTTTCCGGAAAACGAGTCAGATAAGTACATAACTGATATCGAACCTGCTTTTGATCGTTTTTTGGAGGCTCATTCCGCAAAAGTCTACTGCATCTCTTGCTGGACAAGCAGTTATGCTCTCGCAATCGATTTTGCGCGTAAAATCAGAGAGAAAAAGCCGGATTCCATGATAATTGCCGGTGGCCCACATTACTACTCGCTGGATGAGATCAGCCTCACTCTCGAATCGGGATGTGTGGATCTGGTTTTCAAGGGAGGAGCGGAGCCTTTTTTCGATTTTGCCCGTGCACTTCTGGTGGATAAGAGTCTGCATGCAACCAGGGATGAAAACGGAAGATTGGCCTTTGAAGGGAAACTCCCTGCCAACGGCCTGTACATGCTGAAGGATGGCTTGCTGCACGGAAAGGGGACAGGAAAATTCAGCTACCCCGTAGTTCCGATGATCGGGGCCGCCGACGACTATGTTGAAATAAGAACGATGCTAAACGATACATGCACAAATGCCTGCGATTATTGTGTTATCGAGCATTCCAGGACAGATGGGAGATATATTCCGGCTCTTCAGCAGACGATCAGTGACGCTGTCGATGCAATCGGTAAAGAGTCTGGAACCGAGATTATTCTTTCACTCTCCGACAGCTCTCCATTCAGCCTTCCTAACAGGGGAGCGACTGTAAAATTTCTGGAACACCTTAAAAAGAGCACTAATTTTGACGGTATGAATGTTTTTGTGGATTCATCCGATCTGGATGCGGATTTCCGGGGCATAGTCGACCGTTTCAATATTTCTACCTTTTTCATAGGGCGTGACCGGGTTGTCGAAGATGCTTTCGTCGGGAGAAGGCTGAGAGGACGCCTGAGAGATTCCGAGACGCTTGACAAGGAGCGTCAGGCGCTCAATGATTTTCTGTCGTTTCTTGACAGCAGAAAGACCAGACGAAAGCAGGAAGTCTTTATCGGGTACATTCTCTCCCCATATGAGACAGAAGCCGGGTCAGAAAAGCTTTTTGACGAAATTATCGATTTTTCCACCCGTCCTGCAGATCAGAACCGTCTTAGAGTTCAGTCTAACCTTTTTCTGTTAAATCCTTACCCGGGAACAAAAGTTGCGAAAAGGGGGGCAGGCCATTTTTTGCCGATGAGGCATTTTTACCATCCGTATCCTAACGCGTGGACAGGAGAGAATACAGTTGGAGTCTATCTCGAGATGGTCAGACTCATCATGGCGAAGATGTTCAGCAATAATGAAAATGTCACTTTTTACAAGCCGATGCTTCAACTTGCCCATGATCTGCAATTCAAACGGGATTTCGATTTCACCCTTCTTGGTGACATAAGTGACAAAAAGCTCGGAAGCTTCGCGTCAATGCTTGTTGATTCAATTCTCTCAATGAATCTGGGGAGAGAAGAGTCTCTGGATGACTATTTCAGCCATCTTCTGAAGCTCTATTACCTCGGATGCATGATGGCCATAGTCATGTACAGGCCTGAATATATGGACAGAAAAGGGTTGTACGAAAAAATAGTTCAGGAAGATGGCGCCGCATCTTTGCTTAAAAAAGATTTCGCCACTTTAAAAAGATTTGCCGAAGAACAGCATGAATCAGGGAAAAGCTACTACAGCAGATTCATGCGTTGAAGTTGAAGTGTAAAAGTGAAAAACACCAATCCTGCAGGAGAAGGAGTCAAAATGTCTGAAAATGCTGAGGAGTGTGTTGCGGGCGAGCAGTTCGATCTTAAAAAAATAGTTGATCTCAGAGGAGATGTTTACGCTTTTTTCTCTCGCGGGATTTCCAGGGAGATAGATAAAAATTACCTGGAGTGGCTCAGGAATTTCTTGCCACTTCTGGATGAGATAGGAAAACAGAACAGTGATGGTCTTTACCTCGCCGGAGTTAAAGGGCTGAGAGATTTTGTGGATAACATCGGTGACGAGGATGAATTGATCGAAGAGTATGCAAGGAAATTTACCTCGCTTTTTCTCAATGTGTCACCCAATGACGTTCTTCCCCATATCCATCCGTTTGAATCGGTGTATCTTTCCGCCGAAAAACTTGTCATGCAGGATCAGAGAGACGAAGTGGTTGAATTTTATGCCAGATTCGGTCTTGGCGTAGATAAGGGTTTCAAAGAGCCGGAAGATCATATTGCCGCGGAACTGAGTTTTATCTCGTCACTTAACACGCAGATGTCGGGTGATCTCGCCGGATCTGCCAGCATCTCGGTTGTGGCGGAAAAGCTTGAGGCTCAAAAGGAATTTATGGAGACGCATCTGCTAAGGTGGGTGCATCTCATGGGAGAAGATTTGAAAAAAGCCGATGAAAACGGGTTTTATGGCTCTATGAGCGATGCGATGCTTGGCTATATAAGGATTGACTATAATTTTCTCAAAGAGCTTGTTGAATACGTTAAAAACGAAGTTCAATAAAAAAGAGCATGTTTTTTCCAAAACTGAACAAAATAGAAAATGTGCTGGACAAGTTCAGCAGGGTTATCGAGATTGAACCGTCAAGATGCGTCAGACTCAGGAGCAAAAAAGGGATAGGGTGCGGCGACTGCATCCAGGCCTGTCCCGAATCAGCCATTGATGTAACCCGCAATGACGTTTTGATCGATTCGGCAAAATGCTCTGAATGCACCATCTGCTGCAAGATTTGCGGATCCGGCGTTTTTACGCACAAGAACTTTTCAGAGGAAAATTTTTTCAGGAAACTCTCGGAACAGGCAGCCAAAGAACCCTCAGTTTTTATTTCATGCTCCAGGTCAAAATTGACAGGGGATGAAAAAATTATCTCCGTCCCCTGCCTGGCATGGCTGGATATTTCGGTGTTGATCTTTGCTTTGGCGTCCGGCGCAAAGAGAATATATCTTCAACATGAAGAGTGTGATAGTTGCAGAAGTCTAAAAGGCGGCAGCGAGATTAAAAAAGAGATCGATGAGGCTTCGCGGCTGTTCCGGAATTATCTGGATAAAAATGGCGTGGAAATTATTGCCGCTAAAGCGGAACCTCAGCCTGAGCCGGTTCAGGCGCCGCCGGAAAAAGAAAGTGAACTTCTCACAAGAAGGGAACTGTTCGGCTATTTCAGGAAAAAGACCCAGGTGTCGATCGCGCAGGCTCTTTTTTATGCCGCCGAATCTCGGCGTTTCAACTTTACAGCTGAAGTGAACGTTGTGAAGGACAAAATCAAAGTTCCGATGAGAAAGAGAATATTCAACCATTCCGTCGCTGACATATTTACTCATCTGGAAAGAAGCGTAGAGATATCTTCAGTCAGATATGTTTCTTCCCTCGAAATTGAAAGCGCCAGATGCGACCTGTGCGGCATCTGCTACAAACTCTGCCCTACCGGAGCATTGAAAGAAATAGTCACTGAAAACAGCGAGGGGTTGATGCAGAAATCAGGGATCAGTTTCACGACGGATATCTGCATTAAATGCGGTCTATGTGTACAACTATGCACATCAAAAGCGATTTCGTTCAAAATGTCTGTTACACCCGAGGAGTACGTTGAATCGTTGAAAGAGACTGTTGCAATTTTGTAAATCTGCTGTATAACAAAAAAAGCTTCATCCCGGCGTTTGCGTAACTTTGCTTCGGATGCATAAAATAAAATACCCAGGGAGGCAATTATGAGCAGCATAACGGCCAGGTTCAGATGGGTCTCTTTTCTTTCCGCAATTCTTCTTTTCGGCTGTACGGTTAATTCATTTGCATTCGAGCAGGAGGGTTATGCGACCCCCGACACGATCACGCAACAGGTCTCGCCGGGGCAGTTGAAAGAGAATTATGTAGGCACCGGATTTCCTGGGGGAACCAAGTTTTATACCACCCTCACCACACGGTACCGTTTCCGTGGTAATGACTATGCCACAGACCACGACTTCTACCAGTATCTCAGAGCGCACACAGACCAGATAAAACTCGGTTCCGGCACGCTTCGTCTCAACGTCTTCGCGAGATTCTCCGAGGACCTGAACGGCAATTCAGAGAGAGAAGGCTTAAAAACAGACTACTACTTCTACCGTGATTCACTCGATGCCCAGCGTGGTCACAACAAAGGGGC
>DFZL01000018.1 GCA_002382705.1 Geobacter sp. UBA4057
AAGAGAAGTCAAAACGAGGCGAGAGTGATTTTTGCAAAGCCGTGGGCATCAAAACGGAATTTGAAGCCAGAAGGGGCAAATAAGAGAAAATTGTGGCGGGTTGTTTTTTCAGGATAAAATGTCTCTGGATGCCCGGCAGAATCATCCGGGCATGACAGTTCTTTTTGGTTGTCATTCCCGAGGGTGTTATCGGGAATCCAGAAGATGCAGTTTCCGAGACGGCAATCTGATTATTCGTGATAATTTTGCTGCAGGATCCTCTAATATCGTGCTTTTCCGCAGATATCCCCGATCACGATCTTGAATGCCCTTGTTGCATTCCAGGCCGCTTTTATGTATGCGATTCCCTCTGCATGAAAACCGGCCGAGTATTTCATGACCAGTTTTTCCAGGGCAGACTGCTTTTCATCTCCGAAGAGCTCTTCACATCTTCCAGAAACTATCGCTGATTCATATCTTGTTGAAAACTGTTCCGGCAGTACCTCTGTCTCCCCGGTAACACAGAAAGATACCTGGGGGTTGCTGGCGATATTCCGGAGCTTTCTCCCCTCTGTCGCACAGTGGAAATATATCGCAGCATCGTCTGAAGCATAGCTCAGAGGGACCCCGTAAGGCTTGTTGTCATGGCCTGTTGTGGAGAGTATTCCGTATTCGCCACGAGCAAGAATCTTCAACGTTTCATCTCTGGCAATGCCTCTTTTTTTGTTTCGAAGCTCATGGTGCATATCGCGGGTCTCCCTGCTCACTGGAATGCCGCTGGTAAGGGTCTCTTGCAGAAGTAAAAACACTCTTTCCGGACGGAAACTATCTGGTCATTGCGTCATCCATGACCTTGTAAGCGCAGAACTCCCCGCACATGGTGCATGCGCCATGATCGGAGAGCGGCGAGTTCTCCCTGTATTCACGAGCCCTGTCAGGGTCGAGAGCCAGAGCGAACTGCCCTTCCCAGTCAAGTTTTTTCCTGCACGCGGCCATTCTCTCATCCCTCGCCGAGGCCCCCCTGACCCCTTTTGCAATATCCGCTGCGTGCGCCGCGATGCGGGAGGCTATCACCCCTTCCCGAACGTCGTCAACATCAGGAAGGCGCAGGTGTTCGCTGGGGGTCACGTAACAGAGGAAATCTGCCCCGGCCGCCGCAGCCACGGCGCCGCCGATCGCGCAGGTTATATGATCGTAACCTGGCGCAATATCTGTAACCAGCGGACCAAGGACGTAAAACGGGGCGCCATGGCATAACCGCTTCTGCAGCCTGATATTCGTCTCGATCTGATTTATCGGCATATGCCCCGGTCCCTCTATCATCACCTGCACTCCGGCATCCTGAGCACGCTGCGTAAGCTCTCCCAGTATTATAAGCTCATGTATCTGCGCGCGGTCGGTCGCGTCGGCCAGGCATCCCGGACGGAATCCGTCTCCGAGAGAGAGGGTCATGTCGTACTCTTTCACTATCTCAAGAAGCTTGTCAAAATGCTCGAAAAGCGGGTTCTCCATACGGTTGTAAGCCATCCATTCGATTGTGAATGCTCCTCCGCGGGAGACGACATCCATGATTCTCCCCTCGTTTTTCATCCGCTCAACGGTGGAACGGGTGACACCGCAGTGAACTGTTATGAAATCCACTCCGTCATCGGCATGTTTTATGATTCCGGCGAAAATATCGTCCACGGTCATGTCCACGATAGCTTTTTTTCTGATTCTGACCGCATCCAGTGCGGCCTGGTAGAGAGGCACGCTTCCGATGCATACTTTTGTCTCCGCTATTATGGCTCTCCTTATCTCATCCACCGGCCCTCCGGTAGAGAGGTCCATTATGGCGTCTGCACCGTATTTTACTGCTGTGCGAGCTTTTTCGATCTCCTTTTTCATGTCAGTGTCATCAGAGGATGAGCCGATGTTCGCGTTAACCTTGGTGCGGAGCCCCGCGCCTACAGGGAGCGGGACGCCGTTCAGATGTCCGGTGTTGTGACATATCACAATGCTGCCTGAGGCTATCCCGTCGCGTATCGACTCGGGAGCGACATTTTCCGCAGCCGCCGCAGCCTGCATCTTTTCAGTTATTATCCCTTTTCTCGCAGATTCAAGTTGAGTCATTTCTTCTCCGTTTACGGTTTAATGTTTTATCTGCCCGGTCAGACAGGCCGCTGCGAAATGGTTCACAGGGCTGTGCCCTTTTCCTGTCGCGCGTGCATGGCGTATTGCGGCGGAAATGAACTGTTTCCCTTTTTCCACCGCTTGAAAGAGCGGTTCTCCCTGGGACAGAAAGGCGGCAATGGCGGATGCGTATGTGCATCCGGTTCCGTGGGTGTTCATTGTGAATATTCTATCAGCCGCGAAGCGGTGGAAATCATCTCCATCAAAAAGGATGTCCACAGACTCCTTCCCTGTCATATGCCCCCCCTTTATCAGCACATTGGCGGCGCCCATGGAGTGAATCTCTCTTGCTCCCTCTTCAATCTCACGTTCGTTTTTCAGAGTTCTTCCAAGCAGGCGCTCGGCTTCGGGGAGGTTCGGAGTCAGGAGATACGCAAGCGGCAATATGCGATCTGAAAATGTCGAAACTGCGTCTCGCTCCATAAGGTGCGCCCCGCTTTTCGATATCATTACCGGATCGACCACGACTGGATGTAGAATCTTGTTTTCCTCGAGCCGCTCTGCAAGTGCCTCCATTATGGCCGGGGTGTGGAGCATTCCGGTTTTGATCACATCCTGCGGTATGTCTGAAAGTATGCTGTCAAGTTGCTCAAGTATGAATGTGGGAGGGAGTCCGTGTATGGCTGAGACTTCGCGCGTATTCTGCGCCGTAAGGGCGGTGAGCACGCTTGATGCGTAGCTTCCCAGAAGGGTTATGGTCTTGATGTCAGCCTGTATGCCTGCCCCACCGCCAGAATCGCTCCCGGCAATTGCAAGGACGTTCCCTCTCGGGTAAGGTTTTTTGCGGTTGAAGAGGAGATTCAGCTCCATTGCCGCAACTTCCGGACGCGGGGCGGAGAGAACGGCGGAAATCGTTGCCACTGCGTCTGCTCCGGCGTCTATTATCGTCGCTGCATTGGTGGCATTCACCCCTCCGATGGCCACGACAGGGATTTTTGTGGCAGCGCATACTGCCGCAAGGATGTTCACCCCGGGGATATGCTCCACTTTTTTGCTCGCCGTAGGGTATATGGCGCCGAAACCTATGTAATCAGCTCCCTCTTTCTCAGCGCGAAGCGCCTCTTCAAGGGTGTGTGTGGATACTCCGACTATCTTGTCTGTTCCGAGCATCTCGCGAGCCGAAGCGATAGTGCCGTCATCCTGCCCCAGATGCACTCCGTCGGCATCCACTTCGCGAGCGAGGTTCATGTCATCGTTTATAAGAAAGCAGACTCCGAAGCTCTTGCAGAGCCGCTTCAATTCGATGACATCATCCAGAGTCCTGAATTTTCCCCCCCCCTTTGCGCGATACTGGAGCAGAGATACCCCTCCTCGCAGCGCTGAACGCACCCTAGCAAGGAGATTATCACCCTGGTCTGTCACCAGATAAACCCCTTTTATCAATGGTTTATCTGCTCCCTTGTTCACCACAAGTCGCAACGGCTTGGTTGAATCACTCATCGGGTTTCTCCTGTCTGTATGGACAAACTCTGTTGCGCAAGAAATTTCCGTAATAAAAAACCGCTCTGAATAGATTTCAGGCGGCCTGGGTGCTTTTATACCAAAAAAAGCCGCTTTCCTACGCCGGAATTATCCGGATCAGGTTCAAAGGGTCTGATTCATCGAATCATCTCAGTTCGCCAGAACTCCCCCAGGGCGCAAGCGTCATACATTGTTTCAGCATGACGCTCGTTACAATAGTGTAAATCGTGTTTCATGTCAAACCCGTTTGCTAACGGCGTATTTTTACACAATAACCGTTCCGGCTTGACGCTGCTTTGCTTTTCATGTAGTTTCCACAAAAAAAAACAAGGAGATGCCGGACATGCGGGTTATCGCCGGAAACGCACGAGGCGCCCGGCTTTACGCTCTCTCCGGGAAAATGACCCGCCCGACGTCTGACCGTGTAAAGGAAGCCCTTTTCAGCATCATTGAAAGTCGTTTCAGAATCGGCGGGGTTTCAGTGCTTGACATATGCGCCGGCACCGGCTCTCTTGGCATAGAGGCGCTCAGCCGTGATGCCGCTTCCTGCTGTTTTGTGGAAAAAGAGCGCCTTGCCGTCGATGCAGTTAAAAGGAACCTTGCGTCTGTCGGCTGCCTGGAGTCCAGAGTGCTCTGCATGGACGCATTGAAGGCACTTCGAATTCTCGCTTCGGAAGGGAAAAGATTCGATATAATATTTTTTGATCCTCCTTACTCATCTGATCTCTACATTCCTGTTATTGAAGCTGTATCTGATTTCTCCGTTCTGTCGGATGTCGGGATCATGGCTGTAGAGAGCGACCGGAGAAAGTCGCTTCCGGAAAGGATTGGGAAACTGTTGAAAATAGTCCGCAGAATTTACGGGGATACCTCCGTAGAGATATATGTTTTGGAGGAGAGATGAAAAAAATTGCAATTTATCCAGGCTCCTTCGATCCGATAACCTATGGCCACCTGGATATTGTAAATCGCGGCCTTTCGGTTTTTGATGAAATAATTGTAGCGGTCGCATGCAACTCCCAGAAGAGCGGTCTTTTTACAATTGAAGAGAGGGTTGATCTGATAAGGGAGGTCGTTAAAAACGAGAAACGGGTTTCGGTTGACACCTTTTCAGGACTCCTCATAGATTATGTTGCCAGCAGGGAAGCACAGGTTATAATACGCGGGCTGAGGGCGATCTCCGATTTCGAGTACGAGTTCCAGATCGCCCAGATGAACAGCTGCATAAGCGAGAATGTCGAGACCCTCTTCATGATGACGTCGCTTCAGTACGGATACCTCTCGTCTTCAATTGTCAAGGAGGTATGCAGCCTCAAAGGAAATATCGACAGTTTTGTCCCCCCCGAAGTAAAGCACGCCCTGAGAAAAAAATATGGTCTGGAATAAAGAGAGGCACGATTTTTGTTCTTTCGCCTGAGAATCTTGTTTTTGTTAATGTGCAGCGGGATTTGACAACAAATAGATTGTTGAGGGAGTGGTGAATGATAACAAAAAACATGACCGTATCAGATGTCATAATGCGGTACCCCGGGACAGTTCCTGTTTTCAAGCGGTACGGACTGGACTGCTGCGAGTGCCAGATTGCAGAGCTTGAAACCATTGAAGACGGGGCAAAGGTTCATAAAGTCAGAATTGATGAACTGCTTGATTCGCTCAACGGCGCATTGAATCATTCCGGATGCGTGACAGGAAAGAGGTCTGATGAGTAATACAGAGCAGTACGAAGAGTATTTTACCAAAGGGTTGAAATTGACTGTAGTCATCCCGATGGAGAACAGTGAAATTTTCCGGGACTGGGCAGTCGTAGTCGACCTTAACGAAGATATGCTCACGCTGCAGCTCTCGCGCGACGTCCTGCCCTCATCAGTGCGTCTTGAGGAAGGGACGGAGCTTGATCTGAGAATCGGCCAGAACAGCAACGGGTACCGCTGCAGCGCCGTTTTTGTCTCTTTCCTCGGAACAGGCCTGATTTCCCTCCGCCTTACAGGGAACATTACAACTAGTGAACTGAGGGAATTTTTCAGGATAAATCTTTTTCTCTCCATAAGATACGAGGGGACAAATGGCGGGAATCTGGAGGCTGTGCTCGCAGAGTGGCGTACCAGGCGTGAAAAGAGCTCTGCGCTGCTTGCCGAACGGATGGAGGAGTTTGAGAGGAGAAGAAAGGAGTACCTTTTCAGGCTCGCTTCGGGAGAAATTGACGAAGAGTCGAGAGACGAAGCTGAAGTGGATGAATTCAACCCGGTTGACGAATCGTGGGAGAGCGTGAACGGGACTGCGGTAAATGTAAGCGGCGGCGGGTTGAGATTTGTCACAGTCGATAAGATGAAGATGGATGAACTTCTTTTTTTGGAAATAATGGTTCCGGTAACACCGCCGCGTGTGATGGAAACAGTCGGAAGAGTCGTTTTCACGCAGCCGAATCTGAGCTTCCGCGATGAGGAGGAGCACTTCAATGTCGCCGTGCAGTTCATATTCATAGACGAACGTGACCGCGACGCCCTGGTGCAGCATATAGCGAACATCGAAGCGTTGAGGATCCGTTGTTCCCGCCAGCTCCCGCTTGTCTCGTATGAAAAAACCGACAGAATTTCTTACGTGAAGACAGGGGTGTCGGTAATTATTCTGGTCGCGCTCTTTTTCTACGGAATCTATTTCATCTATACGAAACTGATGAACTCAACAAACGAGATACAGGACAATTTCCAGTATTCGCTCGAGAAAATGATACGTAAATGAGGCTCTTGCAAAAAGGGTGTCATCCCCGAATGATTCTATCAGGCATCCAGAATACTGTCATTCTGCGCGGAGCGAAGCGTAGTCGCAGAATCCATCTGAAGAGCTCGATGATGTTTCCTGTAGACCCTGCGACTTCGCGCAGGGTGACGACTCTTTTTCCCGATCGCTTATCTCGTTTCCATCCGGAAACTCCGGATGGAAACTACCTCGGGAATGGCAGCTTTTATGACTTTTGCAAGAACCTCAAATAGCTCTGATTTTCAGATTGGGGCAGGCGACAATTCTCAGGGGCATAACTCAATGAGCAAGAATAGATTGTCTTTTAACGAATATGAGGCATTGGTGGAGCAATCACCAATTTTGATCTGGAGGTCCAACACAGATGCCCTTTGTGACTATTTTAACGAACGATGGCTTTCTTTCCGGGGACGTTCCATGGAGCAGGAACATGGAAATGGATGGGCTGAAGGAATCCATCCGGATGATTATGATGAATGCCTCAGAGTATTTCTGGATGGATTCGGCAAACGAGAGATTTTTGAAATGGAGTATCGACTGTTAAGGCACGATGGTGTCTATCGTTGGATTTTTGATAGGGGGGTTCCTTATTACCATGATAATGCTGAGTTTGCGGGATATATAGGCAGTTGCGTTGATGTAACTGACCGCGTTGAAGCCCAGGAGAGACTGAGGATCAAACTGGAAGAGGAAATCAGGGTGTTGAGCGGTGTCATCCCTATTTGCAGTTATTGCCACAAGATAAGGAATGACAAGGAGATATGGCAGCAATTGGAGTCCTACATCACTGAGCATTCTGAGGCGCTTTTCAGTCATGGGGTCTGTCCTGAGTGCTTTGCTGAACTCTTTGGCCGAAATAAAGCCTGATCATCTCCTGCTTAAAAGCTATGAATGTTTTTTTGGTGTTTTACGATGAAAACTAATTCCGGCTTTTACAATTATTGGTAAAACAATTCGCTTGCAGACAACTGATTTCCTGTGGTAAATAAAACCCCCTTTTGCTGTAACATATTCATGTTGCAAATTTTACCTACAACGGATGAGTCATGTTCCTACAGCAGCTTATTAACGGCATTGCACTCGGCAGCACATATGCGCTGATAGCCCTTGGCTACACGATGGTCTACGGCATAATAGCGCTGATAAATTTCGCTCATGGCGAAATTTTCATGGCCGGCGCATTCGTCGGCCTTCTCATGGTCGGATATTTCAAGATGAATCTTTTTCTCGCCATGCTCTGCTCCATGCTCTTCTGCATGGTCATGGGGGTGGTGATCGAATTTCTGGCGTATCGACCGCTCCGCAAATCTTCACGACTCTCCGCCCTCATCTCCGCGATCGGCGTCTCAATTTTCCTCTCTTCCCTGGCTATGATGATATTCGGCGCAAATGCCAAGGGTTTTCCGGACACCGCATTTCAGTCAAGGCAGATTCATATAGGTTCCGGTGATATTTCCACTCTCCAGATATTGATAATAGGTGTTTCCGCGCTTCTGATGCTTGCGCTTGAATTTATCGTCCAGAAGACGAAGATCGGCAAGGCGATGCGTGCGACATCTGAGGATTACAGCACCGCCTCGCTTATGGGGATAAATGTCAACTTCGTGATCTCTTTCACTTTCGCCCTGGGCTCGGCTTTGGCAGCGGCTGGCGGCGTGCTTGTCGGGGTCCTCTTCAACTCTGTATCCTTCAACATGGGGCTCATGGCCGGCCTCAAAGCCTTTGCCGCCGCGGTTCTGGGGGGGATAGGCTCGATACCTGGCGCAATGCTGGGGGGGCTTTTTCTGGGTGTTGCCGAGGTGACGGGAGTCGCGGTAGGCTACTCCTCATACAGGGACGCGATAGCTTTCGCGATTCTGGTTCTGGTTCTGCTAGTCAGGCCGACAGGACTTCTGGGGAGCAAGATACAGAAGAAAGTGTAGGCCAAAATTCTCTCCCAACGGATCATTTCATGCAGACTGACATCCTGAGTTTCATAGACCCGTATACCTTGCAGATACTGGTGAATATCGGCATAGGGATAGTGCTTGCCCTGGGGCTGAACATCATAACCGGAGTAACCGGCCAGCTTTCGCTGGGACATGCCGCTTTCATGAGCATAGGCGCTTTTACTGGCGCGATTCTGACGATGAAGACCGGAGTTCCGTTCTATCTCACGATAATACTCAGCGGCCTTTTCACAGCTTTTGTGGCTGCGCTGATAGGGTGGCCGATACTGCGGCTTACCGGGGATTATCTTGCGATCTGCACTCTTGGATTCGCCGAAATAGTGAAAGTTGTTTTTCTTAACCTTGAAATCACAAACAGGGCTCTGGGGTTGACCGTCCCGGCGCCAGACACTTCCATGTCCATGCCTGTAATAGTTTTCATTGTTGCGGTTCTCGCCATCATAGCTTCAGCGTTGCTCTATAACTCAAGATTCGGAAGGGCGCTCAAGGCGATACGTGATGACGAGATAGCCGCCGAATCGATGGGGATCAACATAGCCCGCTACAAGGTTCAGTCATTTGCAGTCAGCGCTTTTCTCGCAGGTATCGGCGGATGCCTTTACGCTCATTTTCTGGGGTATATAAATCCTTCCGACTTCGGCTTCCTCAAATCCATCGACATGCTGAGCATGGTTGTGCTTGGGGGGCTAGGGAGCATTCCGGGAACAGTTTTCGGCGCTTCCATACTTTCCGCGGCGCCTGAATTTCTCCGTTTCATGTCGCAGTACCGGATGCTTGTTTACGGAGCGCTCCTGGTTTTCCTGATGGTTTTCAGGCCTAATGGACTTCTGGGAGGAGTCAACTTCACCGATCTCGTGCTAAGGAAGCTTGGAGTCAAACCGCACGGCGCATCCCATAAACGGGAGGAGCGGTGATGAACCCGATATTGAAACTGGAAAACGCGACGATCAGATTTGGCGGCCTTGTCGCGGTAAACGGCGTAAATCTCGAAATCAAGGAGGGGGAGATACTCGCTCTCATAGGTCCTAACGGCGCCGGAAAGAGTACTATCTTCAACCTTGTTACCGGGATATACCCTCCGACAGAGGGGGGAATTTTTTTCAGAGGGGACTCTATCAGCGCTCTTTCTCCTCATATAATCGCAGGAAAAGGGATAGGGCGGACATTCCAGAACATCCGTCTTTTCAGCACGCTTACGGTTCTTGAAAACGTCCTGATCGGAGCGCATACCAGAGGGAGATACAATCTTGGCGGTGCGCTCATGAAATTCCTCCCTGTAGTCCGGAGGGAGGAGGGGAAACTTCTCGAACTGGCGATCAAGTGTCTTTCAAAAGTTGACCTGGCTCACAAGGCGTATGATCTTGCATGCAATCTCCCCTACGGAGAACAGCGCCGCCTAGAGATAGCAAGGGCACTTGCCATTGAGCCGTCGCTGATTCTTCTTGACGAGCCGGCGGCCGGTATGAATCCTCATGAAAAACAGACGCTGCTGGCTATGGTTCGCAAGATCAGGGATGATGGAATAACCGTATTTCTGGTCGAGCATGACATGAAGTTCGTCATGGGGCTTTCAGACAGGATTGCGGTTCTCGATTACGGCGTGAAAATCGCCGACGGAAAACCGGAGGATGTGCGCTCAAACCCGGCGGTCATCGAGGCTTATCTCGGGAAAGGAGCTTCGCACTGATGCTTACAGTAGAAAACATCTCCGTGAATTATGGCGCCATCCGTGCGCTGCACAACATTAACTGCGGTGTTGACGAGGGAGAGATAGTAGCCCTTATCGGAGCTAACGGCGCGGGCAAAACTACAATACTTAACACAATATCCGGTATTGTCCCTTCCATCAGCGGCGTAATAACTTTCGAAGATGCTGAGATAACGAGAATGGCTCCTCACCTTATAGTAAGAAAAGGGATATGCCAGGTGCCGGAGGGGCGGCGGGTCTTCGCGAAGATGAGCGTGCAGGAGAACCTCGAGATGGGGGGGTTCACCCTTGAATCCAAGCAGGAGATCGCCGAAGGGATTGAACGCGCGTTCACACTTTTCCCACGACTGGCCGAACGTCGCAAGCAGGCCGCCCGAACCCTTTCAGGAGGAGAGCAGCAGATGCTGGCGATGGGGCGAGCTCTCATGTCGAAGCCGAGGCTTCTGCTTCTGGACGAGCCTTCAATGGGGCTTGCTCCCATGCTGGTGGAGAAGATATTTGAAATAATTGTAGATATCAACCGCAGCGGCACTACCATCATGCTGGTCGAGCAGAATGCTCTGATGGCCCTCTCCATTGCAAATCGCGCCTATGTACTCGAAACCGGTGAGATAGCCCTTGCCGGAGCGGCTTCGGAACTTGCCAGTAATCCGGATGTTAGAAAAGCCTATCTTGGCGAATAATCACTCTCAATTTGGGAACTTAAAAATACTGAGACAAACTGTTTCCTGACAAAAACAGGAAAAATCGGAAAGCAGATGACAGACAAGCCAAAGATAAACCCCTACCTGGCGGTGCTGGTAGGGGTTTTTGCAGTTTCATTCTCAGCGCTTTTTGTGAGGCTTTCCACTGCCCCTGCGATTATTATCGCAGCCTATCGCCTCCTTTTCACATTTCTGATACTTGCGCCTTTCACATTGTTAAAGTACAGATATGACATCATCTCACTAAGTCGTCGCGACATTTTCCTTTCAGCTGCCAGCGGCGCCTGTCTCGCGCTCCATTTTGTAACCTGGTTCACCTCGCTCAATTACACAAGTATCGCAAGTTCAGTGGTTCTCGTGACGATTCAGCCGGTTTTTGTCGTTCTCGGTTCGTGGGTGCTGTATCGTGAAAAGATCAGCAGGCGGGGGGTCTACGGCATGGCTCTTGCCCTTACGGGAAGCCTTGTAATAGGCGCAAGCGACTTCCAACTCGACATGCGCGCGTTTTTCGGTGACCTTCTGGCGCTTCTTGCCGCGCTGATGGTTTCTGGCTACCTCCTTATCGGGAGAAAGGTGCGATCCACTGCGTCGCTTCCGGCATATGCCTTCTACACATATGGCACAAGCGCGATTCTTCTCCTGCTGGTGGCCATTGCCTTCGATTTCCGGTTTTATCCTTATCCGGCGAAGGAGTGGCTGCTCTTCTTTGCGCTAGCTTTTGTCTGCACGGTCATGGGGCATACGATCTTCAACTGGTCTCTTAAGTATGTTCAGGCTTCGGTCGTCTCCGTGAGTGTCCTTGGAGAGCCCCTCGGAGCGATCATCTGGGCTTCGATCTTCCTTCACGAATATCCTACCCCCCGTCAGCTTGCGGGTGGCGCGCTCATATTTTCAGGACTCTACCTCTTTACCAGGGCATCGGCCAGAAAAAGATGAAAACAACGGACAGAAGCGACAATCAGGAGGAAAAAACTGCAACAGGGTTGATTTACGGGATCGCCGCTTATCTCTCCTGGGGATTTTTCCCGGTTTTCTTCAAGGCTATAGATAATGTTCCACCGCTGCAGGTGCTCTCGCACCGGATAGCCTGGTCTTTCGCTTTTCTTCTTCTGCTTAGCGCCAGAAAAGGGAAGTTTGAAGATATTAAAGCCGTTTTCAGGGAGAAGCGGACTTTCTCCATCCTTTTTTCAACTTCGATACTGATTGCCGCAAACTGGCTCGTATTCATAATAGCGGTTGGGCATGGCGATATCCTGCAGTCAAGCCTCGGCTACTTCATCACCCCTTTTGTATCTGTGCTGCTCGGGCTGATTTTTCTCAAGGAGCGGCTCCGGAAACTCCAGATGATGAGCATATTCCTTGCCGCGTGCGGAGTCGTCATAATTACCGCAAACTACGGGAGCTTCCCCTGGGTGGCCATCATACTCGCCATTACTTTCGGATCTTACGGCCTTCTTAGAAAAATAGTAAAAACAGATGCCCTTGCCGGGCTTGCTTTTGAGACGATAATACTTGCTCCTTTTGCGTTGATACTCCTCTTGACCGCCGCGATTCAGGGAAACGGGGCATTCATCTCCGCAGGTGGAGCCACCTCTTTTCTGCTAGCATCTTCGGGGCTGCTTACCGCCATACCTCTGCTTCTCTTTGCTGCGGCGGCGCGCAGACTTAAAATGGCCACCATCGCCTTCCTGCAGTACATAACCCCTACCGTGCAGTTCATCCTGGCGGTGCTGGTTTACAGGGAGCCTTTTACCCTGGTGTATCTTTACGGATTTTTCTTCATCTGGTGTGCCCTTTTCTTATATTCGCTCGATGCCTGGAAAACTCTTATGAATCATCGAAAAGGCAGAAAAGAAGCGGGATTTGCTGATGAAGGATAGCTCTAAAGGGACAGTGTACGCATTGATGGCAGTCGCGATGTTCGCTACCCTCGGGACAGCTTTCAAGATCGCCGTTACGCATATGAGCAGCTATTCGGTTGTGGTCTGGATGGGCTTCTGGGCTACATTGACCCTCTTTCTCAGGCTTGCCGCTGAAAAGAGGCTCCATACCATATACTCTGAATTAAGAAGCCGCCCCGTTTTTTTCCCGCTGGCAGGGGTTATCGGCCTCGGTCTCCAGCAGATCCTCTGCCTGAAGACATACGAGATGATACCGGCCAGTCAGGCGATAATCCTCCACTACACTTACCCGCTTGTGATGCTCCTTTTCTCATGGATTTTTTTCAGGGAAAAGACAGGGGGGAAATCTCTTTTGTGTGTAGTGGCCGGATTTTCAGGGGTATGCGTCCTGGTGATATCAGGGGGGGCGCTGGGAAACCTTCAACTTACATACGGAGTGCTGATCGGGCTTGCGACATCATTTTCTTTCGCGCTTTTCTGCATTCTTATAAAGCATGCCGATTTCCCGGTTACGACCGGGATGTTTCTCTTCAACCTGTTCGGGCTGCTGTTTCTCCTCTCTCTCATGCCGTTTTATCAAATGGAGTGGATGCCCGGAAAAATGCAGATGTTCCTGCTTGCATATCTTGGCGTATTCCCGACAGCCATAGCTTTCATTTTTTGGAACAGGGCGTTGAGGATGATACCTACAAGTCGCTCTTCAAATTCAGCTCTTATGGTTCCAATCCTTTCACTTATCTTTATTTCGGTTCTGCTCAAGGAAAAAATCACTCCTTTCCAGGGGGTTGGAATGGCCATAGTGCTCGCATCGGTTTTTATGAATGTGAAACTCGGGCATAAGTCATGATTTCAGCTGAAAAATTAAGGAAGGGGATCGAAAAGGGGTGGCCGATCTGTCTTGGCTACATCCCTATCGGCCTTTCATTCGGAGTCCTGGCGCAGAAGGGAGGGCTTCTCCCCTGGCAGGTGGCCTTCATGTCCATAGTTGTTTTTGCCGGTGGTTCACAGTTCATAGCTCTCCAGATGATGGCGTCAGGCTCTTCGATTCCTGCTGTGACTGCTACTGCCTTCATGGTCAATCTGCGCCATCTGCTTATGAGCTCTGCGCTTTCCCTGCATCTGAAAGGAGCTTCAAAGAACTTTCTTGTATTTTTTTCGTACGGGATCACAGATGAAAGTTTTGCCGTAAACATGGGGGCGCTCGGGAGAGGGGAGATCGACAGAGAGAGCGCTCTTGTTCTCAATCAGGTTGCAAATTTCACCTGGGTGGCCAGCACAGTTGCAGGGGTCTATATCGGAGAGTTCATCCCGTCCGGCGCTTTCGGTATCGATTACGCTCTTACAGGGATGTTCATCTGCCTTCTTGTTTTTCAGCTCCGCGGCATTATATTCGTGATCACCGCCGCAATAGCAGCGGCCTGCTCAGTCGCCGCGTATCTCTTAATCCCTGGCAATACCTATGTTATCCTTTCTGCAGTCACGGCCGCAACTGCAGGTCTTATGCTGAAACGGAGATTTGGATGGAATAGGGAGAAGAGATGAAGAGCACCGACTACATAATAATGGTTCTCTGCATGGGGGGAGTTACATACATCCCGCGGATGCTCCCTCTTATGATCCTTTCGGACAGAAAGCTTCCAGACTGGTTTGCGGAGTGGCTCGAGCTGATTCCGGCCGCAATCCTGAGCGCTCTTATAGTCCCTTCACTCTTCACCCTCTCTTCGCCAAGAGTTTTCGATCTCTCAAAGCCGGAGCTTTTCGCCGCGATACCAACGCTTCTCTTCGCCCTCAGAACCCGCTCGCTTGCAGGCACCGTAATAGTCGGAATGTTCTCTTACTGGGGCATTACGGCGATAATCCGGTAGCTTCGCTTGAGGCTTGCAACTACTGAATCTCGTGTGTAAGATTCCTGAAAATCCGTATATTGTTTCTTGCGAAAAGGGTGTCATGCCCGAATGATTGTATCAGGCATCCACAAGGTTTTAAAAACTGGATTCCCGATAACTACTTTCGGGAATGACAGGCTTTCTTTATTTGGAAATGACAATCTTTTTTATGACTTATCCCACTACCTCATTTGTCGAAAGGTTTCAAGGAATGTCCTCGCTTTTCATAATAGGCACAGGCCCAGGGGCGCTTTCCCATCTCACAGAGGGGGCCAGGTCGGCAATCTCCGCTTCCGGAACGATTGTTGGCTATGCCAGTTATATCGATTCTATAGCCGAGCTTCTCTCTGGAAAAGAGATTGTTTCAACCCCGATGACAAGGGAGGCAGAGCGTTGCAGGATCGCCATTGATCTTGCAATCAGCGGAAAAAACGTAGCGCTTGTCTCAGGAGGAGACGCCGGGATATACGGAATGGCCGGGCTTCTGTTCGAGCTTCTTGAACGTGAGTACGCCGGTGAAAGAGAAGCCTCCCTGCCGGATATAGAGGTCATTCCGGGGGTCTCCGCAATACAGGCTGCCGCTGCCGCTCTCGGCGCGCCTCTGATGCACGATTTTTCCGTCATATCGCTCTCAGACCTTCTAACGCCCTGGGAGAAGATAAAAAAACGCCTCCATGCCGCCGCAGCCGCAGATTTCGTCATCGTTCTTTTCAATCCTAAAAGCATGAGCCGTACGTTTCAGATCGAAGAGGCGAGAGAGATAATTCTCTCGTACCGTTCGGGAGGGACTCCGACCGGTATAGTCAGAAACGCGAGCCGCAACAGTGAAGAGGTGACAGTGACTGTCCTGGAGAGGATGCTTGAACATTCGATAGACATGTCAAGCATTGTGATAGTCGGCAACTCTGAAACCTTCATTGACCACGGCGGGCGGATGGTGACTCCGAGAGGGTATGCGAGGAAGTTTGCCGGCGGTAGGGCTTCAGCGACCGGTGCCGGGCATCCTTTTACCGGGAGAGCCGTCATGTTCTGCGGCACTGCATCGGATGTAGGAAAATCAGTCATAACCGCCGGCTTCTGCCGTTATCTGGTTAACTCCGGAATCAAGGCAGCCCCTTTCAAGTCGCAGAACATGTCTCTCAACTCTTTTGTGACTCCTGAAGGGGGAGAGATAGGGCGAGCCCAGGCGGCACAGGCCGAAGCTTGCAGGGTTCCAGCGCATACCGATATGAATCCTGTCCTTTTGAAGCCTGGATCGGACAGAGTAAGCCAAGTGATAGTGCAGGGGAAGGTTGCCGGGAAGATGAATGCCAGAGAGTATGACGAATTCAAGCCTACGCTTCTTCCCAGGATTCGTGAGAGTTACGGGAGGCTGAGCGACGCGCATGATTTCATCGTCCTGGAAGGGGCCGGCAGCATTGCGGAGATAAATCTTAGAGAAAGTGACATTGCAAATCTCAAGATGGCCGAAATGGCGGACTGTCCCGCGATTCTTGTGGCGGATATCGATCGCGGTGGAGTTTTCGCACAGATAATAGGGACGGTAGAACTTCTCAAGCCGGATGAGAGGAAGAGGATCAGAGGGATCATAATCAACAAGTTTCGAGGCGATATCTCGATTCTTGTTCCAGGAATCGAATATATTTCCAATCGAACCGGTATCCCTCTCCTGGGGGTGCTCCCCTTTATTCCGGATATCCGTATACCGGACGAGGACAGCGTCTCGCTTGCCGGGCGTTTTGTCCCAAAACCGGGAGACGATAAGAGGGAAATAATCAGGGTGGGGGTGATCAAGCTCCCCAGGATATCGAATTTTACAGACTTTGACCCCCTGCGACAGGAAGATGATCTGGAGCTTTCATACATAGATGATCCGGCATCCCTGGATGAGCTTGACCTGGTGATCATTCCGGGGAGCAAGGCCACGATACCTGATCTCGAGTTCCTTGAGAACGGAGGGTGGCGCACGGCGCTAAGCGGGTTCAAAGGGAGGATAATAGGTATCTGCGGCGGATATCAGATGCTTGGCGATATCGTGTCTGACCCTCTCGGAGTCGAATCCGAGAGAAGATATGGCCGCGGAATGGGATTGATACCGATCGATACGACTCTTGCGGGCGACAAGAAGACGCATCAGATAATTGCGGAGCTTTACTGGCTTGGCGCAGGAGATGCCTCGTTGAGCGGAAGCAGAATCACCGGGTACGAAATCCATATGGGGGAGAGTTCTCTGCCCCGGGGGAGCGCCCCTTTTGCGCGAATTGTAAGACGCGGGGATCAAGATGTCGATCTGGAAGACGGTTTTGTCTCTTCCGACGGGAGGTTAATCGGCACCTACATCCATGGTGTTTTTGAGAACGATGCGTTCAGAAAAGGGTATTTTGATGCTATAAGAATAGAAAAGGGGATTCAGGTGGGAGAGAGGGGCTCAAAAACTGTTTCAGCCGACCCGTTCGATATTATGGCGTCGCATCTGTCGGAACACCTTGATATGCGTAAACTGATGGAAATCTGCGGACTTCAAGAGTGACTTCGCCTGACCCTGCCGTGATACTCTTCGCTCTCCTTATCGATTTTGCGATCGGAGACCCCCGCTGGTTTCCTCACCCGGTTGCGTTTACAGGAAGAGTTGTAACGAATCTGGAAAAGTTGCTGCGGAACACCTTTGACTCGCATGAGCGTGGGGATGCCGGGCGTAGATGGAGGGAGATGGCAGCGGGAGCTGTTCTGCTTCTGCTTGTAACCGGAATGGTTTCAGGGATATCCTGGCTTCTCCTTTCGGCGGCATCATATTTATCCTCATTCGCTCATTTTGCCGTCGCAACGCTTCTCTCCTGGACAACCATCTCCGCCCGCTCGCTTCACGCAGAATCAGCCGTAGTCGCCGATGCGCTTGTTGCCGGCGATATCGGGCTTGCGCGGCAATATCTGTCGCGTATAGTCGGAAGGGATACCGAAATGCTCGATGAGCCTGAAATATGGCGTGCGCTTATAGAAACCGTAGCCGAGAACAGCAACGACGGTATCGTCGCTCCTCTTTTCTGGTTGACCATCGGAGGGCCTGTAGCGGCTATGGCCTTCAAGGCGGTCAGCACACTTGACTCCATGGTCGGATACCGGAATGAACGCTACATTTATTTCGGTCGTGCTTCCGCAAGAATGGATGATCTCCTCAACTTCATTCCCGCGCGCCTCACTTCACTGCTTATGATTGCAGTCTCTGTGATCTGCGGTTTCAGCGTTAGCGGCGGGATCAGGATCACTCTTCGTGACCGCCTGAAACACCCGTCGCCAAACAGCGCCCACCCGGAGGCTACGGCCGCCGGTCTGCTCGGGGTACGGCTGGGCGGTGTTTCAAGCTATTGCGGCGCTCTCTCTTTGAAACAGTATCTTGGAGACCCGGTTCTGCCGCTTGATCATAATGCATACAGAAGAATGATAAGACTGATGTACGCTACAACGGTAATGATGGCATTTCTTTCCATCTCCATCCTTTATATCCTGAAAGGCATCCATGGAGTTAAATGATGATCATGGCGGGAAGATATACGCCGCCGCAAGATTGCTCGGAGTTCATCCGTCCGATATAATCGATTTTTCCGCAAGCATAAATCCTCTCGGTCTCTCCGCTTCTGCAAGAAAGGCGCTTGTAGAATCAATGGATGATCTGGCTCACTATCCTGATTGCTTGCAGAATGAATTAAAATCTTCTCTCTCTCTCATGCATGGAGTAAGCGGGAAAAATATTGCGCTTGCAAACGGCTCCACCGAACTTATTTACAATCTCCCTTTTGTTTTCAAGGGAAAGAGGGCGCTTGTCGTCGCCCCAGCTTTCAGCGAATATGCCATATCGCTCAGACAGCACGGTTTTCAGGTCGATTACCTGATACTTTCGCCGGAAGATGGTTTCGCTATCGATAGATCATCTGTCGCTTCCGCTCTCAAATGTAATTACAGCGCTATTTACCTCTGCAATCCCGGAAATCCGACAGGGAAACTTTATCCAAGGGAAATCATTGAAGAGATTTCCTCACTATGTTCTGAAACCGGGACGTTCATGGTGATTGACGAGGCGTTCATCGATTTCTGCGAGGAAGAGTCGGCTGAATTGATCGCCATCAAAAACGGCAATTCCGTGGTGCTCCGCTCCATGACCAAATTTTACGGCTTTCCCGGCTTGAGGCTCGGTTATGCGGTAGCCGCTGAGCCGCTTGCAGAAAGACTGGAAAGAGCGGGGGGGGTATGGAGCGTGAATGCTCTGGCGCTTGGCGCCGGGGTTGCCGCCGTAAATGACAGGGAGTATGCCGATAGAACCGTTTCGTATGTAGCGGAGCAGAGGCGGCGTCTTATGGATCGGCTTCGTTCTGTCGCGGCGCTGAAACCTTTCGAATCCGCTGCAAATTTCATTCTGGTGGAGATAATGGCCAGAGAGAGTGCGGCCAGGCTTCAGGAAGAGTTGCTGAAAAAAAGGGTTTTGATACGTGATTGCGCCGGTTTTAAGGGGCTTTCGCCATCTTTTTTCCGGATCGCTGTAAGAACCGGAGATGAAAACGACAGATTGGCAGAGCTTCTGAGTGAACGTTATGAATAGGCCCCTAATCCTTGTTAGCTCCTGCCTTCTTGGTGAAGCTGTCCGGTATGACGGACGGCACAAACGGTGCAAGCATATTGCCGGTTTTCTGCAGCGCGATTTCGATTTTATTCCTCTCTGCCCGGAAGTCGGCTGTGGAATGACTGTGCCGCGTGAGGCGATGCGACTGGAGGGGAACCAGTCATGTCCGGCTCTTGTCACCGTGAGAAGCAGGAAAGACAAAACCCTGGAGATGATGGATTATTGCAGCAGGCTTTTATCCGAGCTTGAAAGAGAGAATATTGGTGGCTTGATTCTAAAAGCACGCTCTCCCAGCTGCGGCATACGCTCCGCGGAACTGTACTGCGGCGATTCGCCCATCGGCCGCGCAAGCGGGATATTTGCCGCTTTTATCATGAACCGTTTTCCGGATATCCCTGCGGCTGATGAAGAAGATATGGCCGATCCGGCTTTTCGTGAAAAATTTGTGGCTAAACTCCTTCGAAATCGATAATCAGCTTTGAATTGAGATTTTTGTAAAAAGGGCTTTCATCCCTTATATATCCGGTAACAATACCCGAAAGAGAGAGACTGGAGATGGAGACGAAAGGTTTTCTTTCACCGGCGGAAACCGTACAGGCCATAGTTCAGAATGGCCGGAGGGTTCTCCACCAGACATTCGGCCGGACTTTTGTCCTCAGCCTCCTTGCCGGATTTTACATAGGTTTTGGAGCCCAGCTCTCAACAGTGGCAAGTCAGGATGTCGCCGGTTTTGCAGGGGGAGGAGTCGCGCGTCTGCTGGCAGGTAGCGTTTTTCCTGTGGGGCTTATGCTTGTTGTTGTCTGCGGGGCGGAGCTTTTCACCGGCAACAGCCTCCTTGCAACAGCGGCTCTGCATGGCGAAATATCCTGGAGAAAACTCCTTGAGAACTGGATTGTAGTGCTTAGCGGCAACTTCATCGGGTCGCTTTTTTTTGCATGGCTGATGTTTGAGGCACGACTGTGGGAGCAGGGAAATGTTGCCCTGCATGCCATCGGGATTGCAGAAGCCAAATGCAGGCTTTCTTTTCCTATGGCATTCATACGCGGCATACTCTGCAACTGGCTTGTCTGTCTTGCGGTATTCATGGCGACAGCAGCGCGTGATATTCCGGGCAAACTGCTTGCATGCTATTTCCCGATCATGACTTTTGTCGCCAGCGGGTTCGAGCATAATATTGCCAATATGTATTTCATCCCTACCGGCCTTTTCCTTTCCGAAGGATTGAATCATCCCGGCACATTTCTTACCTGGCATAACTTCATTGTCGTAAATCTTCTTCCGGTCACGCTCGGCAATATCGTAGGCGGCGTATTGTTTGTCTCTTTCGCCTACTGGTTCATTCACAGGGGCGCTTGCGGCAGCGGCAGGGGGTGAGCGGGGATTCGTCAACAATGTCAGTTCAGGATATATCTCGTTGATGACATTTTAATGAGACCCATGATTTCTAGCCTGTATGTCCGGAAAACAAAGCATGAAGAGGGAAGCCAATGCGTAAATTGTGCAGATTGCTGGCAGAAAGCGAAGAAAATCTGATATCCCGGCTATTGTATTATGCAAAAAAACATAACTATGTGATGTACACATCGACGCTTCACGAGGCATGGCGGGCATCAGTCGTCGGGTTGACAGAGATGATCCTGGCTACGATGAAGGTATCACCTGAAATCCCTGAAATGTCGGTGAACCATGATTTTGAGAATGACCCAGTAATGCCCTATGCAACCGCCGAGGCTGTAAAGCACAGGCGTCGCGGTGTTAACCTTGAAATGTTCATCGGACTTTTCAAATATTACCGTCAGAGCTATCTTGACATCGTTGCAGATGCCGGTTTTGATTCAGATTACCTTTCATGGTCGCAACTTTTCATAAACAGGGTGTTTGACAGGGTGGAGATCGGAATTCTTTCAAAATGGCTTGAAACTTCAGAAGATAGCCAGATATCGGAGCTGCAGCATTCAAACAGGCTGCTGACAAACGAAAAAAACCGATACCTGACCATATTTGAAAGCCTTCCTATGCCGGTCATCTTTCTTGACAGTGAAGGGAGAGTCAAGAACATGAACCTTTCCGCCGTAACCCTGTTCAACATCTCTTCCAACCCGGGCGCATTCTACTACAGTGATATAAGTTTAAAAAATCTGCTCGGCTGCTTCAGGCAGGAGCTTGACAGATTCATTGCAGGTACGGCTTCTGAGCTTATATTTGAAAAAAGCATAAACTCGAAAAGCGAAAAGCGGCATTTTGAGTTCAAATTCGCCCGCATGCTCGATATAAGCGATAAATTCAGTGGCATCATAATCATGATGAACGATATATCAGACCGGAAAAAAATCGAAGATTCACGTATTTATATGGCCAAACAACAGCTGCTGACCAAAATGACCATCGAGCTCTCAGTCTCCGAAGAGCAGGAGAGACGACGCATCTCGTCTGATCTTCATGACAATATCGGCCAGGCGCTTTTGCTTAGCAAAATAAAGCTTGGTACTCTCGACAGCTCGCTTTCTTCGCAGGAAAGCAAAGAAGAGCTGAAAAAGATCATAAATCTGCAGGATGAGATCATCCAGTCTGTCCGTTCATTGTCACAGCAGCTCTCTCCTCCCATCCTTTACAACGTTGGCCTTGAAGCGGCAATAAAGTGGCTTGGAAAACAGATGGAAGATCATTACGGCCTGGAAGTGTTCTTCTTTGATGACGGGAAGGAGAAACCTCTTTCAGAGGATATGCGCGCAATACTGTTCCAGGTCTGTCGGGAACTTCTGATCAACGTCTCGAAGTATGCGGGGTGCAGGAGTGCAGATGTAAGCATATCAAGGAGAAAAGGCGAACTTCACCTGGGCGTGAATGACTCCGGCGCAGGTTTCGATATAGATGCTGTCATGAAGAGCAAGAGTACCAATGAAAACGGCCTGGGGCTGTTTCTCATAAGGGAACGGGTCAAGTATCTCGGAGGAAAAACAACGATAATATCATCCCCCGGCATGGGGACATCGGTTACGATTGCAATTCCGCTCAGGCGAGCAGCCAGAAAGAAATCGATGCAACAGAAGCAGGGATAGCAGATATCTCCACTTATCCTGGCGAAGTCGCATCAGACAAGAGAGGGTAAAAATCATGAGCATCAGAATACTGCTTGTGGATGACCACGCAATACTTCGTGAGGGACTTAAGGCGCTCCTGCAGAAAGAAGGGGATTTGGAGGTAATAGCAGAGGCGGCAAATGGCCAAGAAGCGATTCGGTTAGCGTCGGAGCAGAAGCCTGATATTGTTGTAATGGATATGACAATGCCGAAGATGAACGGCATCGAGGCGTCTCGTCAGATATTGAAGGAGAACCCGGATACAACCATCATAATACTCTCAATGATACTCGACCAGGCTTGCGTCTCCGAGGCGCTCAAAGCAGGAGCTACCGGCTATATACTGAAAGATTGCGTTTCTGACGAGCTTGTACTCGCTATCCGCACTACGATAAACGGTTTTCCGTATCTCTGCCGCGAAGCTACGGCGGTTGTAGTTAAAGGTTACGCGCACAACGTGGGAAAACAGCCCCTGCTCCTCTCAAAAAGGGAAAAGGATGTGCTTAAACTGATAGCCGACGGCAAAAGCACCAAGGAGATAGCTTTCATGTTCAATGTCAGCGGGAAAACTGTCGAAACACAACGGATGAGCATAATGAACAAATTGAATCTTTATACCGTAGCTGAACTCACAAAATATGCCGTGCGGGAAGGTCTGACCTCGCTTGAGTAGGGTGGAACAGAACCGCTTGCAGAACTCACCGTTACAACCCCCTTTCATTTTTCCCTCATATATACCGGAAATTTCCCTATCCGACGAATAAGGATTTTAGAAGCAGATATCCGAATTGCCTTATTGAGTTAGTGACTGCGATGAATAAATATCCGAACATCACAACTCAAAGGAGGCAGAGATGTCCAACGTACTTGCTCGTTCGA
>DFZL01000004.1 GCA_002382705.1 Geobacter sp. UBA4057
GCGTACAGAGGTACGCCGCACAAGACAATCCGAAGATTGACGCCGCCGGAGGGGAAAAGCACCCTTTCCGGATGGAAACTACCTAAAACTGGAGGATGTCGAGATGAGTTTCTATTTCACAAAGGATCATGAGTGGGCCAGAGTGGAGGAGGGGAGAGCGGTGATAGGGATAAGCAGGCATGCTGCCGACGAACTTGGCGACATAACTTTCGTTGATCTGCCGAAGGAGGGGAAAGAGGTCAGGCAATCGGACGCTATCGCTTCCATTGAGTCTGTCAAGGCTGCGAGCGATATCTATTCCCCTGTTTCGGGCAAGGTAATCAGGGTCAACGAGGCTCTTGAAAAGATGCCTGAGTTGATAAATGAAAACCCGGAAGAGGCAGGATGGCTCGTCCGCATAGAGATGACCGATCCGGACGAGCTTCAGAAACTTATGACTCAGGCAGAGTACGCAGAGTACCTGAAAAAATCATGAACGACAGACATTACGCTCCTCATACTGACGACGAGATAAGGGAGATGCTTTCCGAGACAGGGATAGAGAGGATCGAGGATCTGTTCGTCACTATCCCTGAGGAGCTTCGCGCCCGGGTCTTCAATGTTCCACCAGGGATGTCTGAGTTTGAAACATTTGAAAGAATGAAGAGGATCGCCTCCGACAACTCGAAAGAGATGCTTTATTTCATAGGGGGCGGTTTTTACGATCACCTCATTCCTGCCGTTGTTGACCATCTTGCCGCCCGCTCCGAATTTTACACATCGTACACCCCTTATCAGCCGGAGTGCTCACAGGGGACGCTGCAGGCGCTGTTTGAATATCAGACTGCAATCTGCAGGCTGACCGGCCTTGATGTGTCCAATGCCTCTCTGTACGACGGCGCTACAGCCTGCGCCGAGGCCGCGCTAATGGCCATAAGGGTGACAGGGAGGAAAAAGATAATAGCAGACGGCTGTCTCTCTCCCTTCTCGCGCATGACGGTCAGAAGCTATCTCTCGAATCTGGATGTGGAACTGCTTGAGCTCCCTCCGCTGGATGGCCTTCTGAACCTGGAGGAGCTTGAGAGATGTCTTGACGGAGAGACCGCAGCACTTATTGTCCAGAATCCTAACTTCTTCGGCCTGATTGAAGATATTGCCGCAATCGCAGAGAAAGTTCATGCCGCCGGAGCTCTGCTTGTCGCTTCCGTATATCCGCTTTCGCTCGGGATATTGAAATCTCCGGGCGAATGCGGTGTCGACATAGCGGTAGGAGACGGCCAGAGCCTTGGCAACCCTCTCGGTTTCGGCGGCCCTTCATTCGGTTTCATAGCGGCCAGAAAAGCCTTCATCCGAAACCTGCCCGGGAGAATCGTCGGCGAAACTGCGGACAGAGAAGGGAAGAGGGGGTTCGTCCTTACGCTTCAGGCCAGGGAGCAGCATATAAAAAGAGAGAAAGCCACTTCGAACATATGCAGCAATCAGGGGCTCTGCGCTCTGCGTGCCCTGATATTCCTCTCCTCCATCGGAAAGGAGGGGATTGCCCGGCTCGCATCAATGAACAGGGACAAAGCCTTCCATGCGAGAGAGCTTCTCTCCCGCATACCTGGTGTCACTGCTCTTGAATCCGGCCAGATATTCAACGAGTTCACCATTGCCCTTCCTGTTTCAGCTGACCTGGTCGCGGCTTCACTCCTGAATCGCGGAATTGCGGCCGGTCTCCCGCTTGGAAGATATTATGAAGGCTCTGAAAACTGCATGGTTGTCACTGTGACAGAAAAGAGAAGCAGGAAAGAGATTGAGCTTCTTGCCTTGGCCATCGGAGAGGCGCTCCAGTGAAGTCATATCAGGCTCTTGCAACAACCTCATCTGAAAGGGTTTTCTTATGAAACTGATATATGAAAAATCGGTGAAAGGGAGATGCGGGGTGGAACTCCCTTCTTCCGACGTGCCGAAAGCCCCTTCTCTCCCCGGAAACCTGCTGAGGGAGAGCGCGCCGGATCTGCCTGAAATTTCGGAGCTTGACCTTGTGAGGCATTTCACCGGCCTGTCACGGCTCAATTTTTCTGTTGACGGCAATTTCTATCCGCTTGGTTCATGCACAATGAAGTACAATGCAAAGATACTGGAGAACGTCGCCGCGCTTTTTTCAACCTTTCATCCCGTAACTGCGCTTCTCCCTGACGGTGAGAAGTTCTGCCAGGGCAACCTGGGTCTCCTTTACGACCTGTCACAACTGCTGGCGGATATAACCGGAATGGACGAGATGACGACAACTCCAATGGCCGGAGCGCACGGAGAGCTGACAGGCATTCTGATGATATCGGCATATCACAGGAAAAAAGGGAACAGGAAAAGATACGTCGTCGTGTCTGACTCCTCTCACGGGACGAATCCCGCTTCCGCGGCAATGGCCGGTTACGGGATAATAACCGTTCCGACCGCTCCGTATGGCGATATGGATATGGATCTCTTCAGAAAAGCGATGAATGAAGATGTGGCGGCGGTCATGATGACCTGTCCCAACACCCTTGGCCTGTTCAATCCGCATATCAGGGAGATAGCCGATATCGCGCACTCTTTCGACGCTCTCATGTATTATGACGGAGCCAATCTGAATGCAATAATGGGGAAGGTGAGGCCGGGAGATATCGGTTTTGATGTCGTGCATCTGAACCTTCACAAGACTTTCGGCGCTCCTCATGGCGGAGGGGGACCAGGAGCCGGGCCTGTCGGGGTAAAGAGTGAGCTTGTCCCGTTTCTGCCTCTTCCGCGTATCGTGATGAATGATGAAGGGGAATTTGAAGTCCAGTCCGAAAATCTCGAGAGCATCGGGAGGGTTGCCAACTTTTTCGGCAATTTCGGTGTTATGGTTAAAGCTTACGCCTATATCACCATGCTTGGACGCGAAGGGCTGATCAAAGCTTCGGAGCTGGCGGTTCTTAACGCCAATTATCTGAAGGAAAAACTGAAAAAATATTATGAACTCCCGTATGATCTCCCCTGTATGCATGAATTCGTTTTTTCGGCCAGCAGACAGGCTGCGAATGGAGTCCATGCCATTGACATCGCAAAATTTCTGATAGACAGGAACTTCCATCCGCCTACGGTCTACTTCCCGCTTGTCGTCAGGGAGGCGATAATGATAGAGCCTACGGAGAGCGAGAGCAAGGCTACCCTTGACGCCTTCGTAGTGGCTATGGCGGAGGCGGCCAGGATTGCGGAGAGAGACCCGCAGGCACTTCGGGACGCCCCGGTTTCAACTCCGGTAGGGAGGCTTGATGAAACGAAATGCGCGAGGGAGCAGAAGGTCTGCTTTACCGGATGACAGGTTAACGCCAGACTTCTAGGCTGTTTTTATTACGGCGGTAACGGGTCGTTCATGTTCATGCCGGTTTTATTGCGAAGCGCTCGCGGTTGCGTCGGATGAATTTTACGAGTTCCGCCGCCAGGAAAGGAATCGATGAGAGAATAACCACTGTCGCGAACTCCGTTAAGCTGAGCGGAACAGTTCTGAAGATGACGTTCAGCGGCGCAACATAGAGTATCGCAATCTGCAGGATAAAGGTGACGATAAAGGCGGTCGCCATTCCCCTGTTTGAGAGGAAGCCCTGGCTGAAAAACGACTCGCGCTCCGACCTCGAAGAGAGCGCGAGTCCGATCTGGGCAAGGCAGAGCGTAGTAAAAACAACGGTTCTGCATTTTGCCGTTCCTCCTTCCGGAAAAACCGCCTGGGACAGCAGGGATATACCCCCAGTCAGCATGCCGGCCCAGAGTATGTCAACTCCAAGACCATTCGCGAAAATGCTCTCTTCAGGGTGCCTGGGCGGATGCTCCATGACATCCTTCTCGGCAGGCTCCGCTGTCAGCGCCAATCCGGGAAGCCCGTCTGTAACAAGGTTTATCCAGAGTATCTGTATCGGCAGAAGGGGGAGAGGAAAACCAAATAGAGGCGCTGCAGCTATGGTCAGTATTTCGGCGCAGTTTCCAGTCATGACGTATCTGATGAATTTGCGGATATTTCCGAAGATACGCCGCCCCTCCCGGACGGCTTTTACTATTGTCGCAAAATTGTCATCGAGAAGAACCATGTCGGCCGTCTCCCTGGCTACATCTGTTCCGGAAAGCCCCATTGCGATCCCTATGTCAGCCCGTTTAAGCGCAGGAGCATCATTTACTCCGTCGCCTGTCATCGCCACCAGCTCACCCTTCTTCTGAAGCGCCGTGATTATTTTCAGTTTCTGCTCCGGAGAGACTCTGGCGTAAACCTGGATTCTCCCGACTCTCTCCTGCAACTCTTCAACCGGCATCCGTTCAAGTTCCTGCCCTGTTATTGCCGCATTATCACAATTCTCCGTAATACCGACCAGTCCCGCTATGTTTATAGCTGTCAGAGGGTGATCCCCGGTGATCATGACCGGTCTTATCCCGGCGCTCCTGCAGAGGCGGACAGCCTCGGCGGCTTCTTCACGCGGGGGGTCGATGATCCCTGCCATTCCGATCATGACCATCTCTTCCTCAATATTTTCAGGGGTAACATTTTCCGGAATTTCTTTCCATATCCGGAGGGCAAATCCGAGCACCCTCAACCCTGCTGCCGCAAGCCTTCTGTTTGCCTCGACAAACTTTTCCCTGTCGATCGCCTCGATTTGTCCTCCCTTTGCCAGTTGATAAGATGATTTTGCCAGAAGTATATCCACCCCGCCTTTGGTGAATGATACGAAGTTTCCTGCTGTGCCAGGTGTGAAAGAGGCCTCTTCAGGTATCCGGTGAATGGTGGTCATGCATTTCCGGCTTGAATCAAACGGGATTTCAGTCAGGCGTGGAAAACGGCTTCGAGTTCTCTCCACCTCAATCCCGCTTTTATCTGCTGCAAGGTAGAGGGCAATTTCAGTGGGATCTCCGGACAGTTCTCCGTTTTCGGTTTTTGAAACATCATTGTTGAGAGAGAAGGCTGTAAAGAGTGAAGCCGCTATATCTTCAATATCATTTTCTTCAGAATTGAAAAATCTTCCGTTGAGAAAAATCTCCGTGACAGTCATCCTGTTAAGCGTAAGGGTACCCGTTTTGTCGGAGCAGATGCAGGTTACCGATCCCAGGCTCTCAACTGCGGGGAGTTTTCTGATCAGAGCGTTCTGCTTCACCATTTTTTTAGCGCCAAGCGCCAGTGAAATAGTGACAACTGCCGGCAAAGCCTCCGGAATGGCGGCGACGGCGAGTGAAATAGCGGTCAGAAGCATGACCATCGGCGCTTCTCCACGGACTATTCCGGCAATAAAAATCAGCACGCAGACTCCGGCAAGGATCATTGAAAGTTTTCGGCCAAAAATGGCAAGCCTATTCTGAAGCGGGGTCTTATGGTCTTTTTCGCTCCGGAGCATTCCGGCGATCCTGCCAAGCTCGCTGTCCATTCCGGTCGCTGTGACTATCCCCATTCCCCGTCCTGTAGCTACAACCGTCCCCTTATAGGCCATATTTTTCCTCTCCCCGAGCGGTATTTCAGCATCAGGAAGCGGCCTGCAATCCTTTTCCACAGGGAGAGACTCTCCGGTAAGCGTGGCTTCGCCAGTCTCAAGCCTGAAAGCCTCAAAAAGCCTCATGTCGGCAGGGACAAGCATCCCGGCTTCCAGAATGACTACATCCCCCGGCACAAGAAAATCCGAGTCTATTGTTTTCTGTCTCCCCCCTCTTATGACTACCGCTTTGACCGCAGACATCCTGTTCAGCATTTCAACCGCTCTTTCCGCCCGGTATTCCTGTATAAATCCTGTCACGGCATTGATCAGGAGAATTGCGGCAATGGCGGCTGAATCCAGAATCTCTCCCAGTATGGCTGAAACAATGGCTGCAAAAAGAAGCGCAAGTATCATGAAGTCGCCGAACTGCCCGATGAAGATCATGAGCGGAGTTTTCCCGACTCTCTTCTCAATCCTGTTGAACCCAGATCTTTCAAGCCGCTTCTCCGCATCTGCTGGATCAATCCCACAAGCCGATGACTGAAGCTCTTCCATCACCTCTTCTGCTTTCATGGCATGAGGTTTCATTCAGAAACTCCATTCGAAGTTCCGGTCTGATCTTCGGGGGTTTCCTTTGCCGGTTTTTCCAGAAGCCTCATTATCTTTTCCCTCAATTCGCCAGGCCTGTACGGTTTCTGGGCAACCGCGGCATACCGGTCATTTTCTGTATAAGGGGTTATTTCCTCAAGTGAATAGCCGCTGCAAACGACAATCGGAACCGTTTGCGATATTTCACGAAGTTCGAGATAAGTTTCAATCCCCCCCATATCCGGCATAAGAAGGTCAAGCAGGATCAGGTCGATCTCGTCTTTCCGCTCTCTGTATATCTCAAGCGCTTCTCTGCCGTTCTCCGCCGTGACCACGGAAAATCCGAGCGCTTTAAAGAGGGTTAAACCTATTATCCGTATCGATTCCTCGTCATCAACCAGAAGAATGGTTCCGCTCCCCCTTCTCGTCTCCGGAGGCAGAATGTTCGTCTGCCGGTCATCAAGGATATATGGCAGTTTCTGCAGCGGGAAATAGAGCCTGAATCTGCTCCCTTTTCCAGGCTCGCTGAAAAGCTGCAATCCCCCCTCATGCGAATTGATTATCCCGAGGAGCACCGACATCCCGAGGCCTCTGCCGGTAAATTTGGTAGTGTAGAACGGTTCGAAAATTCTCTTCTGGGTATCGATGCTCATCCCGCAGCCATTATCCGAAACTTCGAGGCAGGCGTACTCTCCGTTGCGTATCCTGTTTCCGAAAAAATCCTTTTCGATCGCCTTGTTTCGGACAGTTTTTTTCTCAAGCCTTATCCGTATGATTCCGCCTCTTTCTCCAATGGCTTCTGCCGCATTTATTATAAGATTCATCACAACCTGCTGTATCTGTGCGTTGTCGCCTACTATCTCCGGAACATCAGGCTTGAGCTCAAGCTCTATGTTTATGTTTCTCTTTATTGCGGATTTGAGCATCTTCACATTTTCATCCACCAGTTGATTCATGTTTATGAGGGTCTTTACAAGTGAATTCTTACCCGCGTAGGTCAACATCTGCCGGCAGAGGTCTGCGGCGCGTGACGCCGCCTTTTCCACCTGTTTTACGTGCAGTATCGGGTCTACAACAGGGTCTATTCCATTTATTATTATGTGGCAATAGCCAAGAATGATAGTCAGAATGTTATTGAAATCATGGGCAATACCTCCGGTCAGTACCCCCAGGCTCTCAAGCCTCTGGGTCTGCTGGAATTTCTGCTCCATCTGGAGACGTTCCTCCTCTGCTTTTTTTCGCTCGGTCACATCCCTTGCGACATGCACGCATGCCGAAATTTTCCCCTCAGGATCACGCAGCGGAGATACAGTGACATCAAAAAAACCTCCGAGCATCTTCTGCTCTATCTCCTCAATATGACCAGCATCGCCTCTGATCATTCTTGCGTGAGGGCAATCCGGAAGCGGAGATGGCTGGCCGTGCAGCACCTCATAGCATCTGCGCCCGATCAGCTCTTCCGGTTTCACTCCGAAACGGTCGGACATGGCCCGGTTCACACGCATGATTTCGTACTCCGCGCCGATTATGCAGATCATGTCTGTGACAGCGTCAAAAGTCTGCTCCCATTCACGTTTCGCACGGGTTATCGCTTCGTAGCTCTTTCTGCTCTTTTCAGCCAGTTCCCATTCGCGCAAGGCGAGATCAACCAGAAGCGGCATGGAGACAAAGGTTTCACCCGATTTGACGACATAATCTCTCGCCCCTGCTTTGAGCGCGGCAACGGCTTTCTCCTCGTTACCCTCCGAAGTCATAAGAATGACCGGAGAACTGTTGTCAATAAGCTGAATCAGCTCTATCCCCTCTCCATCAGGCAGAAGATATTCGGAGAGGACAAGCCTGGGCGTTTTCCCGGCAAGAAAAGCGGCGGCTTCATCTATCGTGCGGACGGTTTCTATCGAATACTCTTTGGGAGCGTTATCAAAGGAGTTTTTTATCAGGTCTATATGCTGCTCGTTATCTTCGACAAGAAGAATCAGAATCGAATCAGGGTCATGTTTAAGCATTTTTTACGCTCCGAGTGGGAAATACGTCATTTTGTTCCGAAAATAACCTATTCCCTCTGCAAACCAAAGCGCCTTGTAAGCAGGCGAGCTTTTGCGAAAATCATAAAAGATGAGATTCCTGCAGAAATAATAAAATAATGGCCATTCCCGAATTACTCCATCATGAATGATAATTTTTTTTTGCAGGAATTCCGGATGTTTTCTGTCCGGGCAAGTCAGGCTATTTTACTCGCCAGGAAGAGGCGGCTTTTACCGGAGAAAGATTACCCTTTGAATTAAGCTGAAAAAGAATATATCCTCGCCAGTACCCTGAAAAGATGCCTTAATCTACGCTATGCATGATTGCAGGAGGAATTGCAGATGAAAGCCCGTTTTGCAGCATTTATTCTCGTGTTGGTCGTCTCAAGTATCCTCACAGGTTGCAAAAACAACCGACAGGAAGACAAAGGGGGAGGTGGAGCCGGAAAAGTCACTGTTATCACAACTATTTTTCCTCTATACGATTTTGCTCGGGCAATCTGTGGGGAGAAGGGAGAGGTCAAACTTATCCTCCCCCCCGGAGTGGAAGCGCACGACTTTGAGGCCAGACCGGCTGACCTCGCGGCCATAAGCAAGGGAGATGTTTTTGTATTCACAAACCGGGCTATGGAGCCGTGGGCGCTAAAACTCGCCAAAGGGGTAGTCGGGCCGGAGGCGCGGGTGGTCGATGCATCTGCCGGCATAAAACTGATGAAGGTAAAGAGAGATTCTGCAGATGAGGCTGTGCATGGCGAAGATGATCATGGTGATGTTGATCCGCATATCTGGCTCGATTTCGGAAACGCCATCGTAATGGTTGACAATATATTAGCTGCAGTAGTGGAAAAGGATCCGGCCAATGCCGGATACTACAGGGATAATGCCACCTCTTTCAAAAAAGAGCTGGAGAAGCTCGACGCGGATTACAGATATGGGCTTGCCGCCTGCGGAAAGAGGGTTGTTGTGCATGCGGGGCACTACACTTTCGGCTATCTGGCGGCGCGTTACGGGCTTTCGTATCATGCCGCTCAGGGGTTGAATCCGGATGCGGAGCCGGACCCGGCGGGGATTGTCAAACTGCTGCGGTTGGTAAAGTCATCCGGTGTCGGCTATATCTATTCCGAAGAACTTGTGTCTCCCAGGCTTGCGAAGATGATCGCCGATGAGAGCGGGGCAAAGGTGCTGATGCTTCACGGAGCGCACAACATAAGCAGGGATGAACTGTCGCGCAATGAAACTTTCATCCGTCTTATGAGGGAAAATCTGGCCATGTTGAGGCTAGGGCTCGAATGCAGGTAGTCCCCATCCGGAAAGGCCGCTTTTCCTCCCTGGCGGCTTCAATCTTCGCGCTTGCTTGTGTGCGGAGTACCGGTGTACGCCTCCGCGCAATCCCTTGATTTCCTTGCCAGGAGAAAAAATCCTCTCTTTTCGAATCGGAAACAAACTGTTTCTAATCCGGAGTAACCGGATGGAAATCAGCTGGCTCTTGCCATAACAGAAAAAACATCATGATTCCGGAGGTGTCGCAGGTGTTGAGGAAATACGGCAGAAAAGCCGGCAGTTTACGAGATGTAAGCATCGCAAGGAATTTCACCAGGCATGCGGAAGGATCGGTTCTGGTGTCATTCGGGGATACGAAAGTCATCTGCACGGCATCGGTTGAAGAGTCGCTCCCCCCTTTTCTGAAGGGAAAAGGGAACGGATGGGTGACCGCTGAATACTCCATGCTCCCGAGGGCTACTCATACCCGTTCTCAGCGCGAAGCGGCGAAGGGGAAACAGAGCGGCAGAACGCTGGAGATACAGCGGCTGATAGGGAGATCGCTACGCGCAGTTACCGACTTTGCTGCTCTGGGAGAGCGGAGCATAATAATCGATTGCGATGTTATTCAGGCCGACGGCGGAACCAGGACAGCCTCTATCACAGGAGGGTATGTTGCTCTTTATGACGCGCTGGCCTCACTTGTCAAGAGAGGTCTTTTGACCGATATGCCGCTCAAGGGGAATGTGGCGGCGGTGAGCGCCGGTATGGTCGGAGGAGAACTCCTGCTTGATCTCGATTATGAAGAGGACTCTTCCGCTCAGGTCGATATGAATTTCGTGATGACATCCGGCGGCTGTTTCGTGGAGATTCAGGGGACAGCAGAGGCGGAGCCGTTCACAGCTGATGAGATGGACAGGATGCGGTCTCTCGCCATGCAAGGGGGGAGGGCGCTTTTTGAGATACAGAATGAGGCGTTGAAAATATGAAAGAGATGCTGGCAGCAACAGGAAACTGGGGGAAGCTTCTCGAGATAAGGAATTTTCTCTCGGAATTTATTGAGAACATCCGCCCGGCTTCCGATTTCCCCGGTTTTCCTGAGGTTATCGAAGATGGTGAGACTTTTGAGCAGAACGCACTGAAAAAAGCGAGAGCGGGAGTTCTGCATACCGGTCTGCCTGCCCTGGCGGATGATTCAGGCCTGGTTGTTGATGCGCTTGATGGTAGACCCGGAGTTCTCTCCGCTCGCTTTGCCGGGGAAAAGGGTGGCGATGCGGCCAACAACGCAAAACTTCTGAGCGAGCTCGCCTCTGTTGCGGCAGAGCGTCGAACAGCCGCATTTGTCTGCGCCATGGCCTTTGTCACACCTGAAGGGGAAGAGCGCATTTTCACCGGCAGGATAGGGGGGAAAATCCTTTTTGAGCCAATAGGGGGAAAGGGGTTTGGTTACGATCCACTATTTCTTCCGGACGGATTTGACAGAACTATGGCGGAGCTTGAGATCGAAGAAAAAAACAGGATAAGCCATCGCGGAGAGGCGCTTGACGCTTTCCGTGAATTCTTGTCTGGAAAAGAAAGCCTTGCAGATGAAAATTGAGAATTCCGGAGTGAAAAGAAAAAAAGCAAAGAGCAGGGACGCTTCTCATCTTGAGAAAAAAGCCGCGGCAGCGGAGAGCGGTCGCCTGAAGATACGCTCTGCTCTCGATGTCGATATTACCGGCATGGATGACGAAGGGTACGGGATTGCCGCTTTCAACTCGCAACCTCTCAGGATAGCAGGAGGGATGCCGGGCGACAGGGTGACCGTCATCATAGACCATGTTGCAAGAAGAATCGTTTTCGGGCATGTAATCAAGATTCTCACCCCTTCCACAAGGAGGAGCGGACGCCCTCCTTGCAGAGTCTCCGGTCACTGCCTTGGCTGTCCTCTTATTCGAATGAAATACCGGGAACAGCTTGAGCTGAAGAGAGAGATGGTCAGAAAAGAGCTTCTCAAATATTCTTCTCTTGCGGATGTTCATCTTCACCCGCTACTGCACCCGGAACGGAAGACGCATTACAGGAACACCGCCAGGCTGGTGATCGCCGGTAAGCATTCAGACCCGTATATCGGGATATACCGCCGCTCTTCACATGATGTTTTCGATCTTGTCGACTGCCCGCTGCATCATCCTCTTGTCAACAGGGTGATTGAAACCGTCAGAAAAGGGATAAAAAAACTGAAGGTGCCGATCTATAATCCTCGAAGCGGAATGGGGCTTCTTCGCTATCTAGTTGTCAGGATTTCCGAGGCAGAAGGGAGCGCAATGGCTGTTTTTGTCACATCGAGGCGCTCGTACAACGAGATCCACCATCTTGGCGGATTTCTAATGGATGAGCTCCCTGAAATTTCCGTTATTGTGCAGAATGTGAACAGTTCGGACGGAAATGTGATAATGGGAAACGTCGATCATTTCAGAACTGCAAAACATCACCTGACCGAGAGGATCGGTGAAATTTCACTCATGATCTCGCCTCGCTCCTTTTTTCAGGTAAACCGCGAAGGGGCGACCCTGATTTACACAAAAGTAAGTGAGATGGCGAAGCTGACCGGTGTTGAAACGGTCATCGATCTCTACTGCGGCATTGGCGGAATAGCCCTTACCCTGGCAGGAGCGGCTGCAAAGGTGATAGGAATGGAGGTTGTGGATTCCGCTGTGGAAGATGCAATCCGGAATGCGGCGCTTAACAGAATCGGAAACTGCGCTTTTGAAGCGGGCGATGTCTCGGAACTTTTGGAAGAGCTTGTCGAAAGCGGCGCGCGAATCGATCTTGCTGTGCTGAATCCTCCCCGCAAAGGGTGCGACGAAGCCGTGCTGAAGCACCTTGCAACCCTTTCGCCGGGAAGGATTATCTATGTCTCCTGTTCTCCCGCGACTCTGGCAGGAGACCTCTCCCGTCTTTCTTGTCTCGGCTACTTGTGCCGTGAAATTCAACCTGTTGACATGTTCCCGCAGACCATGCATCTGGAGAGCATAGCTCTTCTTGAGAGGGGCTGAGCCTCAAAAGGATGCAAGAGCGGGGAGTTTAAAAACTTTGACATCCGGCGATGATTTCAACTACTATCTGACAACTTTCCCTTCAAAGGACCCACCTCTGATGCAGGCGCCCCTTACTATTGTCGGCGATGATCTGGCTCGCGTCGAAAAACAGTTCAGAAGAGACCTTGAATCCGACGTCCCGCTGATACGGAAGGTCGGAGAGTATGTTCTTTCAAGCGGCGGCAAAAGGATCAGGCCTGCGCTTCTCCTCCTTGCAGCAAGGCTCTGCGACTACGCCGGCGAAATGGCCGTCCCGCTTGCCAGCGTCGTCGAATTCATACACACGGCAACGCTTCTCCACGATGATGTGGTGGATAGTGCGATTCTTCGCCGCGGACTTGCCTCTGCCAATACTCTCTGGGGGAATGAGGCTTCCGTCCTTGTAGGGGACTTTCTTTTTTCAAAATCGTTTTCCCTGATGGTAGCCGCAGGGAGTATCGATATTCTCAGCCTCTTCTCGGGCGCCACAACCGCGATTGCCGAAGGCGAAGTCATGCAGCTTCTGTCGACCGGAGAGCTGGATCTCACCGAAGAGCGCTACATAAGCGTAATCACTGCAAAGACGGCAATCCTGATGTCGGCTGCCTGTGAATCAGGGGCTATTCTGGCTTCTGCGTCTCTGGAGAGACAGGCGGCTCTTGCCGGTTTCGGAAAAGATGTCGGCATAGCATTCCAATTGATGGACGACACTCTCGATTACACAGCCACCGAGGAGGAATTCGGCAAAAGCATCGGCCACGACCTCGAAGAGGGGAAGATAACGCTGCCGCTGATACATACGCTTAAAATGTGCAGCGCCGGAGAGCGGGAAATCATAGCGGCTGTCATTGAAAAGGACGAGATGTCCTTCGATGATTTCAGGAACGTTTCATCACTTGTAAAAAGATACGGCGGGATAGAATACACGCTGGAAAAGGCAAGAGGCTGCATCAACATAGCCAAGGAGAGAATCATGATCTTCGACGATTCCCCTGCCAGAAAAGCCATGCTTGACCTTGCGGGGTATGTGACCACACGCAGCAGTTAGATTTTTGACGCTGATCCGGAGGAGAGATGAACAAGAGTTTTTTTTGGGCATTACTGCTGATATTCTGCATGATTATTACCTCCTCATGCGATAGGGGTGACAGGAGAGAAGAGCGGAAAACGGCTAAACCGGCCTCAGCAGCGGAGGAGTCAAAGCCGGCTCCAGACATTGTCTTGACTCCGCTGGAGGGGAAAGATGTCAGGATTTCCGAATTGAAGGGAGATGTTCTGCTACTTAATTTCTGGGCTACGTGGTGTCCTCCATGCCGGGAAGAAGTCCCCTCTCTCGCAAGACTGGACCGGAAGATGTCCGGAAAGAAATTCAGGATGCTGGCTGCGTCGATAGACGAAGGAGGGAAATCCGCAATTGAAGCGTTCTTCAAATCGACCGGCAACTCCTTGCCGGCATACACTGTCTCACAGGAAAAAGCTGCTGATATCTATGGGATAACCGGAGTTCCCGAAACTTTCATAATAGACAGAAACGGGATTATAGTGAAAAAGGTGATAGGCCCTATTGAGTGGGATGATCAGGAAGTGATCGCTTTTATTGAGAATCTTATGAAGTAACGGTTTCAGGGGACAGTTTCATGACAAACCACGAGGTAACATACAGCGGAGCCCTGATAGCGGGGCTTCTCTCATTTCTCTCACCATGCGTCCTCCCGCTGATACCTTCATATATCACTTACATAACCGGGATTTCATTCGCAGACCTCCAGGCAGAGCACCCTCCCGGAGTTGTCAGATTTAAAACCTTTCTCCACTCGCTCGCCTTTGTCGCAGGCTTCACTCTTGTATTCGTGCTGCTTGGCGCTTCCGCGACACTTGCCGGTTCATACCTGAAACAGCATATGCAGGAGATGCGAAAAATCGGCGGGGCGCTGGTTTTTATCTTCGGCATTCATATAACAGGCCTGGTGCCTATTACACTTTTTCTCGGTGAAAAACGTGCAAATATAAAGAGCAAGCCTTCAGGCTTCATCGGCAGCTTCATTGTCGGGTTGGCTTTCGCCGCAGGATGGACTCCCTGCATAGGCCCAATACTCGCTTCGATACTGATGCTGGCTGCAACGGAAGCGAACGCGGCCGAAGGGGTGACGCTGTTGCTGATTTATTCCGCCGGACTCGGCATACCGTTTGTTCTCTCCTCTCTGGCGCTCCACAATTTTCTGCTCGCTTTCAGAAAATTCAAGAAACATATCCGTATTTTTGAGATCATTACCGGGCTCTTCCTCATGCTGCTGGGGGTATTGATCTTCACAAACGGGCTCGCCTTCCTCTCAAGATACTTCACTATACTGTGGGGAATGATTTAGATGAAGGGGAGCAGAATCCGTCATTCAATACAGCTGTCAGTTTCCGATCTTGCCGTTACCGAAGCATTTTACGCAGGCATTCTGGAGCTCCCTGTCCAGCGCTCCTTCACCCCTTCCGGAGCGCCGGATCATATCCTTGTCGACATGGGGGGAATTGCTCTGATTTTTGTGGAAGAGGCAGATGTTGCGAGAGCGCACCCGCTTCTTGAACAGCGTCTTGGAATTTTCCCGCACGGCATAGGGGTGACGTTCCATTTCGAGGTGAAAGATATTGAGGGGATCAGCGACGCGATCATGCAGGAGGATATGGAGATACTGTATCCCCTTGAAATCAAGCCATACGGCATAAAAGAGATGTGGTGCTTCGACCCTGACGGCTATCTGGTAGTGCTGGACGAACCGGTCGAAATTTCAGCTGCCGGCAGGGTGGTTAAAAAGTCTGAGCCCATTTGAAACAACCAGAAGGCTTGCCCCGGTGTCTGCAAATACCGCCATCCACAGCGTAGCGTCCCCGGTCATCGCCAGGATGAGAAATAGAACCTTTATCCCTATCGCTAATGAGATATTCTGTTTTAGAACCGTAACACAACGTCTGCTCAGGCGGATGAAAACCGCAATCTTCCTGAGGTCGTCATCCATTACTGCGACATCGGCTGTTTCCACAGCGCTGTCGGACCCCGCAGCGCCCATTGCAAAGCCGATGTCCGCCCCCGCCAGAGCCGGAGTGTCATTTATTCCATCTCCGACCATCCCTGTAAAACCGTAGATATTCCGTATCTCCCTGATTGCCGCTTCCTTCTCCTCAGGCATGAGGCTGTCGCGGAATTCGCTTATCCCGGAAGCAACCGCGACTCTTGAAGCTGCGGCAGGGTTGTCGCCGGTCAGGATGACCGTTTTTACTTTCAAGGCGTCAAGCATTCTGACAGCCTCCCGGCTCTCGCTCCTGACGCAGTCCGCCAGGCCGAATACCGCTGCGACCTCTTTCTCCGAAAAAAGGGTTGCAACGGTTTTTCCTTCGCTTTCAAGGCGGGATATCTCTTTTGCCACAGTTTCAGACAACAAACCTGATGACGCTAGAAAACGTTTATTGCCGATTTTCCAGATTTTCCCCCCGATCTTCCCCTGCGCTCCATTTCCGTTCATGACCGAGAACTCTTCAACAGAAAAAAGAGAAGAAGCGCCCCTTCTGCGCCACTCTGAAACCAGGGCTCGAGCCACAGGATGTGCACTCTGCTCATCCAGGCTTGCCGCTATGAGAAGCGCTTCATCTTCGGGAATCACGGCAAAAGTCGAGATATCGGTCAGCTCCGGTTTTCCGGTTGTAAGGGTGCCGGTCTTGTCAAGAGCAAGAGCTTTGATAAGCCTGCCGTTTTCGAGATATCCCCCCCCCTTTATGAGTATTCCGTGCCTTGCGGCGGCAGCAATGCCGCTTGCCACGGTTACTGGAGTCGATATGACAAGGGCGCAGGGGCAGGCAATTACAAGGATGACAAGCGCCTCATAAAACCATTTATCCCAGAAACCACCTAAAAAAAGGGGGGGGACCACGGCGACAGCTACGGCAAACGCGACAACTACCGGGGTATAGTAATGTGCAAAACGCTCTACAAGCCGCTGTGTCGGCGCGCGCTGTGACTGTGCGTTCTGGAGCGCCGCAGCTATCCGGGCAAGAGTACTCTCTTGAGCCACGGCGGTGACAGTCGCCTCAACAACCCCATCCGTTATTATGCTTCCTGCATACAGTTCATCACCTTGCGCCTTGTCAACAGGAAGGCTTTCACCTGTAACCGGGGACTGGTTTACAGCCACCCATCCGGAAAGTATCCGTGCGTCTAGAGGTACGCGTGAACCGGTTTTTATCCTGATCTTCATCCCTTCTTTTACATCGGCGACAGGCAGGGATTTCCAGATTCCCTCCATCCACGTTTCCGCGGTTTCCGGCGCCATGGCGGAGAGTCCGCTGATTCCACGCCGAACACGGTCAAGCGAAAGAACCTCGATCGCTTCCGCAATGGCGAAGAGGAAGAGAACCATTGCGGCTTCAGGCCATTTTCCTGTTGCGACAGCACCTGCAACAGCCAGAGACATCAGGAAATATATGTTCAGCGCCATGTTTTTAAGCGCTATCCACCCCTTTTTCATTGTGGGAAGCCCGGCAGCAAGGATAGAAATAATTGCAAGCAGTATTACACCCCATGAATCATCCCGGCCGGTTGAGTATGAAATTATTTCCGCTCCAGTGGCGGCAATCCCTCCGGCAGCGAGAAGAAGCTTTTTCTGCGGAGTTGTAGCTCTCGGGTGCGGTGGCGATTTCGTATCGGAGAGGATCACCGGATCCATTTCCAGTTTTTCAAGTGCGGCGATGAATGCAGTCGGGTCAGGGAGAAGATGATGAACAGCAAGCTCCCGTTCCAGAAGATTGAAATCGAGCGCCAGAACTCCGGGAATCGATTCCAGTTTGCCTCTTATCAACTCCTCTTCTATAGGGCAATCCATTTTATCAATGCGAAAACGGGCAGTTCTGCAGTCATCAGGCAATCCAGTTTTGCCTCTCTTGTGGCAACTCTTTTGTCCGGTTTGGTTATCTCCCGTTTTGCAAGTTGTTCCGGCTGTTTCAATATTTGTCATACCAGGCCGTCTTTTTTTTAATGGTGATGTTGCAATGTAAAATTCAGTGGGGAGAGGCGCCCTTTCAATTCAGCGCCTCCTCGACGGTAAGCGGGAGTTTTTCAGACAAAGATTCTTTTCGCAAGGCTTTTTCGTAAAAGAATCTTGTGATGTCAGGCGTCTGGAGACCGGCGCTTTTCAGAAGAGGGATATCTGTCAGAACCTCTCTTGCAGCTCCGTCGGCAACAAGGCGCCCCCCCTGCATGACCAGCATGCGACGTGCCACTTCCGGCACCAGGCTCATCTGATGTGTAGTCATGACCAGGGTATAGCCGTGATCATCAGTCAGGTGCCTGATGAGGGAAACCAGCCTGCCGGTAGATGCCGGGTCAAGGCCGGAAAACGGTTCGTCCAGCAAGAGCAGGGGGGTCTTCATGGCCACCAGACCGGCAAGGGCCACACGCTTCATCTCGCCGCCGGAAAGATGATGAATCGGCCTCTGCTCGAGATGTCCGGTATCGGTTGTCTCCATGGCCTGATGCACCCGGACGGTTATCTCATCATCGGCAAGTTTCATGTTGCGCGGGCCATACGCCACATCTTCGCCAACGTGAGTGCAGAAGAGTTGATCATGCGGATCCTGGAACATCAGCCCAACCGTCCTGAAAAGGTGGCGAGCTGATAGATGGTCAAGTTCGACGCCGGATATCTTAACCAGACCTGTTAGAGGTTTGAGCAATCCTGCCAGAAGTTTCATCAGGGTTGTCTTGCCGCTGCCGTTATGTCCGCAGAGAGCCACCGTCTCGCCTGGCATGATCCTGAAATTGACATCTGACACGGCTTTTCTATCCTCGTCATAACAAAAAGAGAGATTTACCGCTTCCAGCGCACTCTGACCGTCTGCCAGGGAAAATGGATTTCCGGTGGTATTTTTCTGCCCATAGTGGCATGAGATTGATGATGGCAGCGTTTTTACAGGCAATATGGTTTCTCCTCTGAATTTTACGCGCTGCCACGGGCCTGCATGGCCTGCCTGATCCGCTCTCCACGATCATACGCCCTCATGAAAACCTGAGCGATGATTGCGCCGGTAGTGCGCCATTCACGGAACCATCCGAAGAGACCTCCCCTTGCCCGGGCCGCTGTTCGCATGGCGTTGAACTCTTCCCAGAGCAGGAAGAGGTATCGGTACATGAACCCCATGACCTCTACGACAAGTGAAGGCGCCCGAAGCCGGCGCAAGGCGGTGATAATGTCGGTGAAAGGTGTTGTAAGAATCAGCACCCCTCCCCAGCCGGTATCGACCAGCACACGCAGGAGAGCCGCAACCCCCTGGGCGAGCCCCTCCTGGTAGATGGTCAGACGGCCTGCCGTGAAGAGAGGCGTTATTCCCAGGCTCACTGAAAACCCGAGCACCACCGGCAGAGCAGCCCATAGTGGCGCCAGGATGAACCAGATGGCATGACGTACGGGAATGCCGGAAACGGCCATGACGCCCCAGGCAGAAAGCAATAACAGCAGGCTCAGCCGATAATCTGGGAACGCCACGTTGCAGATCACGGCAACTGCGACTATGATCAGCTTCAGCCGGGCGTCCAGGCGGCTGAAACCGCTTCGCCGGCAGGTAAACCCGGTTTTCTCCCGTCTTATGAGCTTCTGAATTGGAATGGAACCGAACACGATATCAGACCAGTGATCCGGCTGATTTTGTGGCATCCTTTGGTCGGACAAAGAGCAGATGCCACCAGCGGCCTATGACGAAGCCTGCCAGCCCCCCTCCCGCCAGTAGCATGGTATTCCAGACATCTCCCTTTTCCTCTAGATTTATATACGGGTCGCGGGGTTTGGCCCCGGCGGCTTCCGCAATGGCCTCGTTCACCTTCTCGTCCATCCCGGCATAGGCGCCGGTTTTTGTTTCATTCTGCATATTCTGAGCCACCTGAACAGAAATGGTTACTCCCTCCTGTGCAAAAGAAGCGATAGTGGGAGTCAGGGCAAAAGCGAAGAGCAGGAGTAGCGCCACCCTGGCTGTTGCCACTCCAAGGGCTTTCAGTACCTCGGGTCGCTGACGGCTGATAGCTCGGACGGCTATGCCTGTGACCATCATCTCACCCAGGGCAATCGGCCCCTGCACCGGCAGATAAGCAGCAATGATCACGCTCAGATAGCCGGTAAAATTGTACTGCGGCTGCGGTGCTACAAAGGCCAGATGCCCCCCAAGAATGCCACCGGATATCAGATAAGTCAGAATATCCCCCATCAATCCTCCAAATGCGGCGGCTGCCGGGAGCGGCAGACCAAGTTTCCCGCCAATTCTGAAGAAGCACCATCCTCCAACTGCCCCGCCACCTCCAAGAGCAAGGATGTTGGCTCCCAGTGTAGCGAAACCGCCGTGAGCAAAAAGGAGAGCCTGAAGGAAGAGTGAAAAACCGGAAAGAGCAGCTCCGATCCAAGGGCCAAGCAGAATACCTGCCAAAGGTGTGCCGCATGGGTGTGAACAGGTGCCCAGGTAGGCCGGAATCGGGATCAGGGAAATCAGAAAGATGAATGCCCCGGCCATTCCCAGAAGCGGTTTGCGTTCGGGCTGGTCATGCACAAAACGTTTCATTTCCGCGAAGCCCTTGATCATGATGCAAGCGCCTGCAACCGTGGTGGCCCAGAATGAATGGCCGGTAAGAATACCTTCAGATATGTGCATTCTATTTTTCCTCTTTACCGATATATACTTAAAAACTTGAAAAGTCCGCCTATGCCGAAGCATCAGACGGACTTTCCGTATTCAAAGTCTGTGTATGGTTCCACTCTCCCTTTACCGTCGGGACTGGTGAGTGTTGAGATCAGGCAGGTCTTCTGGCTTGCGATTCATCCTCTGGGCGTCTTCCCGACCTTATGGTCAGTGACATCTTGCCCTTTGTCCTCGCTTACAGCGGCGGGTCCGCGGGGGATTTGCACCCCTCTTCCCTTTTCACCCTTGCGGGCACCGTGATCCTGTATTCAATTTTCATTGCCAAACGCAAGAAAAGCGGTCGAGAGTCAAGCCGGTTCGCTTTCAAGTTGAAAATGAAGAGTAAACCAATTTTGGAGCCAAGGCAACCGATAAAACAGAAAAGCGATTGTTTCTCATCCGGAGTTTCCGGGTTGAAATTATTTAGCTTATGCGAAGAAAATTCTTCAACAGATCCATTCCGCATTCCGTAAGTATAGATTCGGGGTGAAACTGTATTCCCCATACCGGAAGCTCCCTGTGCCTGAGCCCCATGATTTCGCCATTATCGACCCAGGCTGTAATTTCGAGGGAAGAGGGGAGGGTGGGGCGGTCAACAACAAGCGAGTGATAACGGGTCGCCTGGAAAGGGTTTGGAAGTCCGGAGAAAAGTTCTTTTTCGTTATGATGTATTGGCGAGGTTTTTCCGTGCATGAGTGCAATGCTGCGCACAATGTTTCCTCCGAAAGCCGCCCCTATTGCCTGATGCCCAAGACAGACGCCCAGGATCGGAATATTTCCGGCAAAATGCCGGATGGCAACTACCGAGATGCCAGCTTCTTCCGGTGAACAGGGACCTGGGGAAATTACCAGTCGTTCCGGCTTCAACGACTCTATCTCATCCAGCGTAATCCGGTCGTTGCGGAATACCCTCACATCTTCGCCAAGTTGCCCGAAGTACTGTACGATATTATAGGTGAAAGAATCATAATTATCGATCATGAGCAGCATTTTATATTATAACCTCTTGAATTTATTGAAATCAGATTTTAAAATCCTGAAACTATACTCATAGTTATACCCGTATTCTTTCGATGCTGCCGGCTTCTGTGCAAAACTGTGCCAATAGAGGCTCTTGCAAAAAGGTTTCATCCCCCGGATGACTCTATCGATCTGGAATTCATTGCAGTTGATCCTGTCATGCCAGAGTTGTTTTATCGGGCATCCATAAGGGGTTAAAAGCTGGATTCCCGACAACTCCCTCCGGGAATGACAGGCTTTTTCATATCGGATTCACTATCAGGCAGAGTGGAATGATATCTTTTATGACTTTTGCAAGAATATCATTATAATTCGATAACTCCGTAATTACAAGTTCCGGATGGAAACAAGTTATTGTCTGCTTCATTACCTCAGCAGTAATGTGCATAACCGCAAAAGTATGGAGAGGCTTTCTATGGCAAGCTGCCGATCAAATTCGATGTTTTATTGCTGTGATGATTTGAAGCAAATCTTCCCCCCACATCTATATCCGCATATTCTGCTGGTTGGCGGCAGTCTCCGAGAAATCCTGACAGGCGGTATCTGCAATGATCTTGATATTGTTTCCGATCTCTCCCCAGAAACCCTGCTATCCCTCGGGTTTTTTCCGGTTGAAGGGAGGAGTACTCCGGTAATATATCTTCGATCGCACCCTCTTTATGGAAAGATTGAAGTGACTCTTCATCCTCCTGGCAAGCCGCTTTCATCCTCGCTCTGTCGGCGCGATTTCCGCTGCAATGCTGTGGCGATGAGGGTTGATGGGAAAATTGTCGACCCGCTTGGCGGAATAGCGGATATCGAATCAAGGCTTCTAGTACCCTGCGCTCCGGATTTGTTGCATAATGATCCGATACGGATTTTCCGCGCTTTTCGTTTCGCTTCAGGAGGGTGGAGGATATCTGACGAGCTCGACAGGGAGATTCGTTCGTGCAGATGGGATGACGTTTTATCAAGCATACCGGTTGAGCGTTTTTCCCGAGAGTTGTTGAAATCTCTTGAAAACAGCTCACCCGCTCTCTTTTTCAGAAATATGCTGGATTACGGGGTTGGCCGCACTCTCTTCCCCGAACTTTTCATGATGCAGGAGATACCGGCCGGCTCCACTATTCATCACCCGGAGAGGAGCCTTCTTGAACATTCATTGGAAACGCTTGAACGGATCTCACCTCTTGCCGTTTCTGCCGTTGCACGCTTGGCCGCTCTTCTGCACGATTCCGGGAAACTGGCCACCTCGCAGGAAATGCTGCCGCGACATATCGGACATGACAAGAGGGGTGGCGAAATGTCACGATCGATATGCAGACGCCTGAGGCTGCCGACCGAAATTGTAAAGGCATCCGCAGCCGCTTCAGCTCTTCATATGGTTGCGGGGAGGTGGAGGGAGTTAAGGATTTCAACCAGATTGAAACTAGCACGCAGGGCAATGAGAGAGGGAATATCTTCCTGGCTGCCGCTTCTGGTGGCGGCGGATCATAATGAGGCTGCCGATCCCATGCCAGGTTGGGATAGAGTGTGCGATATTGCAGGGAAGTCACCTTCAAGGCTGGGAATATCCGCTGCAACTCTGGATAAATTCCCCCCTTCTGGGAGAGGGGAATTTGTAATGCAGAAAAAAATTGAATGTTTAAAGATGTTTTTTGACAAAGGAGAAATGGAGAGCGAACAAGCACCCTGATCTCCTCTTTTACAAGCTCCAGCCACTCATCAGAGACGATATCCGATTTTGATAGCACCACCACCCCTTGCCGTACATCCGGATGAAATCGATGCCATCCAGGCAGAATTGCCAGTTGGGGTATTTACCTCAGCGGTAGAGTTTGATTGTTTTGCGCAGCATCCAGTAAATAGCGATAATCCCGCCGACAAGGGAGAAGATGAACATGAGCAGCGGCGAGTACTGGGGTATCACCTTCAGCATGTCCGGAGTGAAAAATGGTTTCAGATAGCCGCTGCGGACCGCATCACGCATAAATGCCATGAGAAATACCAGTGGAACCGCCATGGATGCGCTCGCGACGATATTTTTCCTGAATCCCGCAGCCAGGACGGCAACAGCCAGCAGCAGCCCTGTGCCGAGCAGAGCCGTTGCCGCCACGTTCCCACCCATGAACAGGAGCATCACGGGGCGTGGCAGGCTGACGAGAAACCAGAAACCGATCACGATCTGTGCGAGCGTAAGTATCGTGAACAGGTTCATGCCGAGTTCGAGCGCGCGGGCGCCGAGCTGCGGATCGCGCTGTCCCGTGAACCGGCCGAAGAGGGCAACGAACAGGCCGCCCACGGCCAATCCGCCGGTAATGAGATGAAGGTAGCGGGGCCATATCACGGAGCTGTCGGCATTCAGAATGGTGCCTCCCGGATTCCTGAAATAGGCGATCCACTGTCTTGGCTCAAGCATGAGGGTCATGTTGTTGGTGAAGAAAAAGGCAATCGCCAGGAAGATGACCAGCGCCAGCACCATCAGGAGCGTGCCTCCTCTCCCCAGGGAGGCGAACCTGAAATCGTAGAGATAGATCGCGTAGTAGGCAATGATCAGGAGCAGGGGCACGCCCAGCCAGAAGACCGCCATCAACACCGAACTGGTATAGAGGAGGTGGCCGAAAAGAACCTGGATGAACAGGAGGGCGGCCACACCCAGGTTGATGGTAAAGGCGACCAGAAACGGGAGTGCCCTGGCCAGTTCATGGGACAACCTGACATCCGTTTCCCCTCCCCTAATCCTGGCGTACAGGGCAATGGCCGCACTGCCGAGCATGGCATTCATCAGGAGCAGATGAAGCGGAAACACGAGCATCAATAGCCCCTGGAACCAGCCCCAGGCAACGGGAATGGTGTCGGGAGAGGGGACAAGCGCATTCATTCGGCACCTCCTTTCGAGGATGAGGCCAGGAAGGCTGCCAGGGCATCCTTGTCGGCCGGCGATGCTTTCAACGGCGGCATGATACTCCCCTTCAGCGTATCGAGGATGTCGAGGGTCTTTCTGATCCTCTGCTGATCCCAGCCGGCAACCTTCGGCAGAAGCGGATTGCCGCCATCGCGCAGGGTGTGGCACATGGAGCAGTTCTGCTCGAAGACATCCTCGCCGTGATCGTGGCCTTTTGCTGGTGCTGCCGGCTGCGGGCTGTTCAGCGAGACGATGAAATCGGCCAGCGCCTCCTTTTCCGCCGGAGTGCCTTGATAATCGGGCATGGCGGGGTTGAGGGCGCTCAACCTGTTGAGCCCCTTCCTGACCCTGGCCCGCTCCCATCCGGTCGTCAGGGAACGGATGATGTCCTGGCCGTGACAGGCGGTGCAGTTGGCGTCGAACAGCGCCTGCCCCTTGCTGCCACCGGGGGCGCCGCCCTCGGTAATGGTCTTACCCTGCAATCCCTTGACGATGAAGGCGGCCAATGCCCTGGCCTCGGCTTCATTGCCGGCAAAGGGGGGCATGAAATACCGTTTGTCATGGATAGTGCCGAGATAGGAGAGTATGGCCGGATAGGACATCGTTTTGGTGCGGGCCAGGATATCGTTGTTGATCCCACCGATGGTGTGGCAGGCGTAGCACTGGTTGACGAACAGCTCCCTGCCCGCATCCAAAAGACTCTCCTCGTGCAGATCCTTCTGCTGAACCCAGCGGGCCGAGCGGAGGAAGCCGTTCTGTTTCAGGCCGGCCATTTCAGCCTTGAGGATGCCGTTGGAGTACATCACCTCGTTGATGACATAGGGTCGCCGCGCCGCCTCCCGGGTCCATTCGAACGCCCCCATGAAGATGAATGCGCTGATAAAGACGAACATGGCCACCGGCCGGGAATGAAAGGCCGGCCGCAGGATGACGAGGACCAGCGTCAGCACGGCAAGGGCGATCAACGCCCAGAAACCTGCATGAAGCGTCCGCTGGATGGTCGGCGAGGCACCGGCGATCAGGGCACGGGCCGGCGGCGGGACGCTGGCGTAATACCAGATCCCGCAGGGGATGGCTGCCAGGTAGGAGCCGAGCACCCATTTGGCGGAGAATCTGGTCATGGTCTGTTTGACGGCCGCATCCTTCAGGAACGCGCTGGTGAGGAAGGCGTACACCCCGGCCAGCATGCAGGACACGGCGGTCCTGAAGAAGAGCGACGGCCAGAAGAGGGGATTGAAGAAGGCGGACCAGAAGGAGTCGTTTTCCAGCCAGGCGCCGGGGGAAAGCATGAAGTTGATGATGCCGTTGATCAGCAACAGGCTGAGCCATGCGGCGATGAAATAGATCCAGCCCACCGCCTGGTGGGTACGGTCATCCATTCGGCCGAAGGTGTAGAAATAGACGAATATCGCCACGATTTCCACCAGGAAGAAGACCCATTCGGTGGCCCAGCCGAAGACGAAGATATGGATCAGGAGCGAGGTGGCGGCGGGTTGGACCAGGGAGATGACGAACCAGATGGCGACACCGGTAACGCCGCCGGCCACCATGGTCATCAGCAGAAAAAACTTGGCGTGGGATCGGGTAAAGTCGAGTATGGCCCGGTTCTTCTCCCGGAGCCCCTTGCGTTCGGCGATTACCAGGTAGAGTCCGCCCCCCACCGCAAAATGGGAGATAAAGACGTGAATAATTGCGATGACGGCGATCAGCAACCCACCGCCGACCTCCGGGATGTACCATACCGGATAGTTCATGCAATACCCCCGCACCATGGAATAATGACGCTGATCTTTGCTGTTATTCGTCTCAGTAGTTCCCGGGATTGCATGTCATCTCCTTGTTTGGAGTACGTTGCGAGTTTTGCGATCTCCCGATGTACCGAGGAATTTGCGCACTGATTTTGGTCGTATCTTAATATGTTTGCCATCAATAATGCAAATTAATATATCTCATGAGGTTATGAGTTTTTAGAAATTTTGAAATATATATTGACAAGTGTATAAATAGGATTATTTTTTGTGCATATGCACAAAAAATCGGGAGGTACATTATGAGAGTCTGTTTTCCGGTTATGGAGGATCAAGGTGTGGAGAGTCAGGTATTCGGGCATTTTGGGTCTGCGCCAGGTTTTGTGGTGGTGGATATGATTACCAGCGAACTAACATCAATCAACAACAGTGACCAGATCCATGAACATGGAGCCTGCAACCCGGTTGCCGGGCTTGGCGGTCACCAGGTTGATGTCATCGTGGTTGGCGGTATTGGGGGCGGAGCCTTGCACAAGCTGAATAGCGCCGGTATGCGGGTATTCCAGACACAGGGAGGAACAGTTTCTGAAAACATTGCGCTGTTTAAGGCAAATGAACTTCCTGAATATTTACCGGGTCATACCTGCGACGGTCATGATCAAAGCCATGGATGTTCGCACTAAGTATGAGCAGACCACGTAAATCAAGAATCTGCGTCTGTCCGCATCGAGCCGGGTAGCGGCAGTCTTCAAGTTCGCCGGACTCCATTAAAAGACCTGGAGATTATCAGGCTGGCCCATGATGAGCTGAAGCATTGCATCTGTGTGACGGAGAAGGGAAAAACCAGGCGGAGGCCGGTGTCAGTATGGAGATATCCCGCGGCACGGTTCAATGTCTCCTGAGCGCTGCCCGTTGCAAGGTGGCCCGGGCGCTTGTGGGACAGAAAGCGCTGGCTGTCTCCGATAACCAGGTCGGGGACGAAGATGTTGCCGTACTGAAAGAGCACAATACTGAAGTTTGACCGACTGTTGCAAAAGGAAGCGCTTGATGCATGAGTCTTATTCGGCAAAAGTACTGGAACATGTCCATAATCCGCGCAATGTCGGATCTCTGGAAGACGCCAACGTAGTGGTGCAGGCCGGCGATCCGGACTGTGGTGACGCGCTGGTTTTTTTCATAAGAATCGAGCATGACATTATTCACGACATCAAGTTTCTCATCAAAGGGTGCGGCGCAGCCATAGCAACCTCTTCCATAGCCACGGAACTGGTTCTGGGAAAGAATCTCGACCAAGTGCTTGCACTCGATGACCAAGGAATTGCCGCAGCTCTGGATGGTCTGCCCGAAGAAAAAATGCATTGCTCCAACATGGCTGCTTCCGCGTTGCATGCGGCAGTGAATCAATACCGGTCAACTATGGCGGGTGAGACGCCGCCGGTGGGATGAACGCATCGGCATAACCACGCGCGACATGCGCGACAGACATGCCGTCCTTACGGCCTCAACACAAAGGAGAACACTCATGCAATGGGCAGAGATCTATTGCCAGGAAACCGATAAATCGGTGGTGCAATTTGTCACGGATATGAAAAGAGCGGGAGCGATACGCGGATTCGTTATTCATAATGAAAGCAGCATGGAAATGGCCCATACCTTTGGAGCGCACGGCGTGCAGGTGGGGGAGCAGTTCGATCTGCACATGATCCAGGTCTGCAAGCCGGAAAAAGCTGCGGCCAGCCTCCAGTCCAATCCGGAGCGGGCGGCGCTGATGCCGAAGTTCATCATAGTTTTTACCGATGAGGCAAAGACTCAGGTCCGCTTGCTGGTCTACAACCGTCCGATGATCGAGGCGCTGACCGGCGATGCCGGGTTTGCCGATTCGCTGGCCGAAAGTTATGACGCCATCAGGAACATGATCATGGCGGCGCTCTGATATGTGGATACTCCTGACAAAGCTGAATAAAAATCTGGTGCTGGCGATTCCGGCCATGATGCTGGCAGGGTTTGTCTTCGGCGCAACGGTCGAGAGCGGTTTCCTGAAGACGCTGATTATTCCGTTCACTTTCCTGATGGTCTATCCGATGATGGTGACCCTTAAATTGAAAAAAGTGCTGGAAGGGGGAGATGGCACGGCCCAACTGCTGACCCAGGTGATCAATTTCGCCATTATTCCTCTCATCGCCTTTGGTCTTGGTAAAATGTTCCTTGCGGATCACCCCGCTATGGTCCTGGGACTGCTGCTGGCCGCCCTGGTGCCGACCAGCGGCATGACCATCTCCTGGACCGGTTTTGCCAAAGGGAACCTGGAAGCGGCGGTCAAGATGACCGTGGTGGGATTGATTCTCGGCTCGCTGGCGACACCGTTCTATGTCCGGTGGCTGCTGGGGACGCAGGTGAACGTGGATACGGCGGCAGTGATGAAGCAGATCGCCTGGATTGTTTTCTTGCCGATGCTGGCCGGTTTTGCCACTCAGCAGCTCTTGGTCAAACGCTATAGCCAGAAGGTGTTTCAGGAAACATGGGCGCCGCGCTTTCCGGGACTTTCCACGCTCGGTGTCCTCGGCATCGTCTTCATAGCCATTGCCGTCAAAGCCCGCGCCATACTGGCCGCCCCGCAGGCACTGCTGCTGATTCTGATGCCGCTGGCGCTGCTCTACGGAATCAACTACCTGCTGAGCACCGTCACCGGAAAGCTGCTCCTGAAACGGGGTGATGCCATTGCCCTGGTGTACGGCACGGTCATGCGCAACCTGTCAATCGCCCTGGCAGTTGCCATGAACGCTTTCGGCACGGCCGGCTCCGATGCCGCCCTGGTAATTGCCCTGGCCTACATCATCCAGGTGCAGTCGGCGGCCTGGTATGTGAAACTGACGGACAGGCTGTTCGGCCCGGCTGCTCCGACCACGTGATAATTTCATCGAGACCATTTAGTCTCGAGCTCTCTTTGAAGGAAACGTTTCAGGGGGCGGGCTCCGTAAACCGGGTCGTAACCGGCATGCGCGATATGCCTGAGAGCCTCTTCCAATACCAATGATCCAGCTATCGGTACTTTATTGACCTGAACAAAAAGCCTGAATGGCTGAAAACAGACTTTATCCTGGACTATTTCAGCAGAAGAGCAGCAGATGCTATGAAAAAGTACCGGGCTTTTGTAGAAGACCTGACGGAAAAAGAATATGAAAGCCCACTACAAGGCACTGTTGGGTCGTCACTACTTGGTAGCGCCGGATTCGTGGAAGATATCACGGCAGCACATGTGAAAACCAGGAATGCAGATAGGAACATCCCGGCGTTACGGCAATTAACCCACTGTCCGTCTCCTGAAGAGATTATTGGTGTGGTAAGGAGTATCGTTACTGAAAGTGAAAAACTCGCACGGCAAGTAAGTATTCATATTTGCCACAAGCGCAGCGGTGCGAAGTTACGCGAGATAGGGCACCTGTTCGATGTGCGGGAGACAGCCATTACCGAATCGAGCCGCCGATTCTCATTGAAGCTGAAAGAGGACAAAAAGCTACGTGAAGTTGTGGATCTGGCTAAAAAACAGCTTGAAATATGAAAAATGGAGACGCGACCCCTGCTTCGCGACCGTCTTTTCAGATTCACGTCATGATTTCCGGCTACTGTTCCGCCTTACCCATCCGCACGTGAACATTATGTTTCACCAGTCCCCGTTCCAGCCGGATCGCGCCACCGGGCACGGCCTGGCCGTCCATCTCTACCAAAGTCACACCATACTCGCAGCCATCCGGATTCTCCACCTGAATTTCGTAGATCGCCTCGCCATGACGATAGCTCAGGCTGAAACCGGGCCAGCTTGCCGGGATCACCGGATTCACCCGCATCTCTCCGCTTCGCACCTGCACGCCCAGCACCTCTTCAACCCAGGCCCGGTACATCCAGGCGGCTGAACCGGTATACCACGACCATCCCCCCTGCCCGCTTCGTCCGGGCAACCGGTACACATCGGCCGCGACCACGTAAGGTTCAACTCCGTACTTCCAGACTGCTCCTGCATCCCGGGCGTGTTCTATGGGATTAAGCATGCGCAGCATCTGCACCGCCCGCTCCCCATCCCCCGTGCGCGCCATGGCCATGGCCATCCAGAGCGCGGCGTGAGTATATTGCCCGCCATTTTCCCGAACTCCGGGAGGATAGCCCTTGATATATCCGGGCGATGGTTCCGAGGTGTCGAATGGCGGCTCAAAAAGCAGTACCAGCCCCTCTTCCCGACAGACAAGATTCTGCCAGGCCGACTCCAGAGCCAGGGTGGCGCGCTCCGGATCGGCTGCGCCGGAAAGCCAGGCCCATGACTGGGGCAGGGAATCAATCCTTGCTTCGCTGTTTGCCGCCGCCCCCAGGGGAGTGCCGTCATCGAAATACCCCCGCAGATACCACTCCCCATCCCAGCCGCTCCGCTCCAGACGCTGAACCAGGGCAGACTTTTCCTTTTGATAGGTCTGGCCCAACTCCGGCAGATGCAGCAGGTTTGACAGTTCGGACATCCCCTGTAACAGATCGCATAAGAACCATGCCAGCCAGACACTTTCCCCTTTGCCTGCCGCGCCGACCAGGTTCATGCCGTCATTCCAGTCCCCTGTTCCGATCAAGGGGAGGCCATGGGGTCCGCTGGTCAGGCCGCGGCTGACTGCCAGCCGGCAATGTTCAAAAAGCGTGGCGCGTTCCATTGTCACCTCGGGCGTTAAAAACAGCTCGTGCTGATCATCCGCCAACGGAGGAGCGCTGATAAAAGGAATCTCCGCCCGCAGGATATCCAGATCACCGGTTGTCCTTACGTACTGGGCAACCACATAGGGGAGCCAGAGCAGATCGTCGGAAATACGTGAACGGATTCCGGCTCCGGCAGGTTCATGCCACCAATGCTGGACATCCCCTTCCCTGAACTGGCGACCGGCAGCCAGGAGAATCTGGTTGCGCGCCAGCTCCGGTTTGGCATGGAGAAACGCCAGCACATCCTGCAATTGATCGCGAAAGCCAAAGGCGCCGCCTGACTGGTAAAAAGCGGAACGTCCCCAGATACGGCAGCTCAGGGATTGATATTGAAGCCAGCGGTTGATCAAAAGATCGGCTGCCAGTTCCGGGGTATGCACTTCAATGGTGCCGAGCAGCTCATCCCACCAGGCCATGGTCTGATCGAACGCTTTTTCAAAAGCCTGATCCTCCTGGCAGCTCAGCGCCAGTTGGCGGGCTTCCGCAACTGATTCGCCCTGGCCGAGCGCGCAATAGATATCACGCTGCTCACCGGGAGCCATTTCAATGGTGGTCCGCAGGACTGCGCACGGGTCCATTCCCGCGCCTGTGCTTTGCGACAGCCGGATCAACTCCATGGCTGCCGGATTGGCCAGGGAGCGGTTGCGGCCGATAAAAGCGGTGCGATCCCCGCCGTATGAATCCGGCCGGGGAGTCATGGCAGCGAAGGTAACCCGCTCTCCATACTCCGGGTGGTAGTGGTTGCGCGCCAGCAAGGCCCGGGCTCCGTCATCCCAGTTGGTAATGACATGCATTTGGGAGGTTTCCCTATTTTCACCCAGATTCAGCTCTACGTAATAGGTGATCGAGAGTACCCGTTTTCCGGAGGAAGCGTTTTTCAACCGCAGACGTTGCAGCTTGACCGGTTGGCCGCCGCTTTCGTCAACCGGCACAAAAACGGTCAGTTCCTGCTCGATCCCGTTACTGTTGTGCTCAAACACCGTATAGCCGGCTCCATGCCGGGCTCGATAGGCGCTCTCTTCACGAATCGGCGCTGCGGTCGGCGACCAGAAAAGCCCGCTCTCTTCATCGCGGATGTACAGCGCTTCCGACGCCGGGTCCAGCACGGGGTCATTGGACCAGCTTGTCAGGCGATTGCGCTGGCTGTTGCCATACCAGGTAAAGCCGGAGCCTGTTTCACTGACCAGCGTTCCGAATGTTTCATTTGCCATGACATTTACCCATGGCGCCGGAGTATTGGTATCCGGCCCGAGATAAATGGCATATTCGCGGCCATCCGGAGTAAAGCCGCCCAGGCTGTTGAAGTAGTTCAGCTCCATGAAAGGAAGCGGCTTTGACGCCTCCCTGCGCGTCCGTTTCCGGACCAGGGTCTGCATCTGCTCGGTGACTTTTACCGGCACGCTGAGTTGTTGCGGAAGCGTGCCACGTGCCGCTACCAGCACGATACCGGCTGAAGCTTTAAGCAGCCTCAGGTCTTCCTCCGGAATCAGGGTCGCGTTCTTCAGAAAGATCCCTCCGGGTGGATCGGAAGCAGCCGAGAGTGTATGCGCCTGAAGCATCTGCTCCAGCTTTTCCTGGAGCGGCCGCTCATAACTGCCTGCTTCTTCATTGAGGATCACCAGATCGGCAAGCAAGCCGTGCATTCGCCAATAGGTGTGCGCCTGAAGCATCTGGCGCACAAGGCTGATCTCCCGCATCTCTCCGATAGTGAGCAAAACCAGTGGCAGGTCGCCTGATATGGCATAGGGCCATAATCCTGACTGACCTTTGCGATTTTGTTGCAACTGTTCGACGGAAGGCCGCAACACGGAGTTGGGAAACAGCAGGTGACCTGCCAGTTGTTGAAATCTGCGCGCTTCATCCGGTTGAATATGCATTACCTGCAACTGCTGTTGCGCCGAAACCCAAGCAAAATCCATGGCCAGGCTGATCTCATGGTGAACGCGGTATTTATCCATCAGCAGCAGTACCTGCTCGCGTGTTGATCCGGCAGCGATCACCAGTGAAAGTTGTACCCGTTGACCCGGCTCAATGGTGAGTCTTTGCCGCAGGCTGAGAATCGGGTCCAGCACAAAACCCTGGCTGTTGCCCGGCTTCTGCACGGCTCCCATTGGATTGGCAAGGGTTCTGCCGCGACCGATGAAGCGGCCGCGGTCGGTTTCAAACTGAAAATCTTCCGATAAGTCCGACGTGCCGGACTGCTCCAGCGTCAAACAATGCCCCACAAAGAGCGGTTGCTCGTTTTCACTGCGCGGCCGCCGATAGGCGAGAAGCAGATGCTGCTCTTCCAGCGCTTCCGTCTGAATAAACAGCTTGTTAAAAGCCGGGTGCTGTCGATCCGCGTTATGGGGAGCCATGGAAAGCTCCACATAACTGGTGAGATCCAGGCGCCGGACGCGGCTGGTCCGGTTGACCAGGGTAATCCTGCGCACTTCAACATCATCAGCCGGTGAAACAATAATCTCTGTTTCCGTGTGAATACCGTAATCCATACGACGGAACACCGCCCGATCAAGGGCAAAATCCACGGAATACCCTTCGATTCCGCCACCAACCGGATTCCAGGTAGTGGACCAGAGACGATCCTGATCAACTTCATGAATGTAACAGAAGGTTCCGTGCGTATCACAGGTCTGATCCGACCGCCAGCGGGTAAGTTCCCGGTCTCCCCACTGGCTGTAGCCGCCGCCGCTGTTGGTGATCATGACCCCATAGCGGCCGTTGCTGAGCAGCAGGCTTTTGGGGGTGGCGGTATGGGGAGTGGCAAAGGTGCTTGCCGCCGGTGCAATCAGATCCCCGGCAATCAATGCGGGTTTACTCTGCCGTGTGGAGATCAGATGCAGGGGCGGCAGGGCGGGAATGCGTTCCTGAAGCAGGGCTTCAAATGCGCGCACCCGGGAATCGCCATGGAAACGGCGCGGAAACGGGTTGCCATGGAGGAAGTTGGTCAATGCCAGAAACGCCATCCCCTGGTGATGGGCCATATATGCCTGGATAATTACCCCGCGCTTGCCGTCCCTCTGTGGCTGGCGGCTGAAATCCATGGCTTCGTAATACCCGTAATCACTCAGCAGTCCCAGCTTGGACAGGTGCTTCAGATTCCGCACTGTTGCAGCGGGCGCTACATTCAGCGCCAGCAGGGTTGCATAGGGAGCAATAACCAGCTGTTCCTCCAGGCCGCGCTTCAAACCGAGTGTCGGCACGCCAAAGGCCTTGTACTGATAGGTCTTGGCCGTATCAAGATCGGCAAAGGCCGATTCGGAAATACCCCATGGTACGGACCGCATGCGGCCATAGGAAATTTGCACTTCCACCGCTTCCCTGGCAGCCTTATCCAGCAGGGAGTTTGGATAGGAGTGCTGGAACAGCAGCGGCATCAGGTATTCGAACATGGTTCCGGTCCAGCTGAGCAGCACTCGTCGGCGGCCAATGGCGCCGTAGGGACGCCCCAGGGAGAACCAGTGCTCCAGGGGGACGTCACCCCGGGCAACGGCCACGAAACTGCCCAAGCGCGCCTCACTGGCCAGAAGATCGTAAAAGGAAGCATCCGGACGATCAATGGAAACGTTGTAGCCGATGGTAAACAGCTTGCGCTTGGGATCGTAAAGAAACTGCATGTTCATTCCGGCCGACAGCCGGCGGATTTTTGCCGTCAATTGTTCAGCCATGGCCAGGGTTTCTCCGGCCAGCCACTGCGACCGTGCAAAGGCCTCCAGAAGCCGGTCCAGCCACTCTCCAAGCGCTGCGGCAACCGGGGGAGACTCCTCCCTGACTGTTCTCAAAATCATGATCGAGTCCATACGCCCCTGGGCCAGGGCAACAAGCGAGGGAGCCTGGGACAGATCTTTGCCAATGGCGTGCACAGCCTCCGCTCCCAACGGCTCAAGTTCCCGCCCGGTTTTTTCGGCCAGGATTTCGATCCAGCCGAGATAGCTCTCCCTGATCCGCTCCAGGGCCCCAACCTGCAGTTCAAGCTCAACGGCCCAGGGCGTGGCGCCGGCTGCGGCAATAACGGATTTGACATTGATCTGCATTCTCTTGTGCAGCAACAACAGCTCGACACTATCGGCAGGAGGGCTGTTCCACTCTTTCAGAAGCTGATCCAGCGTATGGTGATAAAAGCCGGTAATTCCTTCCGCATCAACCGCCTGTTTCAGGATTTCTCCCGTATCGGCCAGACCGCTGAAGGAGACGCCGCTCAAAAGTGACGCGTGCAGCAGCTCGTCAAGCCCCTGCTCCAATGCCCAGAGCGCCCCCAGCAGGTTGCCGCTGTCAACCGTGGAAACATAGCGGGGTTCAAGGGGAAGCTTTGACCCGATATCGTACCAGTTCAGCAGATGCCCCTGGTACCGCTCCAGCCCGTCAATGGTTGCCATGGTGGCGGTCAGTTTTTCAAGAACCTGGTTAATGGTAAGATACCCGGAATCATGGGCTCCCAGGACACTGGTCATCCAGAGGCCGATGTTGGTCGGACTGGTGCGCATGGCCAGGCTGTTTTGATGGGCGACCTGGTAGTTGTCGGGCGGCAGCCAGGATGTGTCGGCGCTGACAAAGGACGAAAAATAACGCCAGGTCCGCCGGCTGACCTGCCTGAGAAAACGGCGGTTTGATTCGGACAGCGGTTGTGCCTGCTCCTGCTCGGACGGTCGCACATTCAACAGCCAGCCGAGCAGCGGGGAGAAAAACCACAAAACCAGCCAGGGCGCGGCCAGGGCCAGGCTGCCCGGCATGAAGTGCCGGATCATGCACGCGACCATGACGCTGAACAGGCTTCCCATGGCCAGGCTTGCCACAAACAGCGGCTGCCGGCGGGAAGCGCTCCAATGGGTAGCCTGGGCGGTCCACTCCAGCAGGTTGCGTTTCGAGATCATGCGACGGTATAACACCCGGGCAATGGCGTCCAGGGCTACGGCGGTCTGGTGCGGCAGCAGGGCGGCGTCTGCGGTTGCCCGCATCAGATCGTGCCATATCTTGGACAGGGATAGATATTTCAACCCCTTGCGGGTGGTAGCCATGGTAAAGGGTTGCGCCAGGGGATGAAACAGTAGTTGCATGCCGACAATCACCGCGGCGATGGCTCCGGTTGCGGGTGAAATAAACCAGGAAGCCGTCAGCAGGCCCAGGCTGGCAGCGGGCAGCAGGCTGCGCCGCAGGTTGTCGAGAATTTTCCAGCGATTGAGCATGGAAAGCGGGTTGACTCCCCGCCCACCGGAAGCCTGGGGAACGTGGGGGAAAATCCATCCGGCAATCTGCCAGTCGCCCCGGATCCAGCGATGGGCACGGCTGCTGTAACTCTGGTAGCCTTGGGGGAATTCATCGTAGAGCTCAATATCACTGGCCAGCCCCACCCGCACATGGGCTCCCTCGATCAGGTCGTGGCTCAAGACCCATTCTTCCGGAAAACGCCCGGACAGCACTCGGCTGAAGGCGGCCACATCGTAAATGCCCTTGCCGTGGTACGATCCTTCACCGCTCAGATCCTGATAGAGATCAGAGACCGCCTGGGTATAGGGGTCAATACCGACGGCATCGGCAAAAAGCCTGCTGAAGGTGGAGATGCTGGTGCTCGGCAGGGTCGGGCTGACACGGGGCTGGATAATGGTGTAGCCGGCCATGATGGTGCCGGCTGCATCAAAGCGGGGCCGGTTCAGCGGATGGGCCAGGGTTTCCACCATCCTGCGGGCTGTTCCGTGGGGCAACTGGGTATCGCTGTCCAGGGTGATGATAAAGCGGACATCAGCCAACTGCTCCGGTTCTCCCACATACACCAGGCGGGGAGCGTTTTCCGGCCGGGTGCCGTCGATCAGGCGGTTCAGCTCCTCAAGCTTGCCCCGTTTGCGCTCCCAGCCGATGTATTTCTGCTCGGACTCGCTCCAGAGACGCTCCCGATGAAACAGGAAAAAACGTTGGCCCCCATGGCGCAGGTTAAGAGCGGTAATGGATTCGCAGGCGGTCCGGAGCAATTGAGCATCGTTTTCACCGGAAAGGGTCGCCGAATCCATGTAGTCGGTGAACAGGCTGAAGAGCAGATTCGCTTCTTTGTTGGCCAGATAACGGATCTCCAGCTTTTCCACTTCGTTACGGATCGTGTCTGTATTTACCAGCATCATCGGCACGACCACCAGGGTGCGGAAGGCGTCGGGGATGCCTGACGTTTCAAAATCCATTTTAGGCAATGGCCGGGGGGGAAGAACTCGTGTGATCAGGTAATTGACCGTCTCGATTGCCAACTGGCTGACGGGAATCAGCAGGAGCAGCAGAAGTCCGGCCAGTCCGACCGGGCGGAAAGCCGCAATCAAACACAAAAACAGCAGGCAGAAGCCGCCCATGCCTGAAAAATAAAGCGCACCATGGTGACGATACATCCATTGCAGGGAGCGGTAACGGCGCGTTTCACGGCATGGCAGCAGCCGGGCCAGTTCAGCCCGTTGCTCCCCGATCAGCCAGGCGCCGATGTGACCGGCCCGTTCATCGCCGGTGGATTCACGACCGGCCGAGGTGGCCAGCTTGATGACCCGCTCTGCGACCTGTTCCTCTGTCCGGCCGCCAGCCAGGGCCAGCTCTTCAACGGCCCGGCGGCAGCGATCGCGTGTTGCAAAGTCCATTTCAGGATAAACACCGGACGGGTCAAAACGCAGAACCTGCTCCACCCGGCTCAACTGCTCGAAGATTTCCAGCCAGTTCAGCAGCGCCATCTGGCGCAGGCTGGTAAAGGCATTTCCGCAACAAAGCTGCTCGCTTGCCTGCCGGTTTTGCTCACGCTGGATAAGATCGTGCAAAGGGGTTTTAAGCGTGCGTTCCAGCCAGTCTTTAACCGGGGACAAGGCGGCAGCCTCGTCATAGATCAGGGCGACCAGTTGGGTGCCGAAATATGCGCCCGGACATGTTTCGGAAGCGGCAAGTTCCGCCAGAATGGCAAAGAGCTGGTTGGGATCGCGGCGATTGGCCGCAATCAGCCGGTTGGCCCAGAAGTCGGCCAACTGGCGTTCGCGCAGATTGGTCAGGACGGTGACCGCCAGATTCTGGATACTTTCAATCAGCGCAATGCGCAGCATCTGGGGGATTGCCCATAGCTCGCCGATGGTCAGGATGCGGACGGATTGATAGGATTCTATGAACGCCTGGATATTTTCGCGGTCCAGCCGCAATTCGGTGTGAGCCGCAAGATCTTTGGCCAGCGCATAGATACACGGCAGACCGCGATAGGGATCAGCGGCCAGCGCAGGCAACTGCCGGTAGAAATTCTTTGGCAGGTTCAGCAATACATCGCTGGTGTTACCTTCCAGGATGTAGTCGTTATCAAGAATCCATTCAGCAGCAGGTGTTGCATTCTGTTCCAGCCTGCTTGCAGCGGTAAGATCCTCACAAACCCGGCGGGACCATTGACAGGACTGGGTAAGACGTTTGAGAAGATCAACCGTGCGTTGCGGCTTTTGAGCCACTTTTTGCTCGCCGGCATGACGTTGCGCATGTTCCTGAAGCTGCGCAAGGGAAAGTTTGACATCATGGCCGCGCGCCTCTATCCGCCGCTCGCGGCGGGGATGCATGATAAACAGTGCAGGTTGTATGTCACTGTTTTTTCTAAGCATCTCCATGGGAAGCGATAAGGATTCTACCGGAGCCTGCAGGATTAGTACCGTTTCTGCAGGCATAAGACGGCGGGCATGATCGTGCATGATCCCGGGTTCTACCCCATATTTCGAGCGTCGGAACAGGAACAGACCCGCCATGGTGCCGATTGCTGCGCCGATCAAAACCGGAACCAGGAGAGATGAAGCGTTGGAAAACAGCTGCGGCACCTTAAAAAACAGCGTTAAAATGCCAAAAATTATCCCGGACAGACAGGCAGACCGGATCACCCCCATGACACGATGCCGGAGGAATGGATCTGTTATACGAAGATTGCCTTCCAGATCCTTATGGACAAGAGTGGTACGGAAAATCTTTTGTTTTGCCAGCTCCCCGAGGGCTTTGAGAGCTTCATCCTGTTTTGCGAAGTAACCGATCAGAATTGCCAGAGGCACGTTGATTCCTTTATTTTTAAATGTGTCCCGAGCTTCGGGCATAATGAAGGATTTCACGTGCCATAATGAGTCGGAAAGGAACCATGCGGATTGTTCCAGAGGAATTAAAAGAAGAGGTGGAGGAAGATACCAAATGACCGAAAAAAGAAGAGTTCGGAACAACTGGGGAAATTGATGTACACGGTAAGACTGTTTATCGACTCTACGCTGTTCCGAGGTTAATAGATAGGTATATTCTGCTTACTCACGTGTGGCTCAAAGTCGGTTTGAGCATCCCTGTTTCATCGAGACCGGCAGTTTGATGATGAAGGAAAACCTCTGGGGTCAGGTTAGAGTTTCGGGAAAACCTCTGGGGTCAGGTTAGAGTTTCGGATATTTATAGCTCTCAGTTCGCATGTTATCAACCTGTTCCCGCCGTTTATTAACATCACCTGCAATCCGCTGTGCAGCTTTACCCAGCGCCGATATATCCCGTCCCAACAACTTTGCCAAATCGGTTATGGTTTCTCATCAGGCAAAAAGCATGTATCCGGCAGTCAAACCTTTCAACAGCATATTGGAAGATCAGGTAAAGGCGATACCGATCCTGATCGGAAA
>DFZL01000017.1 GCA_002382705.1 Geobacter sp. UBA4057
TGAGTCATAATAAGCCTCCTGAATTCGTTAAATTGTCTTTTCAGAGTAAATACCGGCTGTTCCGGTTCTGAAATCTCGCAGTAAAACCGTTACGCCGGTTTTATCTTGCTGACTTCACAGAGGTTGCCGTTGAAATGATTGTTTCCTATCTGGCCGCAGAGCGGGTCTCTCGGCCCCTGATCCTTGTCATGGGTCAGCACGTTTTCACATCCGCCGACATCAACCTTTGTTACATACTTGTAAAATGTCTTTGTCACCTGAACCGGTTTGCCGGAGTTGTCAAACTCGGTAACTGTGGCAGTTTTGGAGCCGACGGAATTACCCATGTCAAGGTCGAACCAGGCTTCATAGGTATCGTTGGCGTCGGTGCTTGCTCTGTACCATACGCCGTGAGGAAGCTCCACTACCCCTTCGCCTGTCCTGTTTGAAATGGAGACGTTTACTTTCATGCATCCCCAGTCGTTGTAGATGTAAACCGTGTCGCCGTCGCTGATCCCTCTTTTTGCGGCGTCAACAGGGTTCATTGAACCGCGCTTCGGATAATCGAACTGATCGCGGATCATCGGGACGTTGTCATAAACGGTATGCGCGCGGTTCCTTGCATGCTTGGTTGTGAACTGCAGAGGGTAGGCAATTCCCTTGACACCTACATTCTGATTTTTCAGAATCTTGTCATACCCCTGGAACGGCTCCATGTAGCGGACAGCGGGGTATACCCTGTGATCCCCTTCCTGGTTCTTGATGCCGCCGTTCCTGTAGTTGTAGAAGGGGGAATAGTACTGGAGTTTTCCTGTTTCGGAGAGGAAAGGCAGGCCGGTCATAGGGTTGTAGCCTGAACTCTGGGCTACCTTCATCTCCACCTTTCCATTCTTCTTCAAATCAGCAAAAGATGGTTTGGTAAAACCGTCTGGTACCGTTACATCGTTCCAGATCGATTCCAGCAGCTCCTCGTCGGTTTTCCCACCTCTCGAATAATCGATGGCGATCCCTTTAGCCTGCAGTTTTTTTGCAAGCGCGATATCGATGTCTACGTCCGCCATAGTGTCGTACATCGGATTTATCAGCTGATTCTGGTAGAAAGTAGCCTGTCCGGACAAGAACGCCGCCTGCTCATGGTGTGAAGCCGCAGGGAGTATGATGTCGGCGTGTGCGGCTGTCGGGGTCATGAACTGTTCGTAGAGGACATAGTGCTTAATTTTATAGCCGCCGGATGCGTCAGTAACTGTAAAGGCGTTCAGCGCCTTGTTTGTGTTTGGGCATGTGTTGATGGAGTTGGTTATATGATAGGCGCCCAGTACCATGTCGATTTCGAGCTTCGGATCTGCGGCTCCTCCAGGGAGGTCGATTCCGTTAATGCTTTTTATGTCATTGTAAAACTCGCTCTTAGTCCTGTTGTCCCTCCCTGTGAAAACCAGGTCAACAAAGCTGTTAGAATTCACGAGTATTGCCGGAGTCGAAGCGCCTTTGCCCAGTATCGGGTACATGAGGCCGTTTTTAAATGTGACAGGGTTGAACATGGTGTCGGCAGAGTTCACCCCGAGATTCCCACCGATCTTTTTGGTATGCCCACACATGCCGGCCAGGCAGATCATCATCCAGACGCTGTGCATTCCGTTATTGGTCTTCTGGCCCCCGTTGTTCCCGTTTTCAAGGAAAACTTCACCTGCGTGCGCGAATGCGTCGGCAAAGTTCAATATCGTATCTTTTGCGACCCCGGAGAGATTTGAAGCCCAGGTGATCACTGCGTCCTTCTTGGCCGCTATTGATGCGCCACTCAAGTCGTCTGTCTTGTTGACCTCCTTGTACTTCTCAACACCCAGAGAATCGAGATATTCAACAAAAGACATGCCGGGGGGGACATGCATGTTTTCGCCAGGTGCATACATGCCTGCGAGCGGATGCTTGTCAGGAGTCAGCATCTTGCTGAAAGAGAAATCAGTCGGTTCTAAAAGATATCCAGGATACGGGGCAGGAGCGACAACTGTGAAAGGTTTGCCGTCGCTGTCGACAGGAGCACCCTGTGTCGGGTAAAAACCGAAGCAGTTGGCTTTTATAAACGCATCATCATGCCAGTTGTTTTTATAGATGGTGTAAGCCATCGCGACAGCTATGGCGGAATCTGTCTGCGGACGCACCTTTATATAGGCGGGGAGGTTGTACTTTGCAAAACCGGTGGATTGCTGCGCCGCTGTATCGGTGAACCTGGCATCGATTGTAACTATCGGTACTCCGGCCTCTTTCGCCTTTGTGAGAAAAAGGGTTTTGTTCGGCTCTTTGACGGATGGGTCGGCGCCCCACTGAATTATGAAATTTGATTTCTGGTAGTTAAGCACCTGATTCCCGCCCGCAAGCCCTGGTACTAGGCCGCATGAGCCGATTGTGGCGAAAAGCATGTTCTCGAATGAGGGAGAACCGGCAGGAAGAATTGCAGGGCCAAAATACTGTATCAGCGCGGAACCGGCTCCTTCGGCGAAACCCTGGGCGAACATTCCGGCAAAGACCATTCCGGTCTTCATACCGTTTGAAGGGCCCGCCACCATCGGAATATAATCCAGAGTACCGCCGTATTTCTTGTATCTTTTTACGGTTGCCGCGATCATGTCCGCGACTTTGTCGAGCGCCTCATCCCAGGTCGCTCTCCTGAAGCCGGAAACATCTCCTCTCTTTTTCGTCTGTATAAGCGGATATTTTATTCTGTCAGGCGAATATGTTCTTTTTACCTGTGCATACCCTCTGACGCATCCGCGGATTTGCGGCATTTCTATTGATTCATCAGAATCGATAGAGTCTGCGCGCGAAATGTCGCCATCAGATGTGCATTTGACAATTCTAGCGCTGCTGGTGCCAAAACCCTTGACTGAGAATTTAAAGGGGCACCTGCCGCCGCAGTTGTGCGGATGAGTTCCCATGATCTCCTTGACTGTTCTGTCAAAAACCAGGTCATCCTGAGGGGCAACTATCGGCTCATACGCCTGATCCTTTGCTTCCCCACCACCGCAGCCGTAGAGTG
>DFZL01000043.1 GCA_002382705.1 Geobacter sp. UBA4057
TGAGTCATAATAAGCCTCCTGAATTAATTGATTTTATATGCTGTCCGGATGCACTTTGCTTACTTCGCACAGGTTGCCGTTGAAGTGGTTGTCACCGACACGCCCGAGCAGCGGATCCTGCGGGCCAAGGTCATTTGGATGTGTCAGGACGTTTTCACATCCGCCGATATCCACCGGCACGGTAATCTGCTTCGGGTCGCCGCCGTCAAGCGAGAAGAAGGCCTTGTAAGTCTCGCTGGCGCTGGCTCTGAACCAGACGCCATGATAGAGCTGTATGGTGCCCTGCAGGAGGCGGTTAGAGACGCCTGCTCTGACTTTCAGGCATCCATAGTCATTGTAGACATAAACCATGTCACCTTTCTGTATTCCTCTTTCAGCGGCGTCAACAGGATTAAGCTCCACCCTTGCAGGATAATCGAACTGATCGCGGATCATCGGGACATTGTCATATACCGTATGAGCGCGGTTCCTGGCGTGTTTTGTGAGGAACTGGAGCTTATATTTGCGCCCATTCTTTTTGCTGATCTTGCCGCCGGTTTCAAGCACATCGTCATAACCTTCCGTAGGCCGCAGGTACTGCGCCCTCGGGACTGTCCTGTATTTCCCCTTGCCATCCGCATCCACGCCGTCCCTGTAGTAATAGTAGGGAGAGAAGAACTGGAAGTAGCCTGTCTCAGTGATAAACTGGCCGGGCTGCTTGGTCTCCTGGGGGTTGCGTGCGGCGCTTTTCGGGAACGGCAGCATGTGGTACCCTTTTTCCTTCAAGTCCTCAAAGCTTGGCAACTTCACATCAGGATACATGCCTGAGAGCATTATAAGAGTATTTTTAGGGTCTTCCCAGAGAGCCTTGATCAGCTCGTCATCGGTTTTCCCGTTTCTGCCGTACGCAATAGCTATCCCCCGTTTATTCAGTTTTTCAGCGAGTAGTATGTCGATGTCTACATCGGTTTTGGTATCATACATAGGCTCGATGAGCTTGTTCTGGTAAAAAGAGGCGACACCGGCGGAGACAAAAGATTGCTCGTGGTGAGACGCCGCGGGGAGAATGACATCGGCGTAGGCTGCCGTTGGAGTCATGAACTGCTCGTAGATGGCGTAATATTTAACTTTCTTGAGCGCTTCAATGCTGGCAAGTGACAGAGGGTTAGTATTTACGGAGTTCGTGATATGGAACCCTCCAAGCACCATGTCAATTTCAATTTTTGGATCTGCGGGGTCAAGAGTTATCCCGTAAATATTTTTCATATCATTGTAAAATTGCTCTTTTGTTCTGTTATCTCTCCCTGAAAATACCAGCTTGGAGAAATAGTTGCTGTTCACGAGTGCGTAGCCGTAGAACTGCGATGTAGTGAGGGTCGGATACGGCTTGAGCATGTAGTACAGAAGAGAGGGAGTGCCTGCGTTATTGCTGGTGTTGCCGCCTCGCTTGTTGTAATGACCGCACATTGTTATAAGGCATTTAAGCAGCCAGACGTGATGCAGGCCGTTGTTTGTCTTCTGTCCCCCTGCGTTTCCGGCGTCAACGAAGCACGGCTTTGCGTTTGCAAAAACTCCGGCGAAATTCTCGATCAGAGTTTTCGAAAGGCCGGTCAGATCGGATGCCCATGCAATTACAGCGGCTTCCGGGGTTGCTGCGCCAGGGTATTTAGCGAGGCAATCCTTTCCATGCTGATCCAGATATTCAAGGTACGACCATCCTTCAGGAACATTGATCGGGTCTCCTTTGGCAAATTTCTGGAGAAGATAATGTTTCTTTGCATCCGTCACTTCACCCAGAGGGGTTTTAAGACCCTTGAATGTCGGAGCCGGCTGTATGTAGTAATCCCTCCCTACAAGCTGCGCTTTTCCAGGGACTGCCGCCGTTGGATAGAAACCGTACGTGTACCCCTTAAGGTAGGTCGAGTCCTCCCAGCCCCTGTTGTATATGATGTATGTCATGGCGACAATAAGAGCCGAGTCGGTCTGTGGCCTTGGCTGGATATGTGCAGGGATGCTGTAACCGCCGATTGTAACAGGTGTAGAGAACTGCGCGGCCGTATCGCTGAAAAGTGTATCCACTGTTACTATAGGAATCCCGGTTTCCTTGGCCTTAGTCATGAAAAAGGTTTTGTTCGGTTCCTTTACCGAATGATCATTTCCCCAGTTTACAACCAGCTTGGCTTCATAATAGTTAAGGATATTGTTAGCCCCCGCTCCTGTCCCTTCCGAAGCGTGCTGTCCGTACTGGAGGTTTTCAGTTGACGGAGCGCCGGTCGGAAGTATGGAGACTCCAAGATATGGTATAAGACCAGAACCAGAACCTTCAGAGAAACCCTGATACATGGCGCCAGCGAACATCATGCCGGTTTTAAGGCCATTTCCAGGCCCACCGACCATCGGGATATAGTCGAGCGTCCCGCCATATTTCTTGTATCTTTTGACCGTCGCGGTGATCATGTCGGCGACCTTGTCGAGAGCCTCGTCCCATGTCGCCCTTCTGAAGCCTGCGATATTCCCTCTCTCCTTGGTCTGAATGAGCGGATATTTGAGTCTGTCGGGCTGATATGTCCGCTTTACTTGGGCATAGCCTCTGACGCAACCTCTCGGCTGTACGAGATCGATTGACTCGTCCTTGTCAATGGAGCCCTCCCTCGGTATATCTCCGGCTGATGTCAGATTTACAATTCTGGCGTTAGGAGTGCCGAACCCTTTTACAAAAAATTTCCAGGGGCAGCGCCCACCGCAGTTGTGCGGATGAGTTCCCATCACTTCCTTGACCGTTTTGTCGAATACCAGGTTATCCTGGGGAACTACGACAGATTCTATCTTGCTGTTCTCCCCTCCAT
>DFZL01000039.1 GCA_002382705.1 Geobacter sp. UBA4057
AACATCACCTGCAATCCGCTGTGCAGCTTTACCCAGCGCCGATATATCCCGTCCCAACAACTTTGCCAAATCGGTTATGGTTTCTCATCAGGCAAAAAGCATGTATCCGGCAGTCAAACCTTTCAACAGCATATTGGAAGATCAGGTAAAGGCGATACCGATCCTGATCGGAAAAGAAAATCGGATCACCGGCATTACCGCGAAGGATAACGTGATACACGGCTGAAGGAAAATGTATGCGGGGTTTGCGAGCCATGGCGGTAGTTTAACATCAAATGTCCGAAAGTCAAGCCTGACCCCATAGGTGTTTCTGGCAAAATTGCGTACTGTAACATACTGATATGGAATAACTTTCAAAAATTCACTGTAGAAGATAAGTCATGTCATGTCATTTTCTTTCGACGGCAGAAACTCCGCCGCATCTTCCAACCCCAGTGCGCGATACTCCACCTGATACCCCTGATATTCCTGCAGCAGCCGTTCAGACTTCTGCTTCAGCGCCGGCACACTGATGCGGGACTTGTTCCGCTTGATCTCGGCAATTACCAATTCTTTCCGCAGGTCGTTTACCGCCACCAGGTCTATTTCGTTCTTATTGCCGCGCTCCCAGTAGCTGCCGATCCTGTTGTATCTGCCGCTGGCGGCGAACAGATCGTGAAAGAACCGCTCCAGAAGCTTACCGGACCAAGTGGCGTAGTCCCGCTCGATGATCTCGCGAATATAGCCGAAGTTGCCGGTCTCCACCGCTGACAGGTTGCGATAGATGAAGCGGAACCAGAAACTGAGGAAGTTGTCCCGCAGGTAATACTTCTGCAACCGACCGCCCGGCTTGGCGTTGATAGGGCGATGTTTGGCAATCAGGGCGTATTCATCCTCCAGTTTGGCCAGATACGCGCCGCTGTGGATCTCCAGCACCGATTCGATTTCACTGCGGGCGGTCTTGCCGGCGGCAATGAGTTCTAGGATGGAAAAGTAGGTGCCGTATTCCCTGCCGAACTCTTCAACCAGCAGGTTCTTCCCCTCGGCGAGAAACGGTGAGTGCGGCTTGAGGATGAAATCGAGCATCTTCCTGTGGGTCAGCGATCTGTTCTCGGCCAAAAGCTCCAGGTATTTGGGGAGGCCGCCGGTAATGGCATAGCTGTCGAACAGGGACGGGGTGTCATTATGCCCGTGATCGGACAGAACTTCATTGATGGCGGCGATGCTGAACGGCTTGAGGAAGATGATCCTGTCGGCACGACCGAAGAGCGGCTCCTTGGCGTCCTGGAAGATGCGGTGCATGAGAGAGTGAACCGACCCGATGCAGATCAGGTTCAGTTTGCAGGTCGCCTTGTTGCGGTCCCAGATCCCCTGAATCTCCGAGTAGACCGCAGGGTTGATGCTGAAAAACTCCTGGAACTCATCAATGATCAGGGTAAGGCGTTCAGTGCGGGACAGCTCGATCAACAGGGTGAATATGTCGCGGAAGGTGCGAATTTCGCCGATAACCGGCAGGGTGGCGCCGCGCCGGATTTCTTCGAGGTATTCCTGGCAGAGCAGGGCCTCCGCCTTGCGGGAAACGAACAAGTAGAGGTGTTTGGCGGATTTCACCGATTCGAGCGCCAGGATCGTTTTGCCAACCCGGCGGCGACCGGTGATGACGGTCATCCTGCCGGACGATGCCGATTGCTCATGGAGATTGGCGAGCTCTTCCAGTTCGCTGACACGATTGTAGAATTTCATCGGGCACACCACCGCCGCTTAATTTTAATGTAACGGGAGTTACTGTAATATATTTGAGGTGTCTATGCAACTGCATAAATGACACGAATGCAGCAATAAATGGCGCATTAAATAGTTATTGCGCCAATAGTTGTGTCGCAATTCTTGTTTATGTGTCGCGAACTGTCGCGATTTGTCGTGAATCGGGCTATCTGGGAAAAATCTACAATTCTATGATCAACTGTCCATTATACTGCGGATTGACCTCAACATCCTTGTAACCATAGGGATTCACGATCACCCGGGTCCCGCCGAGGGTGTAGTCGAATGAGTTGTGTGTATGGCCGTGCACCCAGAGATCCGGGCCATGATCAATTATCTCGTTGGAGATGTCGGTCATGAAGGCGCAATTGAGGCGGTCTCCCCGGAACTGATCATGTATGGAGAGTGAACAAACGCCGTGGTGGGTAACCACAACCTTCTTCTTGTTACCTGCAGCCACCAATGAATCAAAACCGGCGAAGGAAAAGACAAGGATGGAAAAAAGGTGGGGAAAATGAAAATGGATCTATGGGAGCTGCCTGCCATAGATCCATCTATACTGAGCTCAGCAAAAGATTTTGCTGAGCGTATTGTTTGGCTCCCCAGCGCGGACTCGAACCACGGACAAGGTGGTTAACAGCCACCTGCTCTACCGACTGAGCTACTGGGGAAGAGATGATTCTTGCGTACATGCTTTTCTGCCGGTTTAGAGCTGGCAGCCACCGTATGCCGGTTGTTTGCCGTCGCAAGCGTTGGGTTTTATATCACGGGCTTTTATCGGCTGTCAACAGCAAAAAAGCCAAAAACTAAGGCTTGCGCCTGATAGGTACAATGCGTAGATGCCGGAATTTGACAAGCGGCCGGTTTTATACGTTCGGTGAATACTGCTTGATTGGAGCTTGAGAAAGTGTAATCTGCTTAAAAGATCTTTTGCTTTGCCTGAAGCCCGCAGGATATGCAATCCTTGCTCTCATGCAGCGCCGAGCATACATTTAGTAAAAACTGTCAGGAGGAGTTATGAATACGGAGGATATCAGATTCAGGGCTCTGGTCGTAGACAAGGGGGGGAGCGGAGAGTTCAGGCGCGAGGTTAGGGAGCGCTCCATTGGAGAACTCCCCTCTGGCGACCTGCTGGTTAAAGTCCGTTTTTCATCGCTTAATTATAAAGACGCGCTTTCTGCCACCGGGCATCCTGGAGTCACCCGTCAATTTCCCCACACTCCAGGGATAGATGCGGCAGGAGAGGTCGCAAGCTCGACTAGCGGGGCTTTTTCTCCCGGAGACAAGGTGATTGTGACCGGATATGATCTTGGCATGGAAACAGACGGCGGCTGGGGCGGATATATCCGGGTACCGTCGGAGTGGTGCATCCCTCTTCCGGCCCGCCTCTCGATACGGGAGAGCATGGTTCTCGGAACAGCCGGCCTCACCGCGGCTATTTCGGTAATGAAGCTTGAACAGGGGGGAGTCATGCCGGGTGACGGTGAGGTTCTTGTGACAGGGGCAACAGGGGGAGTAGGCTGTATCGCCGTCGCCATTCTGGCGAAGAGGGGATACCGCGTGGTGGCGTCCAGCGGCAAGAGAGGTGACGCCGATTTTCTGAAAAGGCTTGGCGCTGCCGGGGTTGTTTCACGCACTGAAGTCACCGAAGGGGGAGAACGCCCCTTGATGAAGGAGCGGTGGAGCGGTGCAATAGATGTGGCTGGCGGAGCGACGCTTGCGAGTGTGATCAAGGCGACACGCTATGGCGGTGCCGTCGCCTGCTGCGGGATGGTCGGCTCTCCGGAACTCAATATGAACGTATATCCTTTCATTCTGCGCGGGGTGACTCTCATGGGGGTGGATTCGGTAAACCTCCCCGCACCGGTTCGTCACTCTCTCTGGGAGAAGCTTGCAGGCCCCTGGAAACCGGAAGGGATTTGGGACTATGTCACTGAAACCGGACTTGAGGGGTTGGAGGAGCGGATACAGGCAATTCTTGCTGGCGGGGTCAAAGGGAGGGTTCTTGTCAGGCATTCAGCGTAGCCTGGAAATCTCCTCTGCCCCGAAAAGGCAGATTCTTCCATATTCGCCGTCGAATCCCGCTTTTTTTATCACTTCGCCTCTCCTCATCCTGGAAACTGCTTCCCCGAGAAGAGGTGAGAATGCGGCGATTTCATCTATCCCTTTTTCGATCAGGATATCCAGCTCGCTCCCGAACAGGCTTATAGCCTCTTCATACTGTTGCGCCACTTTTTTGCTTGCGGCGCCTACGCCGAGAATTTCTCCAAGAATTTCAACAAGGGGAACAAGTGAAAAAAAACGGGGGGACTCTTCGCTGAATACCGGATTTTCTCGATCCGCAAGCTTCATTATCCGGTTCAGGACGCCGACTGTCAAAGGCTTTGAGCATACCGGGCATACACCGCCAAGTTTCTCTGTTTCATAAGGGGGAAGCGATAAGTTGCAGGCGCGGTGCCCGTCTGAATGGTATTTCCCCTCTTCCGCGAAAAACTCTACAGTGCCGGGGAATATCGCCCTGTTGTTTCTCTTTATGGCGGACAATAATGAAAAATAGTCAAAGCCTGTGTTGAAAAGATTGGCCTCGCGCCCTATCTTCTGCGGGGAGTGGGAATCTGAATTAGAAATCAGCGAATAGCGGTCAAGCCACGAGATCAGCCGGTTCATTCCTGGATCTGAAGAGAGCCCGGTTTCAAGGGCGAATATGTGAGACGAAAGATCGCCGAAGCACTCTTCCACCGAGTCAAAGCCTGAGCGGGAGCCGAAAATGGAAAACCAGGGGGTCCATATATGTGCGGGGACAAGAAACCCTTCAGGAGCCGCCTCGAGAACTATTTCCAGAAGATCCCTGCTGTCCAGCCCAAGTATGGGACGTCCGTCGGAAACGATGTTCCCCAGTCCGGAGAGCCGCCTGTTTATCCGCATGGCCGAATCAAGAGAGGGAACGTATATCAGGTTGTGTACTTTTCTTGTTTTGCCCCCCCTTTTGTAAATGCAGCTTATCTCGGCTGAGAGGATGAAACGGACAAGTGGTTCAGGGGGGTGAATGTCCGGCATCGGGTCAGGAATTTTACCGCGCAGCGAGAAAAAACCGGGCTCGGCAGGCAAAAGCTCCGATTTGAGCTGTTCAAACCATCCGGGGTGTGTAAAATCTCCTGTCCCGACAAGATGTATCCCTTTGATTCCTGCCCATGCCGCAATATGGTAAAGAGTGCTCTTGGGGCTTGTTCCTCTCGAAAACGGAGAATGCATGTGCAGATCAGCGCGATAGCGCATTCAAACGTCTCCTTGCAAAAGCTTCCCATGCGGAAATGCTTGTTTCCTCCGGTTTTTCTAAACCTGAGTCAAAGTCTGCTGGAAAAGCGGGTTGACTTGAAGAAAAGAATCGCCATATTTTATTGCACACCATGAATCTTTGATTGCAGTTGCACGATAAGGACTGATGTTTCAGATGCTCGAAAAATTCAAAACCATATTCTCCCTGCATGGGAATCCGGCTGAAATCTCATTGGGGTTCGCAGCAGGGGTTTTCGTAAGCTGCACCCCTTTTCTGGGGGCGCATACCCTGTTTGCGATAGCCATCGCGTTTGTTTTCCGGCTGAACAAGATCGCCTGCATTGCCGGGACATGGGTTAACAACCCTTTTACGGTGGCGCCGATAATCGTGGCCAGTTACAAGGTCGGCTCACTTTTGAACGGAGAGGCGGGGGATTCCAGAGCAATCAGCCATTTAGAATGGCGTTACCTGAAGGCCTACGCTTCACCTGTCATTCTTGGGAGCGTCATTATCGGCCTCTTTGCCGCGATGCTCGCATATTTAGTCTGTTACAGCCTTATTGTCCGGTTCAGGCAAAACAGTGGAAATTACGAAGATACGGCCGGAGAGGCAACCGAAGAGATATCGGAATCAATTGACAACCACTCCGGAAGCGATCCTGAGCAGCCTCCGGAATTCCGTTCCATTGGCCATTGAAACTTTCACTCATCAGTTTGAACCCGGGAGAGCGCATTTTCGAACTCTCTCCCAAGAAGCTCCTTATCTGCCGACACTATTTTATCCCACGGCAGCGGTTCATTCAGTCCCATACTCCCGTGCGCTATCCTGTCAGTATCTATGCCGTGTTTCTCTGCGCCTCTTTTGAGGTTCTCCCCCGCGGCCATCGTCGCAATCAGTCGTGAAAGGCTCCTGTCGCCTCGGGAAAGAACAGCCTGAAGATAGGCGCCTTTGAGACTCTCCATCTTCAGCTTGAGATTCGGCGCCTTCCTGATCTCCTTTTCCAAAATCCTGAATTTTTTTCCGAGTGTTTCTAGAGGCTCCATGCCGCACCATTGAAAAGGGGTGAACGGTTTCGGTATGAAAGGGTTGACCGAAATTGTTATCTTTCCTATCCGTCCCCTTGTTTTAGCTTCCTGCAGGAGTTTTTCCCTTATCGCATGAACAAGTCGCAGCAGTTCCCGGATGTCATCATCCGTTTCGGTCGGAAGGCCGATGATGAAATATAGCTTCAGATTGAGGATGCCGCGGGAAAAGAGCAGCGTTGATGCCGAGATGATCTGCTCTTCTGTCAGGTTTTTCCTCATAAGGTCACGCAGGCGCTGAGAGCCCCCTTCTGGCGCGAGGGAGATTGTTTTATGGCCGCTTTTGACCAGGGCGTCTATCATTTCATCATCAAGCCGGTCAATTCTGAGCGACGAGACTGAGACCCTTCCCCCTGCCTCTACTATTTTTCGGCACAATTCACCTATTCCTGCGTAATCGGAGACGGCTGCGCCAACCAGTCCGATCTTCTTCCCCTGCGATATCCCCTCTTTGGCAAGTTGCAGGAGCGGCTCCAGCCGGTGTTGCCTGAACGGGGAGTAAATAAAGGCTGAAGTGCAGAAGCGACAGCCGCGTGGACAACCTCGGCTCACCTCGACAAGGAACATATCGCCGAATTCGCACTTTTCGGTCAGTATGACGGTTGATGCCGGTGTGGTGGTGTCAAGGTCAGCCGAAAGGCGGCGGACAGGGCTCAGGCAATTCTTCCCGGTATTGTCGTCACACTCTGCGCCGATGGCCGAACTGGGGATATACACCCCAGGGATGGAACCCAGCCTCTTAAGAAGGGATTCGCGGGTTTCGCTTGAACGCCTGGTCAGCTCGGAAAACAGGAGGGGTATCAGGGATTCACCTTCGCCTATGCAGATAATATCAAAAAAATCGGCGACCGGTTCCGGGTTTATGAAAAACGCAGCTCCCCCGCCTATTATCAAAGGTTCTGCGCCTGTTCTGGCTGACGAAAAGAGCGGGATGGAGGCGACATCAAGAATAAGCGGAATGCTCAGGTAGTCAGGTTCGAACGAGGTTGAAAAGGCTATAACGTCAAAGTCCGACAGGGGACGCTCGCTCTCGATGGAGAGTATCTCACCTCTCCCTGATCTGAAAAGCCTTATATCCTCTGGATCAGGAAGAAAAGCCCTATCACAGAAGAGATCAGGAAATGAGGCCAGGAGCGAATATACCTTCTGAAACCCGAGGCTGCTCATCCCTGTTCGGTATCCGGAGGGGGAGACGAGGCAGACCCTGAGTATCCCCCCACTATTCCTTCCCCCCTCCTTTGACAGGTTCTTTTCCGCTGAAAGAAGGGAGCGGAGCTTTTGTCTGTAGTTTTTCACAGGTTCAGTATAGTTCAGGTCTGCGGTCGTTCAGGCAGGGGATTTTAGAGCGCCATTCGGCCATTATTTCCGGCTTCAGCGTCGCATATATCTCGCTCTCTCCGGCGCCGGCCTCCGCAAGAATATCCCCTTTCGGATCGATAATCATGCTCATTCCGAAAAGGTCGAGCTTGCCGGCTGCTCCGCAGGCGTTGCATGCCATGATGAAAAGCTGGTTCTCAATGGCCCTTGCTCTGAGCAGGGTGCGCCAGTGTTCCTCCCTGGGGCTTGGCCACTGGGCAGGGATGCATATTATTTCCGCTCCCTCTATGGCCAGCCTTCGCGACAGTTCGGGAAAACGCAGGTCGTAGCAGATCATCACGCCGATTTTTCCAATCGAAGTTTCCGCAACGAGCCGGCTTTCTCCGGGAAGAAAAGCCCTCTCCTCCCCCAGAAGCGAGAAGAGGTGCATCTTGCGGTATTGCCCTGCCAGGCGTCCGTTGTCAAAGAGATATGCGGTATTGAAAACCTTTTCTCCGGAAGATTCCGGAACGCTGCCGGCTATAACCATCCGGAGTTCGCGGGAAAGCTCAAGGAGTGCGGCGTTAATCTCCTCTGTCCGCATTGCCAGTCCAACAAGATTTTTGTAGGAAAACCCTGTCGACCACATTTCAGGGAGAACGGCAAGTTCGGCTCCCGCGTCGCTTCCGCGCCTGAGCGCGCCACTCACGTACGCAAGGTTGGCGTCAATGTCCCCTGGTTTCACGTTGAACTGTACTGATACCCCTTTGACTTCTTTCATGATGGTTTCACCTTGAAATTTGCGAATTCAGATATGCGTTTATCACGTCGAGATAAATCTCTCTCGGTTTGCTGGTGCCGTCACTTGTGGCGATCATCCCTTCACGCTCCATCATCTCCACGATTCTGGCGGAGCGGTTGTAACCTATCCTGAGCTTGCGCTGGATCATCGATATCGAAGCCTGACGCGTTTCTGCCACTACTTTCAGCGCATCTTCCCATCTCTCGTCCAACTCCTCATCGCCGTTCATTCCATTTTCGTCCTGATCCTTCATCTCCAGGATCGATTTTTCATAGACCGGTTTCCCTTGTTTTTTCAGGAAATCAACGATGCGCTGCACCTCGGCGTCTGAAACGAATGCGCCGTGAATGCGCTGAAGCCTTGATGTGCCTGGCGGCATATACAGCATGTCTCCCGCCCCAAGGAGCATCTCTGCTCCGTTGCAGTCAAGGATTGTGCGGGAATCGACTTTTGATGTCATCTGGAAGGATATCCTTGATGGGAGGTTCGCCTTGATCAGTCCTGTTATCACATCGACAGAGGGGCGCTGCGTGGCCAGTATCAGGTGAATGCCCGAAGCGCGGGCTTTCTGGGCCAGGCGGGCTATATGCTCTTCCACTTCCCTCCCCGCGACCATCATGAGGTCAGCCAGCTCGTCAACAATCAGAACTATATAGGGGAGGTGAACATGCTCCAGCTTTTCGGAATCATCCGGCTGCAATGGCGGGAGTGCAGCAGGTGAAACCTCATCTTCTTCGACTATCTCCTCCAGCTCTTCAATGATCTCGGCTTCCGGGATCGCTTCGATCTTCTCCTGTTCCGCGAGTTCCGCAGCAAGCTTCCTGTTGTATGACTCTATGTTGCGTACACCTTTGTCCGAGAGGAGGCGGTAACGCCGCTCCATTTCGTTCACTGCCCATTTCAGGGCGAGAGACGCTTTTTTAGGTTCCGTCACGACCGGCAGGAGGAGATGCGGTATCCCCTCGTAGATCGAGAATTCCAGCATTTTTGGGTCAACCATTATCATCCGTACATCATCAGGGGTTGCGGTATACAGGAGCGAAAGGATCATCGTGTTGATGGAGACGGATTTGCCTGAGCCGGTGGAGCCTGCGACAAGAAGGTGCGGAGCTCTTGCCAGGTCTGTCACGACCGGAACTCCCGCAATATCCTTCCCGAGCGCAAGCGGGAGTTTCATCCTGTTCTGGTGAAATTCGCCGGAGTTGAAAATTTCGCTCAGAAATACCAACTCTCTCTCACGGTTTGGCACCTCGATGCCGACCACCCCTTTTCCCGGTATCGGAGCCACTATGCGTATGGACATCGCCTGGAGAGCCATGGTCAGGTCGTCCGAGAGCCCTGCTATCCTGCTGATCTTTATCCCTGGGGCAGGAGAGAATTCGTACATCGTGATCACCGGCCCCGGAGATATTTCAACGACTTCGCCGTCAATGCCGTAATCGCGCAGTTTTTTCTCCAGTAGCCGGGCATTCATCGTCAGGGTATCCCTGTCAACGGCTTTCTGTATGACCGGCGGTGTGTCGAGGAGCGACATCGGAGGGGTGTGGAAGCTCCCTTCTGTTTTTATGAATTCGAAAGTTTCCTGTATGGCTCCGACCCCTTCGTTCTCCTTTTTCTTCTCCTTTGCTTTCCTGAATATGTTAGCTCTCGGCGGCGGTGGCTGTTTTATCAGTGGCGGGGATGCGGATTTTGAAAGGGGGGTCCCTTCCATTCTGGCCATCTCACGCTCCTTCTCTTTTCTTGCGGCGGCTCTCCTTTCCAGCCAGGCGCTCCACTTGAGCTTCAGCGACTCCAGCCACCACTGCATGAAGAGGAGGAATGAAAATTTTGCAAGAATCATTATTGACGCAGCCAGAAGCGGCAGGAGCAGGATCATCGCCCCTATGGCTCCCAGGGTGGATTTCAGGAAGCCGGAGAGCATTTTGCCGATTGCTCCTCCGGTAGGCACCGGTTGTCCGAAGAGAACGGTCGCATCCCTGAAAAAAGAGAAAAGGGCTGAAAGCGAAAGGATAAGAGAGAATGAGGCGAGCAGCTTGTATGAGCGGAGCCTTATCTCCTTGAAGCGGAAGAGGGTGTACGCCATGTAGAACAGTGCAAGCGGAATGAGGTAGGATGCAAGGCCGAAGAGTGCGAAAAGAAGGTCTGCCATCTGGGCGCCGAGCTTTCCTGCCAGGTTCTGCACCCCCCCGTAATTCGAGTAGCTGTTCCAGGAGACGTCGGCCGAGTTGTATGTGGCAAGGGATATGAAAACTATGGCGCCGACCGTGGCGAATCCCATCCCCTGGAGCTCTTTTATCAGTTTCTCTTTTTTTGGCTGTTCCATGATCTGTTCATATCCAGTCGGCTGGTGTCTGAAACTTCACGATAATACGCAGAGGGGGAGCGGCAGGCAAAGAAAAAATGTAATGCGGTCGCTGAAGTTGCAATGTCCGGCTTATCCGGCATCCTTCTCCAGATGATTAAGCAGTTTCCCCTTGAGTTGGCCGCAGGCGGCTGAAATATCCCCCCCTCTGCTGTCTCTTGTGATCACGGTTACGTTTCTGTCTATGAGATATCTGTGAAAAGCGTCGATCGACTCCTGTGAGGGGGCCCAGAAATCCGACCCTTCATGCTCGTTGAAGGGGATCAGATTGATCTTGCATGGGATCCCGCTTGTCAGAAGGAGCAGACGTTTCGCATCCTGCAGCGTATCGTTCATTCCTCTGATCAAGACATATTCAAAGGTGATTTTCCTTCTCCCGGGGAGCGGAAACTCCCTGCATGCGTCAAGCAGCATTTTCAAGGGATAGCGCCTGTTTACAGGCATTATCTTTTCTCGCTGCTCATCTGTAGTCGCGTTCAGCGAGACCGCGAGGTTGATGTTCGGCGTCTCTTCTCCCAGCCGTCGCATCTCCGGCACAAGTCCGCAGGTGGAGAGCGTCACGCGCCGGTTTGAAAACTGAAGCCCGTTGCCGTCTATCATTATTTTTATGGCCGGTATGACATTGTCCAGGTTGTTCAACGGCTCCCCCATCCCCATAAAAACGATATTACGGATGCTTTCGGGCGAAGCGGGGGATGGGTCGTCTTCGTCAATGTCGCAGCAGGAAGTGTCGGCGGATATCTCGACCTGCAGAGCCGGGTTCCGTTTGAGATCACGTTTGACCGCCAGTATCTGGTTTACTATCTCTGAGGTTTTCAGGTTGCGGGTCAGCCCGAAGGTGCCTGTAAGGCAGAATGCACATCCCATCGCGCAACCTGCCTGGGCTGATATGCAGAGAGTGTTTCTCCCCTCTATCGGTATAAGGACGGCTTCCACTCCGTTTCCGTCTGCAAGGGTGAAAAGGTACTTTCTCACGCCGTCACTGCCGACTTCAATCGCGGACGGTTCCAGAGTGCTTATATATGCCATGTCTGCAAGCCCGGCACGCAGCTCCTTTGATAGGTTTGTCATCTCATCAAACGACTCCGCGCTCTTCTGGTATATCCATTTGAAAATCTGCATTGCGCGGAAACGCTCTTTTCCCATCCCGCGCAGATAATTTTCCAGCCCTTCCAGTGGAAGGTTCTTAAGGTCGGTTTTTTCTCCGACATCTGAGAAACTCATATAATCCCTTTCATGTTATGCATTCAGAAGAGAAGTACCTTCAATCCTCCGCCCGGTTCTGAGATGTAGGCGAATGTAACCGGAGCCGGGACGTTGACCGGTATTTCATTCCTGTAATCGGCAGAGAAGGTGAACCTGAAGCATTTCACCATGCATCCGGCGGGAAACTTCACCCTGTCCGGTAAAGCCGAGCGCCCAGGCCATTCGCATGATGACTCCTTATCCTTAATGAAGATGGGGAGTTTTCCTTTGAGCGGCAGCTCCATGCTGCAGTAGTCGAAGAAAAGAGCGTCGTGAAGAGGCTGTATCTCTTCCGGAGGAAGAAGCCTTGCCGCAAGTCGCGCGAATAGTTCGTGCCGGCGGAGCCTGCTGTAACCGGAGAGGTTCTCTCCAGAGACTGAACCCCCCATCCTGTCGAAGAGCTCCGCAAATTTCATGCGCCGCCGCATATGCCTCAGAGCTGTTCCGAAGTTTGAACTGTTGTAAAAAAGATCGATAAGCCTTCCTATCGTCTCTATGCGGCATATCTCGTCGTATGAAAGATCCGGAGTCGATAATACGGCATACGGCGGAAAATCGGAATAACGATATCCGCGCTCATTCGCGATCTTTCTCATTTCCGTCCCCTTCAGCAGCTTCAGGGGCTCTATCTGTATCTCATGCGGCTCCAGATCCGCGACATGCTGCAGGGAGTCGAGAAAACCGCAGTAATCTTCGCCTGGCAATCCGGCTATAAGATCGAGATGAAGCAGAACAGCCGTCTCTCTTTTCAGTCGTCGAATGTTCTCAAACAGCTTTCCGGTCTCCGCGTTTCGTTTCACGCTTGCCAGAGTCTCTTTTGAGGATGACTGGACACCGATTTCAAAGCGGAATTTTCCAGGGGGGGCTTTTTTTAAAAGTGAAATGTTATCGTCGGTAAGAAGGTCGGCTGCGATTTCAAAGTGAAAATTCGAATTTCCATTCTTTTCGAGGATGAATTCCCATATTTTTGCAGACCTCTTTGAATCGAAATTGAAAGTTCTGTCAACAAGCTTTACAACCGGGACATTTCTCCGAATCAGCAGTTCAAGGTCGCTTCTTACCCTCTCCTCCGGAAAAGAGCGGAGGTTCCGCTCTGTTGAAGAGAGACAGAAGGCACATGAAAAAGGGCACCCTCTAGATGTTTCAAAATATACGAGCGGTTTTGAAAGATCAACCAGGCCTGCGGCGAAAGGAGAGGGGATGGCGGCCAGAGAAGTATCTCCGTTGGCTGCAGGAGGGGAGACGATATCTTCCCCGTCGCGCCGGAAAAGTCCGGGAATCGGTCCGTCCATCAGGCCGGCAAGTTTCGCGGTCAGCATTCTGAAACTTTTTTCGCCTTCCCCTTTTATGACATAGTCTATTCCGGGATTGCAGTTCATAAGCTCAAATATACCGTATGAGACTTCAGGCCCCCCAAGGAGCGTCAATGTCTCGGGGAATATTTTCTTTAAATCCGACACAAGCCTCAGGGTCTCTTCAATGTTCCATATGTAACAGGAAAAAGCAGCAATATCGGCATGTTCCGAGACAATTCTCTGCAGTAGCCTCTCATGCGCCTCATTCACGGTCAGCTCGCTTATGACAATTTCGACGCCAGGCATATCCGTGCAGCATGCGGCCAGAGAGGGGAGCGCCAGCGACGGGTGCGAATATCTGGAGTGGAGTGTTGCAAGTAATATTTTCATGCCGGAAACAATACAGCAGGTGAATAAATGGCGTCAAATCCCTTTTGATGCGAAAATTGCGGTTGAAAGAGCTGTCGCATGGAGTGTATAACTTTAACGTTTTTTAAAATGGTCATTCCTCGATGCAATTTGAAAACCTTCATTCAAGGAATTGCCAGTCCGCAACCGGAGGGCTCCGATGGTCAAAAAAAATGTCCTGACCCAGCTTGGAGTTTCGGAAGAACAGCTTCTTGAATATCTTGACAAGGATGTCAGGGAGATTTTTTCAATGATGCTGGGGATTGAGCTCGTTCCCGCAAAGCCTTCGATGACAGTGAGGAAATTCAGGAACTGCGTGACGGCAATGGTCGGTTTTACGGGGAGCTACAGCGGGATGGCAAGCATTAACATCCCGGAGAATATGGCGCTTGAGTTTGCCTCGATAATGCTTGGGATGGAGTTGACAGAGTGCGACGCAGATGTGAAAGACAGCCTGGGGGAGATCGCCAATATGATCAGCGGCTCTTTCAAGCATCATTTTGTCTCCGACGGGCACGAAGTGCGCCTTTCTACACCTTCTGTCATATCAGGGGAAGAATATTTCATGAATTTCGGCTCTGTATCCGATACCGCCACAATCATGTTTGAGCACAACGAAGGACATTTCATGGTCAACATATATCTTGAAGCATAGGCCTGTTTTTTCCGCTCAGGACAATCTCCCCCGTTACACGGGGCAAGCCGGAACTGTGACATGAAAAGATTATTCTATTCAGCTGTATGCCTGATAATATTTTATACTCTCCTTTCTGTTTCTTCACTGGCGGAGACAATAACAAAACCGGGGAAAGGGGAGACGGCCGGCCGCACGTCGCAATATCACATCCAGCATGCGACAATAGGCAAGATAAGATGGTGGTCTAATCCGGATTACACCAGAATCGCCATTGAACTGGACAGGAATGCGGCCTGGAGCGCCCATAAGCTTGGCGACGGGGGGGTGGGGAAACCTGGCCGGATATATCTTGATATTAAAGATGCGAAACTTGGCGCAGGCGTTACGGATACTGCTATTGGCGACGGCCTGCTGAAGGGGGTGCGGGTTTCGCAGTATCGGAGCGATGTCGCAAGGGTTGTTCTGGATACCCTGAATATAAAGGATTACAAGGTGTTCGCACTGGCTGATCCCGCCAGGATCGTGATAGATGTCAGGGGCGAGCGCCCCGCCGCCATTTCGAAGCTCGACGAATCGGTGACATCGTTGCAGAAGCCTCAGCATAAGGAAAGGCAGGCTGCGCTCCGCAGCGATCCTGAAAAGGTGAAAACTTCCAGACAGCAGGCTATTTCCAGGATCAGGCGGATTGTAGTAGATCCGGGACATGGCGGGCACGATCCTGGAGCGGTAGGCCCTTCCGGGGTGCAGGAGAAAGATGTCGTACTGTCGGTCGGGCTGCTCCTTAAAGAGTATCTGGAGGACGGTCTCGGGCTAGATGTCGTCATGACCCGCTCCACCGACATATTCCTACCGCTTGAGGAAAGAACTGCCATCGCGAACAAGGTGGGCGCTGACCTGTTCGTCTCGATACATGCAAACGCATCGCTGAACCGGAATGCCGCAGGAATAGAAACATATTATCTGAACCTGGCTAAAACCGACAAGGCAGCCCAGCTCGCGGCAAAGGAAAACGGGACTTCACTTGAGAACGTGACCCTGTTGCAGGCGGTTCTTTTCGATCTCATGGCCAATTACAAGTTAAACGATTCCGCCCATCTGTCGGAAGAGGTGCAGAAGTCGCTATATCATAAGATGCACGCCCGTTTCAGCGACATAAAGAATCTGGGGGTAAAGCAGGGGCCGTTTTACGTCCTGGTCGGAGCTACAATGCCCAGCATACTCGTGGAGACCGCGTTCGTTTCAAATTCGATAGAAGAGTCGAGGCTCAAGGAAGCGGAATACCAGAAGATGATTGCTGAGGGGATTATGGAGGGGGTCAGGGGTTATATTTCATCTCTCCAGTAAAGAGCTCTTTTCGGTTAAATCTGAGCGAAGCGTAGCGTAGTCGCAGAATCCTGTTTTGCAGGATGCTTCAGATGATATTTTTTGACTTCTGCAAAGGCCTCAACAACAATTCAATTATCCGGAAGACTGATGGCAGGAACTCTATACATAGTCGCAACGCCGATAGGAAATCTAGAGGATATGACTTTCCGCGCCGTAAGGATTCTCGGCGAAGTCGATCTGATAGCAGCAGAAGACACCCGACATTCTCTCAAGCTTCTTAATCACTTCAATATCTCAAAACCACTGACATCCTATTTCGATCACAACAAGAAACTGAAAGGAGAGAAGATTCTCTGCATTCTCCGCCAGGGGAAATCAGTAGCTCTTGTATCGGACGCAGGCACTCCGTGCGTTTCCGATCCGGGGTACCAGCTTGTGCGCGCCGCTTCCGAAGAGAATATCCAGGTGATACCGGTGCCTGGATCATGCGCCGCAATCGCCGCTTTATCAGCGTCAGGCCTTCCGACGGATATTTTCACCTTTGCAGGTTTTCCACCACCCCGCGGTGGTAAGCGGAGAGCCTTTTTTTCGTCTTTAAGCGGCCTTCCGGGCACTCTCGCCATTTATGAAGCTCCTCACAGGCTCCTTGATTCTCTGGCTGATATCAGGGAAATCATGGGAGATAGGGAGATTGTGGTCGCCAGGGAGCTGACCAAGATTTATGAAGAGCTCATCAGAGGGGCCGTTTCAAATGTAATAGAGCGGCTCTCTGCTGCAAAGGTGCGCGGGGAGATTGCGATCCTTGTCGCTCCTGGTCAGGCTGAAAAGAGCGAAAGTGAAGATTTGGAGACTCTCCTCGCCAGATTGATGGCTGTTGAACGATTGTCTGTCAAGGATGCCTCCAGACAAGCTGCCGAAATTACAGGAGTTTCCAGAAACAGGGCTTATCTGGCGGCGCTGGAGCTTAAAAAGAGGATGTGATAATAAAAATTACGCTGGAATTTCAGATAGATAATGTGATATAGCTTCTCATGGTCAGGAAGTTTTGCCTCTTGAGGCGCAGCCGGTTTCTCATCCGGAGTTTCCGGATGGAAACGAATTAACTGATGAAAGAGTGTGAAGGGGTAATTTAATGAGAATATCGGTTTTCGGGGCCGGTTATGTCGGGCTTGTAGCCGCAGCCTGCTTTGCCGAAAGCGGCAATGCCGTTATCGCCGTGGACGTTGACGCGAAAAAGATAGAAGAGTTGAAGCAGGGTATAATTCCGATCTACGAGCCGGGATTGAAAGAGATGGTTCTCCGTAATTTTTCCGAAGGGCGCCTCTCTTTCACAGCAGATGTTTCCGAAGCTGTCCGCTCTTCCCTTATCAATTTCATTGCCGTGGGGACGCCTCCGGGAGAGGACGGTTCGGCGGACCTGCAGTATGTGCTGGAAGTTGCAGGGGAAATCGGGCGAAGCATGGAGAGCTACAAGATAATCGTGGACAAGTCGACTGTTCCTGTAGGTACCGCGGACAAGGTCAGAAGAGCTGTGAAGGAGGAGCTTGACAGGCGGAATCTCTCGCTTGAATTCGATGTCGTATCAAATCCTGAATTCCTGAAGGAGGGGGCGGCGATTGACGACTTCATGAAACCGGACAGAGTGGTAATCGGGACGGACAATGTCCGCACAGCCGAAATAATGAAGGAGCTGTACGACCCGTTCATGCGGAAGCAGAACAGAATGATAGTAATGGACATCCGGAGCGCGGAGATGACCAAATATGCCGCGAATGCGATGCTTGCGCTACGTATCTCCTTCATGAACCAGATAGCCGGTCTCTGTGAATGCATGGGGGCGGACGTTGCCGCTGTCAGGGAGGGGATCGGGTCGGACAGCAGGATAGGTTATGATTTCCTCTTTCCTGGCCCAGGTTATGGCGGTTCCTGTTTTCCAAAAGATGTGAAAGCGCTTATAATGTCCGGAGAGGAGTGCGGTTTCGATCTCAGGCTCCTCCGTGCGGTAGAGGAGGTAAACGAGCTCCAGAAAGAGGTTCTGGCGAAAAAGCTTATCCGGGCTCTTGGAACCCCTGATGAGGAAAAAACACTCACAGGCAGGATCGTCGCATGCTGGGGGCTCTCTTTCAAACCACGTACGGATGATATGCGCGAAGCCCCGTCAATCACGATAATAGAGAGGCTGATTGCGGAAGGGGCGACGGTAAGGGTTCACGATCCGGAAGCTCTTAAAGAAGCGAAAAAGATATTCGGAGAGAGAGTGGAGTACAGCGGCAACCAGTATGAAATTCTCTCGCAGGCTGATGCGCTTGTCGTGATAACGGACTGGAACGAATACAGGAACCCTGATTTTGACAGAATGGCTCAATCTCTCAAACTTCCCCGTATCGTAGTTGACGGGAGAAACCTTTACAAGCCTGGCCGCATGAAGGATGCCGGATTCTGCTATCTCCCCCTTGGCCGCAGCGGAAACGGCAGCATGGAAGAGGTGAGATAGATGCGGATACTGGTCACAGGGGGGGCAGGCTTCATAGGGTCTCATCTCTCCGAGCGGCTCCTTGACGAGGGGCATGACGTTATCTGCCTTGATAATTTTTTCACAGGGAGCAAGGACAATATAATACATCTGATGGATAACCATCGCTTCGAGCTTGTGCGGCACGACATTGTCGAGCCTGTTCTGCTTGAGGTCGACAGGATTTACAATCTGGCCTGTCCGGCTTCTCCGGTGCACTACCAGTACAATCCTGTCAAAACGACCAAAACCAGCGTCATGGGAGCCATCAACATGCTGGGGCTGGCCAAGAGGGTTAAAGCCAGGGTACTTCAGGCGTCCACATCCGAAGTATACGGAGATCCGCAGATACATCCGCAGACTGAATCATACTGGGGAAACGTGAACTGCATAGGCCCCAGGAGCTGTTACGACGAAGGGAAGAGGGTGGCTGAAACCCTTATGATGGATTATCACAGGCAGAATGGCGTAGATATCAGGATTGCGCGGATATTCAATACTTACGGTCCGCGGATGGCGGAGAATGACGGGAGGGTCGTCTCGAACTTCGTTATCCAGGCGCTTGCCGGCAGGGATATCACCGTATATGGGGATGGCTCCCAGACCCGCTCTTTCTGCTATGTCTCGGATCTTGTAGAGGGACTTGTCAGGATGATGGAGTGCGACCGGTTCACCGGGCCGCTCAATCTCGGCAATCCTGTGGAAAATACCATACTTGAATTCGCCGAAAAGATTGTCCGGTTGACAGGCTCGAAATCGGCGATAATCTTCAGACCGCTCCCTGAAGATGATCCGAAACAGCGAAGACCGGAGATCACTCTGGCCAGGGAGAAGCTCTCCTGGGAGCCTCAGGTCTGCCTCGAATCCGGTTTGAGCAAAACTATTGATTATTTCTCTGGGCGTATTGCCAGGAGTTGACTTATGGGGGCTCTCCATAGAAAAATATACTTCATTCCGGCCGGTTGCATCATTTTCATCCTTTTTTTCACTATTTTCGGCGACAAGGGGTTGCTGCGGATTCATGAGCTGAAACAGGACAGGAAGCTTGTTGAAAGACGGCTTCTTGATGCAAAAAAGGAAAATGAAAGGCTCAGACATGAGATTTTTGCACTGCGAAACGATTACCGGTATGTTGAGAGGGTCGCCCGCAAGGATCTGGGGCTTTTTTACAGAGACGAAATAATCTACCAGTTCCCGCCGGAGAAGAGATAGTTTCCATACGGAAACTCCGGATGGAAACGAGATAATTCACCTTAACTGCCTGACTTTATCTCGGAAAGGTTTCAAGACATGACCATGCAGAATTGTGCTATATGCGCCTGGAGGGAAACATGCAACAAACGTTTCTCCGTAAGTGATAACGGGGCGCGTTGTCCGGACTACTGCCGCGACATCAGGTTCAGGCCGGATGAAAAAAAGGAAAACGAAAAAGAGGAAAAAGAATAGTAAATGATAAGAAAACCGTTGATCCTCCTTGTAGAAAAGGCGCTTGGGAAAGGGGTGAATTCCGGCGCCCTTCTCGCCGGAACATTCCCCCCGGTCATGATAGGCGTACCTTCAAACCCTGAACATGGCGATTATTCATGCAACATTGCCATGCAGCTCGCAAAAAAGGAATCTGCCCCGCCTCGAAGAATCGCGGAGATCATAATCAGCAATATCGATGATTCGGACTACCTTCTTGAAAAGGTGGAAATAGCCGGGCCAGGTTTCATCAATTTTTACATTTCGCAGGATGCCTGGCAAAAAGCGCTGCTAGAGATCGAGCGGCAGGGAGGAAGCTTCGGCCGCTCCGGGGCAGGAGAGGGGAAAAAGGTTCAGGTTGAATTTGTAAGCGCGAACCCGACAGGACCTCTTCACATAGGTCATGGACGTGGAGCGGCTATAGGGGATTCGGTGTCCAGGCTGCTGGAAGCCACAGGTTGGGATGTAACTCGTGAATTTTACTACAATGACGCCGGCCAGCAGATCGCCAACCTTGCCCTTTCGGTGCAGGCGCGCTGCAAGGGGGTTGAGCCGGGAGAACCGGGGTGGCCTGTTGACGGATACCAGGGTGAATACATAAAGGATATAGCCTCCTCCTATCTCGCAAAAGAGGTGGTTGACGCATCTGATCAGCATATTGCGGCGGCTGGCGATCCTGATGACCTGGAAGCGATACGCCGCTTCTCTGTCGCATCATTGCGAAGAGAGCAGGATGCCGACCTGAAGGCGTTTGACGTCAGATTCGATGTTTTTACCCTTGAATCATCTCTCTACAGCAGAGGTCTGGTAGAGTACGTTGTCCGTGCTCTTGCTGAAAACGGCCACAGCTATGAGGCGGATGGCGCGCTCTGGCTGAGAACTACCGCTTTCGGCGACGACAAGGACAGGGTCATGAGGAAGAGCGACGGGAGCTACACCTATTTCGTCCCGGATATAGCATATCACCTCGACAAATGGGAGCGGGGATTCATAAGGGTGGTGAATGAACAGGGTTCAGACCATCACAGCACCATAACCCGCGTAAGAGCCGGGCTCCAGGCTCTCGGGAAGGGGATACCGGAAGGATGGCCTGAATATCTCCTGCATCAGATGGTGACGGTGATGCGCGGCGGTGAAGAGGTGAAGATATCCAAGCGTGCCGGGAGCTATGTTACGCTCCGCGATCTTATAGACGAAGTAGGCCGGGACGCTGTCCGCTTTTTCTTCATAATGAGAAAGCCGGACGCTCAGCTTGTTTTTGATCTCGATCTGGCAAAGGAGCAGTCCCCTGAAAATCCGGTCTACTATCTGCAGTACGCGCATGCCAGGATATGCAGTATTTTCGAAAACGCCGCGGGAAAAGGATTTGATGCCGGCAGGATACAGGGGGCTGATGTCGTATCATCTCTGGAATCGCCTGAAGAGCTGGAGATCATGAAGCTTCTTTCCGCTCTCCCCCATGTTGTAAGTGAGAGTGCGGCGAATTTCGAGCCGCACAGGCTGACAGGCTATCTGACCGATCTGGCCGGCTCGTTTCACCGTTTTTACAATAAGAGCCGCGTCATTTCAGACAACTCGCGAACAACGCTGGCGCGGCTTTATCTGCTTGAGCGCACCGCCCAAGTTTTCAGAAACGCGCTTGACATATTGGGGATTTCCGCCCCTGAGAGAATGTGAACGGAGAAGAATCAATGCGGATCGATTACAGTGAACCGAAGCAGTCATACGTGACCGGCCAGATAAAAACCAGGCCGCGCAAGGAGCCTGACCGTTTTTATGGCTCAATGTTCATCGTCGCCATCATATCGGTTTTTTTTATCGGTTTCGGAACCGGCTGGTTTTTCTCCCAGAAATCGGCAAAGAAGGCTTTCATGGCTGCGATGGAGCAGTCGAGCCTTGAGAGTTTTCCCCTGCCGAAGCAGACCTCTAAAAGCCAGCCCACTCCGGATGTTTCGTCGAGCCAGCCTCAACCGCAGCCCCATCCTCCGGCAGCAGCAACGCAGTCGGCTGCGGAGCCGCAACTCAGCTTCTACAAGAGCCTTCCTGAAGGGAACAGGGGGAATGTAATCGGGAGCGGTATCAATAACAGGAATGAGACAAAGGCGCCGATACAGGCCGCTATTCCTTCAAACGTAGCCGCTAGAAACAGCGACCGCGCCCAGGGTGCGGATACCCCACAGAAACAGTCGAAGGAGAGCGCTAATGACTCTTCTTTTTCCGTCCAGACAGGTTCATACACTGTCAAGCCTGAAGCTGAAGAGAACAGGGATAAACTCGCCGCAAAAGGGTACAACGCTTATATCGTCGAGTTCAACCAGAGGGAGAAAGGTGTCTGGTATCGCGTCAGAGTCGGAAAAAAAATGGAGAAGGAAGTGGCCAGAGAACTGGCTGCCAGAATCGGAAAAGGGGCGGTTGTGGTTGCCGACAGGGAATAAAACCGCTGTTGCAACGATGCTGCTTTGTTGACAAACAGCAGCTTCTTTCGTATTCTCGCACAAAATAGTCCTGCTTATCGAGAGTGGTGGAGGGAAAGGCCCTGAGAAACCACAGCAACCGGCTCTGAAGCGTCAGGTGCTAATTCCTGCCGAAAGGCAAAGATGAGAGGCGAGCTGCAAGCTTTTGACAGCCCCTTCTCATATGATACATGGAAGGGGCTTTTAAATGTCCGCAGGGATAGTCGAAGAAAAATCTGTCACATTCGAGCAGGGGATAAGGCTTGACAGCGGAAGGATACTCTCCCCCGTAAGAATCGTCTATGAAACATACGGAACGCTTGACAGCTCCGCTTCAAACGCCATTCTCGTGGAGCACGCCTGGACAGGCAATGCTCATCTGGCAGGAAAGTATAATGAAAATGACCTGAAGCCCGGATGGTGGAATGAAATAACCGGCCCTGGGAGACTTCTTGACACCGACCGTTATTTCGTAATCTGCTCAAACGTCATAGGCTCTTGTTACGGTTCTACAGGCCCGGCCTCAATCAACCCCAGGACAGGCAAGCGTTACAACCTCACCTTTCCGGTAATAACCGTCAGGGATATGGTGCGCGCGCAGAAATTCCTGATAGAGCATCTTGGAATAGAAAGGCTTCTCTCTGTCATGGGGGGAAGCATGGGTGGGATGCAGGCGCAGGAGTGGGCTACCCAGTATCCTGATTCAATTTCTTCCGCCATTGTTCTTGCCTCATCCCCCAGACCATCTCCCCAGGCTATAGCCATGAACTCGATAGCGCGCTGGGCGATTTTCAACGACCCGAACTGGCGAAAGGGGGAGTACAGGCAGAACCCTAAGGACGGTCTTGCCCTTGCCCGCGGAATAGGGCATATAACCTTTCTTTCCGATGACTCCATGAATGCAAAGTTCGGCAGGCGTTTCTCGGCCAAAGACGGATTTTTCGATTTTTTCGGGCAATTTGAAGTGGAGCGGTATCTGAACTACAACGGCTACAATTTCGTCGAGCGATTTGACGCCAATTCATTCCTCTATCTCGCCAAGGCGCTTGATCTGTATGATCTCTCATGGGGCTACGACAGCATGGCAGACGCCCTGGGCAAAATCGCCGCTCCAATGCAGTTTTTTGCTTTTTCATCCGACTGGCTCTATCCTCCTTACCAGACCGGAGAAGTGGTGGATATCATGAAAAAGATGGGAAAGGAGGTGGAGTACCATATGATTGACTCATCCTACGGACATGACGCCTTTCTGCTCGAACATGAGACTTTCACTCCTCTTATAAGAAGATTCCTTGAAAAAGCGGAAGCCAAGGGGTGACGGTGGAGTCAAGACAGCTGAATGAAAGCCTTCTTTTCAGAAAACTGAGGCATTCGGCGGGAAAGGCGATAGCGGATTTCAACCAGGAGTTTAAGGATAAACC
>DFZL01000014.1 GCA_002382705.1 Geobacter sp. UBA4057
TGGATATATGGGTCATGACAGTGGATTAGATTAAAGCCTCTATAATTGAACCGCCGATATTGTCAGAGAGCGCCGCATCTTGAAACCCCGGATGCGGCGCTGTCGGTTTACGAACAGGCGAAAGATATATTCAAGATGGTTGCAGATATGGGTGTTTACTCGCTTGTTTTACATTTTGGCTTCTGCTATAGTTCTCCATCCATATTCCAAACCGTAAAGGATTTATCAGCATGCTAAAGTTTTTTGACTATATATTCGGAATGTTTTCAAACGACCTCGCTATTGACCTGGGAACCGCCAATACGCTGGTTTACCTGAAAGGCAAAGGCATTGTGGTGCGTGAGCCCTCTGTGGTTGCTGTCCAACGACTGCCTAACGGACGTCAGATGGTTCTGAAGGTAGGCATGGACGCCAAGATGATGCTGGGGCGGACGCCAGGGTCAATTACCGCCATCCGGCCAATGAAAGACGGGGTGATAGCCGATTTTGACATAACCGAAGAGATGCTAAGGTATTTCATACAGAAGGTTCATCACCGTAAAACATTAGTAAGGCCCAGGGTTGTCATCTGCGTCCCTTCCGGCATAACACAGGTTGAGAAAAGAGCTGTAAAGGAGTCAGCGGAATCTGCCGGCGCGAGAGAGGTTTATCTTATAGAAGAGCCAATGGCGGCTTCAATCGGCGCAGGACTCCCGATTACCGAAGCTTCCGGAAACATGATCGTGGATATCGGGGGGGGGACAACAGAAGTAGCTGTCATCTCGCTGGCAGGCATCGTTTATGCGCAATCCACCCGCACCGGCGGCGACAAGATGGATGAAGCGATCGTTCAGTACATAAGAAAGAAGTATAACCTTCAGATCGGTGAACGCATGGCAGAATCGATAAAAATCGATATCGGTGAAGCTTACCCTGGCCCAGAAGTTTTAACCAAGACTGTAAAAGGGCGCGACCTGGTCTCCGGCATCCCGAAAACGATTGAAGTCAACTCTGATGAAATCCGAGAAGCGCTGAAAGAGTCTGTCAATTCCATTGTAGATACGGTTCGAATCTGTCTTGAAAAAACCCCCCCCGAACTCGCTGCGGACATTGTAGACAAGGGGATATTTCTCGCCGGAGGCGGCGCGTTGCTCCGCAATCTTGACATGCTGCTGCGTGACGTGACACAGGTTCCTGTATTGATCGCCGAAAACCCTCTGGATTGCGTAGTTCTAGGCTCCGGCAAGGTGCTTGACGAACTGAACCTTCTTCGCCGGGTTGCCATTTCTTCCTGACGACGTCGGAACTTTGCAGGCAATCTGACGACATTGGCACTCGACTTCCAGAGCACTTTCTGTTTTCACCCCTTTCAATATGCCAACTTCCAGAGCAGATATAATCGTTCCGGTCTGGAACAATATTTTTGAAACAAGCGCCTGCCTCACCTCCATACGCACTTATTCACCAGATGCAAGGCTGGTAATAATTAATAACGGAGGGAGTCGGGAAACAGAGATCATGCTTGAGGAATTTGCCGAAATACTAGGCGAAAACACTCTGATTCTGACTTCAGGCCGGAACATCGGCCTTGTCCCCGCAATCAACATGGGACTTAGATATTCAGAAAGCAATTTTGCAGTAATTGTTCGTCCCCATGTGACAGTCACCGAAAACTGGCTTGATGGACTGCTCAATGCGGCGCAAGCCGATGACGCCGCGATAGTCACCCCTTTATTTTCAGATTCATCCAATCTCCTTCGCTCAAGGTTTACAAAAAAAGTCCAGATATTTGAGACATTCGGCATCACTTTCAATACGCTTCTTCTAAAAAGAGAGTTCATCCTCTCTGAAAATGGTTTCAGCGAATCATTGGACGGCGGCGAATATTGCCTGAAGGATATGGTTCAGCGCGCAAGAACAAAAGGTTACAGGACTCTATCGACACCCATGTCACGAGTGATATGCGGCGTTGAACCATTTTTCGGCTCCGAAAAAAGGCGGATGGCGCTTATTTCGAAAGCAGCCGGTCTCTATCGGGAAAAGTGGGGAGCCGAACGTTGCTACACCCTTTATCTTGACAGCCATGAGAGCGCCGATGAACTGAAGCTAATGTTTGCCTTGCTGAATGAGAATGCCAGAAAAGGGGACAGGTTTAATGTCCTGCTTCACAGAAAGCAGTTCGACATATGCGCCGGAAGCGGCACCTCTCCTATGCATACCAGCATAAATTTAATAAAGTTGTCTCCGTTTTTCCCGGTACGCGATATGAACAGACAGATATCAGCCATAAAAAAGGCGGAGCCATCAACAATTTTCTTAAAAACCAGAGAAAACGCTTTTTTCCCCGGAATCGAGACATCGATTCCGCTCTCTGCCATCACATCCCGACATTTCAGCGACAGGGGAGAACTTGATGATTGACGAGATTAAAAGGGAGTTTGACGAGCAAATCGCTCTTGTCGCCGCAATGCGGGATGAGTTCCCCCCTTTGATAAAAAAAGTCGTTGATGAATTGACCACATCTTTCAGAAACGGTGGGAAGCTGATTGTAATGGGCAATGGCGGCTCGGCTGCTGATTCACAGCATTTTGCGGCTGAAATTGTAGGGAGGTTCAGGCTTGAAAGAAGGGCACTGCCTGCAATAGCTCTCTCTACCGATACATCTATTTTGACGGCGATAGGAAATGACTACGGATTCGAATCAGTTTTCAAACGTCAGGTAGAAGCCCTGGCAGATGACAGGGACATAGTTTTCGGCATATCTACAAGTGGAAACTCCCCTAATGTTCTCAACGCTCTCCAGACCGCGAAAGAACGCGGATGCCACACTATCGCCCTTCTGGGAAATTCTGGCGGGAAAATGAAGAGTATCTGCGATATTTCTATGATAATTCCTTCTAACGAAACGCCAAGGATTCAGGAAGCGCATATCAAAATTATTCATATCATCTGCGGACTTCTGGAAAATGAGCTTTTTGTAAAAGGAACGAGAGATGAAAATCACTCCTGCTGATCTTTCGGCAGTAACAACTTATCCAATTAAAAACCGGAAAAACAAGGTTTCGGTGTCAGATGGTTTTGCCGGAGATATTTTCAGGGAAATGAGCGTTAAGTCTCTGCTGGACGCCATTCCGAACCAGCTTGGAGGCAAGGATTTCAATGCGTTGATCGATTCGGTGGTCTCTGCCAGAAATAAGGGGAAACCGGTGATAGCCGCCATCGGAGGGCATGTAATAAAGTGCGGCCTACAGCCTGTTCTTGGAAAGCTTATTCGTGAGGATATCATAACAGGCGTTGCAATGAACGGCTCCGCCACCATTCATGACTATGAAATTTCACTTATTGGAGCAACAAGCGAAGATGTCGGAGCCATGCTGCACTCCGGCACTTTCGGAATGGCTGAAGAGACCGGGCGCGATATCAACCTGGCATTGAAAACCGGAGTGACTGAAGGTCTTGGCTATGGCGAATCTCTGGGGCGTTTCATCTTTGAAAGCCCAAATCCCTATAAAAGTTTCAGCCTTCTTTCGACATGCTATGAGAAAAGTATACCGGCTACCGTCCATGTCGCTGTCGGCACCGACATAATTCATCAGCATCCTGAATGCGACGGCTCTGTCATAGGGAAGGCGAGCTTCACGGATTTCAGAATATTTGTCTCTCTCGTTTCAGAGCTTGGAGATGGCGGCGTTTTCCTGAACATAGGAAGCGCCGTAATCATGCCGGAAGTATTTCTGAAGGCGCTGTCAATAGCCAGGAACATCGGCGGTCGCCTTGTAAATTTCACAACCGCCAACTTCGATATGACCCAGCATTACCGCCCCATGCAAAATGTCGTTAAAAGGCCAACTCTGGATAATAGCTCCGGCTTCGCCATAACCGGCCATCACGAGATAATGATACCTCTTCTGGCAGCAGGAATACTTGACAGGATAAGATAAAGACTTCCCCGCGGAAGGAATGTCTGACACGCTGATCAAACAAAAGAGCCCGCAATACAGGAAAGCGAGCCCTTCTCTGTTTCAACAGCGTCGTTTATACAGCTTTTCAGAACAGTATGCTGGCCCAGACTTCAGCCTTGTAGTTGGTGTTCAAGTCCTTGCTTATGCTGTCGTAGGCGTCGGTGTCCTCTATGCTCAAGTCGGTCATGAGGGCTATCTGCTTGATCGGCTGGTACTGCCCGCCTATGTAGTAGCTCCTCGCATGGGTGCGCTCCCTGTCCATGTTCAGCTCTATGTTGGTGTCATGTTC
>DFZL01000034.1 GCA_002382705.1 Geobacter sp. UBA4057
CTGCGACTACGCTTCGCTCCGCGCAGAATGACAGTATTCTGGATGCCTGATAGAATCGTTCGGGGATGACACCCTTTTTGCAAGAGCCTCTTTTGTCACCGGTTTTTAAGACTTGTGTAGAAATCAATGTTATAAAGTGTTGTCAAGCAACACAAAAAACATCGGCATTGATTGCGCAGAAATAACCCGGAATCAATAAGTGCCTGATTATCAAGCATAATTGATTATTTTTTATACAATAAAATGATTCCGGCATACAAACTGCTAACAAAACAGGCTTGATTGGATATGCGTATCTGCCGGTCTGTTGCTTCGCCACGGTTCGTGCGTAAAAAACGGTCAGCAGAAAAAATCTTACTGAAACAGGAGGTACGAACAGATGGCTCAGATGGATGAAAAGATCGAAGGAATTTATCAGGAGGTGCTTAAACGGAATCCGGGTGAAACGGAATTTCATCAGGCGGTCAGGGAAGTGCTGGAATGCCTGGGACCGGTTCTGGTGAAGCACCCGGCGTTTGCCGAGAGAAAAATCATTCAGCGGATATGCGAACCGGAGCGCCAGATCATATTCAGGGTACCCTGGACTGATGATAAAGGCGAAGTGCATATCAACCGGGGATTCAGGGTTGAATTCAACAGCTCTCTCGGCCCTTACAAGGGGGGATTGCGTTTTCACCCTTCGGTCTATCTGGGAATCATAAAGTTTCTCGGTTTTGAACAGATTTTCAAAAACTCCCTGACCGGCATGCCTATAGGCGGCGGCAAAGGGGGTTCGGATTTCGACCCGAAAGAGAAATCGGATGATGAAGTCATGCGCTTCTGTCAGAGCTTCATGACCGAACTTTACCGTCACCTGGGGGAGCATACGGACGTGCCGGCCGGCGATATCGGCGTAGGTGGCCGCGAAATCGGATACATGTTCGGGCAGTACAAGAGAATCACCAACAGGTACGAGCCTGGAGTTCTCACCGGCAAAGGACTCACATGGGGAGGCTCTCTTGTCAGAACCGAAGCCACCGGATATGGCGCCACCTTCTTTGTAAATGAAATGCTGAAAGCCCGCAAGGATTCTTTTGACGGGAAGATATGCACTGTTTCAGGCTCAGGGAATGTCGCCATTTATACAATAGAAAAAATCCATCAGCTTGGGGGCAAGTGCGTCGCATGCTCGGATTCCAACGGTGTGATATATGACGAAAAAGGGCTTGACCTTGATCTCATCAAACAGCTCAAAGAGGTGGAGCGCCGCCGGATCGCCGATTATGCCGCAAAGCACAAGCATTCAAAATACATAGCGGGGGGAAATATCTGGGAGATTCCGTGCCAGGTTGCGATGCCTTCGGCGACACAGAACGAAATCAACGGGAAAGATGCCAGGACATTGGTGAAGAACGGCTGTATAGCTGTCGGGGAGGGAGCAAACATGCCGACAACCCCGGAAGGGATAAAGGTCTTTCTTGACGCAAAAATCGCGTATGGGCCGGGGAAAGCCGCAAATGCCGGCGGTGTAGCGACTTCGGCGCTTGAGATGCAGCAGAATGCGAGCCGCGATTCCTGGACTTTCGAATATACCGAAAAGAAACTTGAAGACATTATGATCAATATTCACAGAAACTGCTACGAAACCGCGGAGGAGTACGGCGCCCCTGGCAACTACGTCCTGGGCGCTAATATCTGCGGGTTCATAAAGGTCGCGAATGCGATGGTAGCGCATGGACTCATATGAGACTGATTTTTCGGGGAGCCGCCACACTGCTTCCCGAATGCCGGATTGCAGTGTGACTTTTTGACTCCAGTTTCCGGATGGAAACCAGGTAAAATCATCTGCCGCATCTCGTCTTCTCTTCTCTCCTGTCATCCCTGATTTGCGAGAGATGAGAAGATGAGGATTTATTGATTCATTCCCGAAGCGATTTTGAGTGGGGAAAAAATCCTCACCCCTTCCGCGAAAGTCGCGGAAGGGGCCGCAAACTCCTTCCTGTGGCATGCTCCGCATCGAAGCTCCTCAATAGCCATTGCCCATGGCACCCTGTTTTCGGAATCGCACCATTCGCAGCTCCACTTGTAATACTCTTCGCTGATCCTGATTTTCATCCCTGTTTCCCCTTTCATTCACCACTGTTGCACAAGTGATGAAACAATTTTTGCTCCATCGCCTCCCCTGCGGTCAGCGCGTTTATCAGTTCCGGGAGAGTTCGTCCGGGGTGATTCTTGCAGCATCAGGTTACAATCAGGTTGTTAATGACAAAAAGTTGTGTAAACTCGATGCCGGCACGGAACAAGAGGCTATTTTCAACAAAAAATTTAATAAGCTGCCATGTTTCTGTAACATTTACGTGTTACAGGAAGGTGTCGCGGATGAAGTTTCCCGTCTCTTTTTTTATAATTTTTATATATCGGGGGAGCTGAATGAAAAGGATTCTTGTTGTGGAGGATGAAAGAGACCTTGCCGAACTCCTGGCGTTCAATCTTGAAAAAGAGGGATTCCGGGCAATCTGCGCGAGCGACGGGATTTCCGGGCTGGAATCGGCAAAAAGGGAAGCGCCGGATCTGATACTTCTGGATATCATGCTCCCAGGCATGCTCGGTACCGAGGTCTGCAAAAATCTCAGAAAAGATCAGCGCACTTCCCGCATTCCGGTGCTGATGCTGACTGCCCGTGGCGATGAGATCGACCGGGTGGTCGGTTTTGAAGTGGGGGCGGACGATTACATCATAAAGCCGTTTTCCATGCGCGAGCTTATCCTCCGGATCAGGGCGATACTGAGGCGAAGCGAGCCGGAGGGGGTTTCAACTCCCCTTTTCACAATGGGGGAGATAGTGGTTGATCTTCAGAAGCATATAGTCGTTAGCGCCGGGAACGAGGTTGATCTTACAAGCACGGAATTCAAGCTCCTTGTTTATCTGGGGCAACGCCGCGGGAGAGTCATAAGCCGGGAACTCCTTCTGCAGGATGTCTGGGGATATAACAATGTAGGGGACACCCGCACGGTTGATACTCACATAACCCGGCTCAGGAGCAAGCTTGGCGCCCCTGGCGATATGATCAGGACTGTCCGTGGATTCGGCTACAAGATGGAGGAGTTGCAGTCATGAGATTCAGAACAAAGCTTATGGTCTCATATCTGGCACTTATTTTTCTGGTCTCTCTCGCTTTTTACATTTTTTTCGAACGGACGGTTCAGGATGAGCTGATTGAAGAGAGCAGGGCGAATCTGTTTAGCCAGGCGGAGTTGATGAAGCTTCTGATTGAAAAAGAGGGGAAAAGTCTCTCCCCGCAGCTTCTCGTGAGAAAGAGCGGCGCGGCAGTCAAGGCGAGAGTCACCCTGATAGTCTCTGACGGCAGGGTAATCGGCGATTCCGATGTGAGCGAATCGAGAGTGGACGAACTGGAGAATCATATCAACCGTCCGGAGATACAGAGCGCGATTAAAACCGGTTCAGGCAGTTCACTCCGCTACTCCTCCACTCTTCGCAGAGATATGCTTTATGTTGCCCTTCCGGCAGGTGAACCTTTGAACGGATTCATAAGGCTCGCGCTCCCACTCGACTATCTCGCGGTCACAACGGCAAAGGTGCAGAAGATGCTTGGCACTGTCGCCTTTGCGACATTTCTTGCCGCTCTTCTGCTGAGTTACATTTTCTCGAACATAACATCCAGGCCTATACGTGAAATTGCCGCTAAAGCGTCGCTGATCGGCAGAGAAGGGGGGAGTGCTTCGCTTCTGGTCAACTCGGCGGATGAAGTCGGTGAGCTTGCCGCTGTGATAAACGAGATGTCGAAGCGGATAGATTCGCAGATGAGAAATCTTGTCTCCGAAAAGCAGAGGCTCGACACGATTCTCAACAGCATGGGTGAAGGGGTTATGGTCGCTGCAGCCGACGGCTCGATCCTGCTTGTAAATCCCGCTTTCAGAACTCTTTTCGGAATAATTGAAGATATTGAAGGGAAAAAACTGATAGAGACCACCCGTCACCCGGATCTTATCGCGGCCTTCAGCGAGCTTGAGGAGTCTGAAGGTGAACTGATCCGTGAAATCGGAATTCACCCCGGGGGGAGAACTCTCCTGACGCATTGGGCCCGCCTTACGGTGAACGGCTGTGATCAGGGGGTTGTCGCAGTATTTCATGATATAACAGATATGAAGCGCACCGAGAATATCCGCCGCGATTTTGTCGCAAATGTGTCGCACGAGCTTCGTACCCCGGTTTCGGTAATAAAAGGGTATGCTGAGACTCTCCTTGATGGCCTGGTGGAATCAGACCCCGAGCGCGCCAGGCGCTTTGTGGAGGTTATCCTTAACCATTCGGAGCGTTTGACTTCGCTGATTAATGACATTCTCTCCCTGTCCCAGCTTGAGTCCAAAGATGCGTCGCTTGAGCTGCATCCGTTTGATCCTGGGGGGGTAATCAGAAAGGCCAGGATGCTTCTGCAGGAGAACGCCTCAAAAAAGAGCATCTCCATAAGGGACGAAAGCGCTTCGAACATGCCAAGGGTCATGGCCGACCAGGGGAGGCTCGAGCAGGTGCTGGTCAATCTTCTGGAAAACGCAGTCAAATATACCCCGGATGGCGGGACCATACGGATATTCACTGAAGACGCCGGCCCTTTCATAAGGGTCTCCGTCGCAGATTCCGGAATAGGAATCCCGTTCAAGGATCAGGGGAGGATATTTGAGAGGTTTTACCGCGTCGATGAAGCTAGAAGCCGCGAACAGGGGGGGACAGGGCTTGGGCTCGCCATCGTGAAGCATATAGTCCAGCTGCATGGCGGAGATGTCTCTGTCGCTAGTGAACCCGGGAAAGGGTCGATTTTTTCGTTCACTCTCAGGAAGTGTTGACTTTTCATACCGGATTACCTAGATTTAGCATTTCTGAAATCGGGGTATAAATGAAACCGGCGAGAAAATCTAACATATTATTTACTACTATCATCATAGCTATCTGTCTGTTTTCGCCTATACCAGGAGCGCCGGGTTCTCTCTTTGCAACTCACCTCCCTGTTTATCTCCAAATTCAGCAGATTAACCCTGTTCAGAGTGAAGGAAGGTGCGATGACTGCCCCTGCAGCCGTGGATATGATGACTCCGGCTGCTGCTACGCCTCAAATCATGGATGTTCCTGCCATTTAACCCTTCCGGCGTCAATGCCGGACAGCTATGCCCCCTCAGTTCTCATGGCAGCTTTTATCGAACCGACAGGGAGACTTCCCGATGTCTATCGCCGGATTTTTGTTCCTCCGCAGAATTCAGCCTGCTGTCTATCCAAAACAGTTTTTTCATGACCGGCATTCCCCATAATAAAAAGGAGCATTTATACAGTGACCAGTAAACAGAACGATTTTACGTTAAAATTATGGAACTTTTTCTGTTCCCTCAAACTTACGCTGTTTCTTCTCATATCTTTGGCCGTCATATCCATCATAGGGACTGTAGTGCCGCAGGGTATCCCTCCAGTGGAATATCTGGAGCAGATATCGCCGGTAAAGCAGAAGCTTTACGAGAATCTTGGCCTGTTCGACATGTACCACTCCTGGTGGTTTGTCCTCATGCTCTCTCTTCTTACATTAAATCTCATCTGCTGCTCCATAAAGAGGCTGCCTTACATCTGGAAGATAATCCGCAATCCTGTTCTGGTTCTCGACAGGGCGCTCGAGCACTCCATGGCCGTTAAAAAGAGCTTCAAGGTTTACGGAAATCCTGCGGATATGCGCGACAAGGCGGCTGCCTTCCTCAAGGCCGAATTTGCGGAGCCGGTTGTGACCGAAGTAGACGGCGTGTGGCATCTCTTTGCACAGAAACATCCCTGGAGCAGGCTTTCGGTATATTTTGTCCATCTGAGCGTTATCGTAATTTTTGCAGGAGCCATAATCGGCTCTCTCTTCGGGTTCAAAGGTTTTGTGAACATTTCAGAGGGGGATAGCGCTTCAAAGATCACGACGCAAAGCGGGAAAGAGATCGAGCTCGGTTTTTCGGTGCGATGCGACCAGTTCACACTGACAAATTACCCTACCGGGGCGCCGAAAGAGTTCAAAAGCATACTGACCGTCCTTGAAAACGGCAAGCCGGTGCAGGATTATCTCCATGCGAGGGTCATAGTGAACGAGCCCCTTACCTACAAGGGGGTCACTTTTTACCAGGCGAGCTACGGGAACGGGGGGAATTATTTTTTCCGTTATGCCGATCTGGAAGGGAAAAATATAAAGGAGATATCGGTCCCGGCAGATTCAGAGGCAACTCTCCCCGACGGCAGCACCATGCATCTGCTCGAAGCGGTTCCCGACCTCTCTCCTTATGAAAAGGAGCTGTCAGGCCCTGCGGCGCGCCTCGAGATACACCCCCCCTCCGGCCCGGCGAAAATCATAATTGCATACGGTAATTATCCTGAGCTGAACCTGAGAGAGGCGCGTGACGCCAAAAACGATTACGTGATCCATTACAGAGGGATCGAGGAGAAGCTCTATACAGGGTTGCAGGTTGCAAAAGACCCGGGTGTCTGGGTTGTTTGGGCAGGATGCCTCATGATGGTGGCAGGCATATATGTCGCTTTTTTCATGTCGCACCGTAGAGTCTGGGTCAGAATTGAAAAAGGGTCAGTCACTATGGGGGGAAACAGCAACAAGAATCAGGGCGCTTTCTCGCAGAAATTCGATTTTCTGGCTGAAAGCCTCGAAAAAGAAATTTCAAGGGAGAAAAAATAATGACGAGCTCCATCCTGTTCAATATCACCACTTTCATTTATCTGGGCTCAATGTTCCTCTTCTTCATCTTCATGTTTTCGAAAACAAAGATAAGCGGCTCTGCCGGAATTGCAGCGGCCGCAGCTGGACTCATCGTGCAGTCCGCCGCGATAATTCTTCGCTGGAAAGAGTCATACGACATGGGTTTCGGACATGCTCCGCTTTCGAATCTTTATGAATCGGTCGTGTTTTTCGCCTGGACTATCGTTCTGATCTACATCTACCTTGATTTCAGATACAGATACCGTGTAATCGGGGCTTTTGTGATGCCTTTCGCCCTTCTTGCCATGGCCTGGGCGCAGCTTGGCCTGAATGACGGGATACAGCCGCTTGTCCCCGCGCTTCAGAGCGACTGGCTTCTTTACCACGTCATCACCTGCTTTCTCGGTTACGCCGCTTTCGCCGTCGCCTGCGGCATCTCGATAATGTACCTGATAAAGGCCTCAAGCGAGGCTGAAGGGGAAAAGGGGGCGGGAAGCGGCCTCCTCTCGATGTTCCCTCCTGTCAGGGTTCTTGATGATCTGAACTACCGGGCGATAATGATCGGTTTTCCCCTTCTCACGCTCGGGATCATCACCGGAGCGGTATGGGCGAACTATGCCTGGGGGACTTACTGGAGCTGGGACCCTAAAGAGACCTGGTCGCTTATAGTCTGGTTCATCTATGCGGCCTTCCTTCACGCAAGGATCACGAAGGGGTGGGTCGGGAAGCGCGCCGCATGGCTCTCGATAATAGGCTTCGCCGCCACGATATTCTGCTATCTTGGTGTAAACCTCTTACTGTCGGGGCTTCACAGCTACGGAGGGGGTAAATAGTTTCCGACCGTAAAGGGCGCTTTTCCCCCCTGGCGGCGTCAATCTTCGGATTTNNTTGCCAGAAGAAAAAATCCCCGCTTTCCGAATCGGCAACCGGCTCTTTTCATCCGGAGTTTCCGGATGGAATCTAAATAGTTTCAGATCGTAAAGGGTGCTTTTCCCCGGAGCGATAATCCACGAGAGAACGGTTGCCGGGGAAATCGCTTGCCTTGAGGCAGGAAAACTGTCATGATATAAACCATCTTGGACGGGCCCGGAGCCCGTCCTTTTATTTTGTCGATCGGGAGAGATGAATGCAGGAGAGAATAAGAAACATAGCAATAATCGCCCATGTGGATCATGGAAAGACAACGCTGGTGGATGCGATGCTCAAGCATGCGGGGGTCTATCGCGAAAACGAGGCCATTACAGAGCGGGTGATGGACAGCAATGACCTTGAAAAGGAGAGAGGGATAACGATACTCGCAAAGAATCTCTCGATCCATCATGGCCGCTACAGGATAAACATAGTAGATACCCCGGGGCATGCCGATTTCGGAGGAGAGGTCGAGCGCGTCCTCAAGATGGTCGATTCCGTGCTTCTTCTGGTCGATGCGATGGATGGGCCTATGCCCCAGACCAGGTTCGTCCTGAAGAAGTCGCTGGACCTGGGACTCAAACCCATTGTTGTAATCAACAAGGTAGATCGCCCGGGAGCGCGACCAGAAGAGGTGCTGAACATGGTTTTTGATCTCTTCTGCGAGCTTGACGCATCAGACGAGCAGCTGGATTTTCCTGTCGTCTACACAAGCGCCAAGCTCGGGTACGCCATGCTTGACCTCAACTCCCGTTCCACGACTATGGAGCCTCTGTTCGCGGTTGTAGAGTCGAATGTCCATCCGCCGGGGGGGAATCCTGACGCCCCGTTCCAGATGCTCGTGGCGAATATAGATTACAACGACTATATCGGCAGGATCGCAACTGGCCGTGTATTCAACGGCAAGGCGAGATCGGGCGAGACGGTTGCCATGGTAAAGCGTGACGGCTCGATAACCAGGGGGAAGATAACAAAGCTTCTGGGCTACGAAGGGCTGAATCAGGTAGAGATTGAAGAGGCAGTGACCGGGGATATTGTCACCGTGGCCGGCTTCGAGGAGATAAGCATAGGCGAGACACTGGCCTCTTCCGACTCTCCCGTGGCTGTCCCTTATGTTTCAATAGACGAGCCTACCCTTGCGATGAATTTCATGGTCAACACCTCCCCATTTGCAGGGAGGGAGGGGAAATGGGTCACATCGCGCAACATCCGCGAACGGCTGGCAAAAGAGCTTCGTACAAATGTTTCGCTCCGAGTGGAGGACACCGACACCCCGGACAGCTTCAAGGTTTCCGGGCGCGGTGAGCTGCATCTTTCCATCCTGATAGAAAATATGAGGCGCGAGGGGTTCGAGCTTGCGGTATCGAAGCCTAAAGTCATAATTCGAGAAAATAACGGAGTAAAAGTGGAGCCTATGGAGTATCTGGTCGTGGATGTCGCATCAGAATTCCAGGGAGCTGTCATAGAAAAGATGGGGCCGCGCAAGGGGGAGATGGTCGCCATGCAGCCTATGGGCGAGATGGTGCGGATGGAGTTCATAATACCGGCGCGTGGATTGATCGGGCTTCGGGGGGAGGTGATGACCGACACCAGGGGTACGGCGGTGATGACTCATACATTCCATGAATACTCCCCATACCGCGGTGATATACCGGGGCGGAAAAACGGCGTGCTTATCGCGATGGAGAACGGAGAAACAACGGCATACTCTCTGGATGCGCTGCAGCCGAGAGGTACCCTTTTCATAGGGGCAGGGGTGGGTGTCTATGGCGGGATGATAATAGGGGAGCACGCCAAGGAGAACGACCTTGACGTAAATCCGTGCAAGGGGAAAAAACTCACAAATGTTCGCGCCTCAGGCTCTGACGACGCTATAAAGCTGACCCCTCCGCGGCTTCTCACGCTGGAGCAGGCTCTCGAATTCATAGATGATGACGAACTGGTGGAGGTTACTCCACAATCGACCAGGCTGCGTAAAAAGGAACTCGACCCGACAAGGCGCAAAAGAGCCTCGAAAGGGTAGGATTGTTGTGCGGCGGATGAAAGCGCAGTCGTGTAACCTGGTGGCAAAGGCCGGTTTCAGGTTCAATCCGGGCTTTCCGCCGCCGATTTTTTCATAAGAACGACAGCGTGCGCTGAAATCCCCTCGCCGCTTCCGGTGAAGCCAAGCCCCTCTTCCGTTGTCGCTTTCACATTCACAACCTCTATTTCCGCCTTAAGCGCACGGGCTATGTTCTCCCTCATCTGCCCGATATGCGGCGCCATTTTCGGCTTCTGCGCTATGATTGTCGCATCGAGATTGCCGAGGCGGTATCCTTTTTCAGAAGCCAGCAGGCCGACATGTTCCAGCAGTTTCAGGCTGTCGGCCCCGCTGAAGGCGGGATCGGAGTCAGGGAAGTGCCTTCCGATGTCCCCCTCACCCACGGCGCCCAGAATGGCGTCGGATATCGCGTGCAGCAGCACATCGGCGTCAGAGTGGCCGAGCAGCCCCTGCTCCCAGGGGATATCCACTCCTCCGATTATAAGTTTTCTATTTTCAACCAGACGATGCACGTCGTATCCGTGGCCTGTTCTCATGAAAAATATTCTCCGGGGTCCTGAATTATCTGCTGTTTTAAACTGAAAAGGGCGCTTGCCTTCAATTTGGTGATGTTTCCGAAGCTCGCAGAAACCGGGAATTTCTTCCGCTGGTCGTGAAAATCAAAATTTCCCCCCTCGTCTGAGAATAAAGGCCAACTCCTCGACAGTCACCGGTGGGCTGAAAAAATATCCCTGCATCTCGACGCAGTTGTGGAACGAGAGGAGCTCCATCTGCTCTCTGGTCTCTACCCCTTCGGCTATGACATCCAGCTTCAGCGCCTGAGCCATGGCGATTATAATCTGGGCTATCGCCGCATCTTCAGGATTTTCGGTTATGTCCATGACGAAAGTCCGGTCGATTTTAAGCCTGCTTATCGGGAAATGCTTAAGATATGCGAGAGATGAGTAGCCGGTGCCGAAGTCGTCTATCGCAAGCGAAATCCCCATCTCCTTGAATTTCATCAGAGTGGCGATATTCCGCTCTGCGCTGGTCATAAGGGTGCTTTCAGTCAACTCCAGCTCAAGCCATTTCGGCTCCAGCCCCGTTTCCAGCAGTATAGATGCGATTGTCTGGTCAAGCTGCTGCATGGCGAACTGTTTGCCGGAGAGGTTGACCGCTACCCTTAGAGGGGGAAGCCCGCTCTCCTGCCATTTCCTGTTCTGTCGGCAGGCTGTCTGTATTACCCATTCACCGAGCTGCACGATGAAGTTGTTTTCTTCCGCCATGTAGATGAACTTGTCGGGGGTCAGCAGCCCGAGATCAGGGTGGCGCCAGCGCAGAAGCGACTCTGCCCCGGTGATCATGCCGGTTCTGGCGTCAACCTGGGGCTGATACAGGAGGAAGAACTCCTCCCTTTCGAGTCCTTTCCTCATGGAGTGTTCCAGAAGCATCCTCTCCATGATTCTGGCGTTCATATCCCTGGAGAAAAACTGAAAGTTGTTTCTCTCCATATCCTTTGCCTGGTACATCGCCATGTCGGCATATTTGAGCAGGGTGTTGCTCTCTTCTCCGTCAAGAGGGTAAACCGCTATACCGATGCTGGCCGTTATGTAAATGTCATGCCCTTCTATGAAAAAAGGCTCCGAAAGAATCGCAAGCACCTTTTTGCAGACAGTTCCGATATCTTCAGGGTGAGGCACACTTGAAAGGACTATGCCGAATTCATCTCCTCCAAGCCTGGCCAGGGTGTCGCTCTCCCGCACGCAGGCTGAAAGCCGTTCCGCTACCGCTTTGAGAAGGGTGTCGCCTGAATTGTGTCCAAGGGTGTCATTGATTCTTTTGAAACGGTCAAGATCTAGAAAGATTACTGCAACGAGCCGCTTCTCACGATCGGCATGGGCTATCGCGATCTTCAGGCGGTCGTGCAGCATGTTCCTGTTCGGAAGCGAGGTAAGCGAATCGTAGTTTATCAGCTGCTGTATATCGCTTTCAGCTTTTATCCGGTCAGTTATGTCCAGAGTGGTTCCGGATATGAGACGTGATGTCCCATCATGGCCTTTTTCTACTTCAGCGTGGCTGTTTACCACGATTTCTTTTTTCGAGCCGGCTTTTATTTTGTAGGTAATGTTGAAAGATTTGCCGTTTTCTATGGCATTTTTGAAAGCTTCGCGAAGCAGGGGGATATCTGCGCGGTTTACACGCCTGTACAACCATTTTTTCTTGATTTCACCGACATCTTCTCCATGTGTCAGATCGAAAAGCCTGTACATCTCATCGGACAGGTAGATGGTGTTGCGTCTCAAGTCCCATTCCCAGCTCCCCATCCGGGCGATTTTCTGGGCTCTTGCCAGTCGCATCTCGCTCTGCCGTAACAGCTCTTCGGCATGTTTGAGGCGTCTGCCGGTTATCGTTTCATGGATTGCCCTTGATACTACTGAGGGGAGGCGATCAAGGAATGTCGTGTCTTTCAGCATGTAGTCGCAGACGCCGGATTTCATCATCTGAACCGCAAGACCTGCATCGTCCCTCCCTGTCACCATGATTATGGGGGGAGGGGAGGAGCTTTCCCTGATTTTGCGTACAAGAACGTCTCCGGTCGTGTCGGGGAGTGAGTAATCGATTATTACAAGATCGAAAATGGTTGATGAGAGAATGTCGAGGGCGGGATTGCCTCCGGTGACGGAACGGGTAGCGAACCCCTCCTCTTCTAGAACGGAAGATATCAGTTCGGAAAAACCCTGATCGTCTTCAACAATCAGAATCAGATTCCCTTCCGGCATATCTTGTCTCTGTTCCGGCAATATAACCCCCTCCTGCTACCTTTTTTTCAGTCGCCAGCCGACCTTGTTCAGCTGCGGTACTCTGGCTATCGCAAGTGAATCAGGGGGGATATCCTCGGTTACGGTGGTTCCGGCTGCCACAAGAGAGTTCGCGCCGACTTTGACAGGCGCCACGAGCTGGACGTCGCTCCCTATGAAAACCCGGTCTTCTATTACGGTGCAATGTTTCGAAATGCCGTCATAGTTGCAGGTGATTGTCCCGCAGCCGATGTTGACTTCGGCTCCTATCTCGGCATCTCCGAGGTAAGTAAGATGGGATGCTTTAGAACCCCTGCCTATGACTGCTTTCTTGGTTTCGACAAAGTTTCCGATTTTAACGTCATCCATCAGTTCAGTCCCTGGCCGCAGGTGAGCCATCGGTCCAACGGTAACGCCGTCGCGCAGCAAAGCGCCTTCCATGACGGAGCCACTTTTGATATGGCATCCGTTTCCGATGTGCGAAGCGGAGATGATCGCTCCGTTTTCGATCAGACAATTTTTCCCGATCACGCTTCCTCCGGTTATCGAGCAACCGGGGTATATGACCGTATCACCGCCTATGAAGGTTCCGTGGTCGATGTATGTCCGTTCCGGGTCAATCATGGAGACTCCGGAGAGCATAAGCGATCTGTTTATTCTCTCTCTGAGCATGTGGGAGGCAGCCGCGAGCTGCACCCTGTCGTTCACTCCCATGATTTCATCCGGATCCAGGCATGGAACTCCGTGGAGGGTCAACCCGCTGCTTGCTGCAAGGGGAATCATGTCGGTCAGATAATATTCTTTCTGTGCGTTGTCTGATCGGAGAGAATCGATATTGTCAAAGACAAAGTCCGATTTCATGCAGTAGATGCCGCTATTTATCTCGTTTATCCTCAGTTCGTCATCAGTTGCATCCTTCTGCTCCGCTATCCTTAGAATGGATTTGCCAGCCGTGTCTCTTATGACCCTGCCGTATCCGTGTGGGTTCTGCACGATGGCTGTAAGCATCGTGGCATAAGAGTCGGATGACCGATGGGAGGCTATGAGCCCTTTCAGGGTGCCAGGCGTCAGAAGCGGCGTGTCGCCGCAGAGTATCAGGATGTCCCCGTTGAAATCGCCTAACGCGCCGATTGCGGATGCGACCGCATGGCCGGTGCCCAACTGCTCCTGCTGGGTTGCGAAAATCACTCCGGTTGAATTGGCGAACAGGTCACGGATCCTATCTCCCCCGCTGCCGATGACTATCACGACCGGATCTGCTCCTGTGGCAGAGGCGGCTTCGACCACCCATTCGATCATATGCCTTCCGGCTATCGGGTGAAGCACCTTGGGAAGGGAAGATTTCATCCTGGTCCCTTTTCCGGCGGCAAGTATAATTGCGGCCAACCTCTTCATATCCACCTCATCCGGTTTTTCCATTATCTGCTTGCAATTAATGTTAAAAATTACAAACAGATCAAACTTGTCAGGCAAAAAGTTTATTTCATGGTATAGACCGCGTCAAGTCAATAAGCCTAAAAAGCCTTTAATGATGTATATACGGGTGGAGCCTCGGGAACGGCAGGCCTTTTGTTCTGCGATATAAAAATAGTCTGTCATCCCTGAATGACTCCATCGGGAGTACAGTTTTTTCAGATATTTGAGGGTATGAATTCCATATCTCCTCCAGAGAGAAGTAGCGGAAGGCATCGGCGTGACTGAATCTTCGGTCTGGGGCCGGCGCTCAGGGGATCGTCGATTACTGCCTGCAGTTCTGCCACACCTACAATATCGAAGCGGTCAAGCTGAAAGAAGTTTGTGACAAGCGCAGTATCCCCTTCATGGCCATTGAAAGCGACTATTCCCCCGATGATGCCGGCCAACTTCAGACACGTGTTGAAGCCTTTATTGAGCAGATTCAGGGATAGCGGGTGCATATCGGAATAGATCTTGGTTCACGGACGCTCAAGGCAGTTGTCTGGCAGGATGGCGCCATCATTCGCCATCAGGTCACTGAAAGCAGTTTTGATCCGCATTACCAGGCGCTTGCCTTCTTGGAACAACATCCAACTGCACGGGTGGTGGCAACCGGATATGAGCGCCATCTGTTGCAGCAACACGCAGAACTGGACGTGATTACCGAGATCAAAGCTCATGCCATGCCCTGGGTGCCAGTCAGCTCTTCCCGGACTGCCGGACAATTTTGGATGTGGGTGGGCAGGACAGCAAGGTTATCCTGCTGGACGAATGTGGTCGAGTGGCCAGCTTTCCTGCGACCCCCAGCGCCAATCCCACAACAGTGCCAAATCCAGCCCGACTGGCTTCATCCAGACTGCGCTGTAACGACAGTTCCCCAATCACTGCACCCACAAACGGTCCGGCCAGAATACCGGGAATCCCCAGAAAGAGCCCGGCTACACCGCCTAGTGCCGCACCGATCATGGCGCGTTTCGAGCCGCCGTACTTTTTTACCCCCAGAATGGAGGCTGCAAACTCAACCACATAGGTCAGTGCCGCCATTATCGCCAGAAGCAGCAATGTCCAGACTCCGATGTAGCTGAAATCCTCGGCCCATGCGCCGAAGAGCAACCCCAGAAACAGCAGTGGTGCCCCCGGCACAATCGGCAGCAACAATCCGGATAATCCGGTAACGGTCAATAGTGCTCCAATGATCCAGAGTATCAGAGATTGATCATGCATATGCGGACTCCAGAAGTTCCCGTTTCAAATATTTCACCGCCGGTTTCCGGTGAACCTGAGCAGCATCAGGAATAAATTGATAAAGTCAAGATAAAGGGTCAGGGCACCAATAATGGCTGGTTTTCTCCCCTCAATACCTTGAGCTGCCATTTCCTTGATTTTCCAGGTGTCGTATGCAGTCAGGCCGGTGAAGACAATGACGCCTAATCCGGATACAACCCATGATACAGCACTGCTGCCGACAAAGATGTTAACGACCGAGGCTATGATAATTCCGATCAGACCCATGAACAGGAAACTTCCCCATGAAGTCAGGTCGCGCTTGGTCATTGAACCATAGAGGCTCATGGCGCCAAACATGCCGGAGGTGATGACAAAGGTCGAGGTAATCGAGTTGGCTGTATAGGCCAGAAACACCACGGACAGGGTGATACCGTTGAGCGCCGCATATACGATGAATATGAGTGTCGCCGTTGCCGCACTCAGTCTGTTGATGGCCCCTGACAGCGTGAATACCAGGGCCAGCTCGCCGATCATCAATCCGTAAAAGATGAGCTTGTTTCCAAGCACGGCGTTAAGAATTGCAGGAGAAGAAAGTGTTGCCAATGCCATGAACGCTGTAATAGCTAGCCCGACGCCCATCCAGGCATACACCTTGCGGATGAGTGTGTTCTGTTTAACGATTATGTCTGTTGTGCTGCGTGTGAAGAGAGGATTCAATTCATTCATGACGAAACTCCTTTGATTGCTTTGGGTTTATACCTGGGATTATGGAGCCACAGTACTGCGTTTTTTTCCGACAACGATCGAGGTGATTATGGAAATCGCCAGCACACCAAAGATAACTCCGAGTGAAAAATGCACCGGTATCTCGAACCGGGTATCAGCCAGGAGCATCTTGACACCGACGAATGCCAAGACAAACGATATCCCCAGTTTCAGATAGATGAACATCCCCATGACATTGGAGAGGAGAAAGTAGAGCGCCCTGAGCCCCATGATGGCAAAGACGTTGGAGGTATAGACAATAAACGGATCTCTGGTGACGGCAAATACGGCCGGTATGGAATCCAGGGCAAATATCACGTCGCTCGACTCGACCATTACCAAAGTCAGAAAAAGTGGCGTAGCAGCCCGAACGCCTCTTTTGGAAATAAACAGCCGATCTCCCTGCACCCGTTTCGTGATGGGGACGAACCGTCTGACCAACCTGACCAGCGGGTTTTTCTCCGGTTCGATTTTCTCTTCTCCGCCGAAAGCCATCTTGATGCCGGTCACAATCAGAATCGCACCGAAGACGTAGATCATCCAGTGGAATGACTCCAGCAGTTCTATCCCCAGCCAGATAAAGAGTGCCCTCATCACCAAGGCACCAATGATGCCCCACTTCAGGATCTTCGGCTGGTAGAGTCGTGGCACATGGAAGTACGTAAATATCATGATGAAGACAAACAGGTTGTCCACCGAGAGTGACTTTTCAATAACATAACCGGTGAAGAACTCCAGCGCCTTGGTCTGCCCAAGATACAGGTAGATACCGGCATTGAAGATCAGTGCCAACGAGATCCAGACGACGGTCCAGGTGAGCGCCTCACGGAATGAAATCTCGTGACTCTTGCGGTTCAGGCCGAGATCGATGGCCAGCATGATGGCTACGAGCAGGCCAAAGACACACCACATAATGAATTGCTCTGACATCAGTTTCTTTTCCTCATACGTTCGATGCGCTGGATCGCAGTGCTATTGCGATATGCCGGCTGCCGTCATAATCGTTTTGAATTTGTCAGCAGCTCCGTTATAAAGTTCCTGAGCCTGTGTATTTTTCTTCCGGTATTCAAGCAGTGCCATTGGGTTTTTGTCCGTGACAAAGCTTTTGATGGCATCAAATGATTCTGCATAAGCCTTATATGCTGCAATCAGACCTGTTCTGCCGTCGTTAAGAAGAGTTTTCACTTCAGGTGGCAAAGCTTCCGGAATTGCTTTTTTTTGCAAGTGTTTCTCCCGCCAGCAGGCATTCTGCCTTTGCCTTGTCAACTATTGAAGGCAGATTGATCGAAACGCCGCCGCCTTTAATTACATTCGTCAATTCAGCCGCTGCTAACTTGACAGCCTTGTCTGTAATGTTTTCAATGTTCAGAATTTCCTTCTGGAATGCCTGCAGTTTTTCTTTGTCGGTAGCGGTGAGTGATATGGCAGGAATCTGTTGCTGCGGCGCAGGCGCTTTTTCAGTCGTGCAGCCGCATAGCGCCAAAATTCCGCTTATGAGAGTAAGCAATACGAACTGTTTCTAATACGTTTCTCCAGTGAAATCGAGTACTCGTAAGGCTCAGGAGGAAGTATTTCCTCCCGAACCAGGAGTGGTGATCAGTATTCAGATGCCGGAAGTAACGATGAGTTCGTTTAATCAAACAGCTCCTGCAGAAACGATTTCTTGTGGTGCGGCTTGTACCCATGGGAATCACCATGGCCATAATTTGGAGCATGGCCATTCGCATAGGCCTGTGGTTGTGGTGCATACTGTTGATGTGATTGCGGTGGAGGGACCGAAACCTGTGGAGCCGATCGTTCGAGAATCTTGTCGAGCTCACCACGGTCCAGCCAGACCCCGCGGCATTCCGGACAATAATCGATTTCAACACCCTGGCGGTCGGTCATGACAAGATTTATGGTGGTACATACGGGACATTTCATAGTTCATTCTCCTTTTCAGGGTTTCCCCATAGTGCGTTATTTTGTAAAGAGACTGCTGTCAGTTCTCAGATCAACCGGCATTATCTCCGATCAATTGGTATGTCGGTGCTTTCCGCCCTTTTCTTCTTGATATAGCGGTAAATAAGATACCCCCCACCCGCCAGAAGAATGATCTCAAGCATGCCGATGCCACCGCCACCTCCCATGCCACCACCTACACCTCCGCCAGCACCAGCAAAACTGCTGAAGAGCATGCTTCCCAGCATCCCCCCCGCAAGCCCCCCGGCCATACTTCTCATAAAACCGCCACCGGCTGGTTGCTGAAAGGCCCCAGGTGAAGGTGTCGTCTGCTGTCGTGGTGGTGGCTGATATGAAGGCACTGCTGCAGGCCGCGAATAGCTGCGGGTCCCGCGACTACCGGAAGAACGACTGCCGCCAGCCCTGGCTTCGGCGTGAAATTCTAGTACTGTGATGCTTAAAAACAGCACGGCTGCCATAACGGTAAAAACTTTGGTAAGATGTCTCTTCATTTTGCTAACTCCTTGGGTAGTAGATCACATACACAGCTTGCGCTGCCTGGATCTCCACAGATCAATTGCTTCCCGCATGATTTCAGTAATGCTTTTGGATGTCGTCTTTGTAAGCTTTTCCAGCGTTTTCTTCTCGTCATCGTTGATGCGCAGTGAAATAACATTCTGCAACTGCTCAGTTTCTTTTCTCTTCTTTTTGGTTGATTTCGGTTCTCTAATAAACAGTGTCGGCGCGGTAGTTAGGGTTTTAGTCAGTGTGTTCGGGCGGCCAGTGCTTCGAGTCGTGAGATACGTTCCTCCATTGGCGGATGGGTAGAAAAGAGCGACATCAGGCCGCCGCCGGTCAAAGGGTTGACGATAAACATATGAGCCGTGGCTGGACGGGCATTCATCATCGGTATCGCTTGAGAAACGGTGTGCAGTTTGCGCAGAGCCCCGGCCAGAGCCAGTGGCCTGCCGCAGATCTCCGCTCCTGAGGTATCCGCCTGATATTCGCGGGAGCGGGAAACCGCCATCTGGATCAGTATTGCGGCTATTGGAGCGATAATGGCCATTGCCAGTGAACCGATCAGACTGCCTCCACCTCCTTCACCATCTCTCCGCCCACCGAACATGGCGCCCCACTGGAGCATGTTGCCGATCATTGATATGGCACCGGCGAAGGTCGCAGCGATGGTGGAGATCAGAATGTCACGGTTTTTAACATGAGCCAGTTCATGCGCCATGACACCTTCCAACTCGTCGGGCGTAAGAACGCGTAGGATGCCTTCGGTGGCGGCAACAGCGGCATGGGGGGGATTTCGTCCGGTGGCAAAGGCATTTGGTGAGTCATCGGGAATGATGTACACTTTGGGCATGGGGATCACGGCGCGAGCGGCAAGTTGCTCTATCATGTCATAGAAGGATGGGTGAATCTCGCGAGTGATCTCCTGAGCGTTGTACATCCTGAGGACGATCTTGTCGGAAAACCAGTAGGAGCCGAAGTTCATAACGGCAGCCATCAGGAAGGCAATGATCATTCCCCCCTGACCGCCAACTGCACCGGCCATAACGACCAGTAGGATGGTAAGCAGGGAAAGGAGAAAGGTGGTTTTAAGTATGTTGTTCATTTTTATCACCTCCGACGATTAAAATTTCGCCGGGGTAAAAAAAAGACCTTTACCCTCGGCGTACTACGCTTTGGATAAAAGTCTTGCTTGCGATATATATCGTTCCCGATCCGAGTCTTACGACTGTGTTGACGGACGTGGGATCAGCCATGTCTCCAGCTGATAGCTACTCCCTTTTATTACACGATCACTCTACTTCAACGCTGTCCAGCAAGTCAAGATACATTTTTGTTACAAATGAGAGGGTCGTCTGCATGAAAAGACATGGCCGCGACCATGCACAACTATCTGATTGGTTGAGTGGCCGGCATAATCTGTTCCGGAAGAACCGGGAGAAGATTGAGCAGTATCTGAAAAATCAAGAAACCTTCATTCTGCCAGGGGAAAAAGTGCGATTATCTTCCCCTGAGAAGTAAAGTTTTCTCTTCGGCACAGTGCCTCAGGTGGTCGTGAAGAATCAATCACCGATCCTCTTGTAACCAGCGTCGGAACAGGCAAACTTTCGGTGAAGGAGATGCAGGAGCGAGGGATAGTCTTCAATAAGTCCAACTTTACGACCTAATATCTCACTGCGGCCATAGTTACCTCCAGCGGCCAGATACCGCTAAAGCTGCCGGTGCTGGCCAACCGGGCAGGAGGTTTTGCAGAAGACTCCCAAAATCCAGACGGTCTCCAACACTTCCTTTCTGAATGAACAAACCCATACCATGCCCCCTTCGCTACCATTTGACCGATTGTCACATGATCTTTACACAATCTCTATATGGTCTCAACGTCGCTGTAATATTGGTCTGCTATAAACGTCAACAGCAGAGATAGATATCTATATAACAGGTTATGCGATGAGGAGACAGAATGAGTTTGTATGCAATTAACCGTGAAGGTGGCATGGCTATATATGCCCAGATTGCACGTCAGATTGAGCAGGAAATCGGCCAGATGTATGGGGTCGGTGAATGGTTGCCGTCTGAATCGGAGCTTGCACTCAGGTTCGGAGTTAATCGCCATACTCTTCGTCGGGCGATAGATGATCTTGTCGATGGCGGTCTTCTGGAACGTCTCCACGGTCGCGGCATTCGAGTAATCGCCTCACCTTTTGATTACAAGATAGGCATTGAAACCCGTTTCACAGAAACATTGCTTTCTCAGGGCGTCACGGCAGAAAGTCAGGTACTGCACAAACAGATAGTTCCTGCGAGTGAGGCTGTAGCTAAAAAGCTGTTTATTCAGCCAAGCGAGCGGGTACTCTGGATCGAAACCCTTCGCATGGCTGATACTTCTCCGCTTTGTGTCATATCGCACTTCCTGCCGGCTGAGAACTATCCCGAACTGGAAAATGGCTACTCTGGTGGTTCATTACATCAGTTTCTGCAAGACAATTATTCCATAACGCTGCGCCGTACGGAAAGTCTGGTTACCTCGTGCCTGCCGCAAGGGGATGATGCGAGGCTTCTTTCCATGCCTCAGAATCGTCCAGTGCTCCGGGTGAAGAGTCTGAATGTGGAAGGAGACTCGGGAGTCCCGGTCGAATATGCTATCACCCGTTTCAAGGCTGATCTTGTCCAATTGTCAATTGCGTTTTAGAGAATTCAACGTTTGTAACATCAAACCCAAAGGAGAAGAACATGTCTGTTAGAAAAATGCTCGCAGGTATCGCTGTTACGTCGCTTCTGGTTTCAATGTATGGGACGGCTCTGGCCAAGGATCTGGTCATGGGGCTCATCCCGGCCGAAAACAACGAAGAAATGGTCGCCAAGTTCGAGCCGATGCGTGCCTATCTGGAGAAGAAACTGGGCCGGAAAGTAAAAGTCTTTACTGCCACTGATTATACCGGGGTTATTGAGGCGATGAAGAAAAAACGCGTTGACATCGCCTGGTTTGGGCCGCTCTCATATTATCTGGCTGAGCAGGAAGCCGGCGCTGAGGCATTTGCAGTCGGCGTGCTGGAAGGCGGCAAGAGCACCTATCGCAGTATCTTTGTAGTGCCAGGTGATTCTCCCGCAAAATCGCTGATGGACCTGAAAGGCAAGAGCGTTGCCTTCGTCGATCCGGCTTCAACCTCCGGTGGTTTGATGCCGACCTATATGGTGAAAAAAGCAACGGGAATGATGCCGGAGCAGTTTTTCGGCAAGTTCACCTATGCCGGATCACATGATGCTGCCGAGCTGGCCGTCAAAAACAGAACTGTTGACGCAGCTGCTGATAATGACATCACCTACCCGAAGATGCTCGCCAAAGGGCTTATCACCAAAGAATCCAACCGCATTCTGCTGGAGTCTTCTGATCTGCCCGGTTCACCTCTGGTCTATCGCGGCGACCTGCCAGCTGATCTGAAGCATAAAATTCAGAACGCCATCATTTCCGCCCACAAAGATGTAAAGGTGAGTGGCTATGGCAATATTATCCGTTATGACGCAGTCAAGCCTGCGGATTATCAATTGATTCGCAATATGGTGAAAGAACTCGGCCTGCGCAAAGAGCAGATGCTTAAATAAACGGTACGCGTTGATACAGCCTGTAATGTGCACGGATCAGTTTCCCCCGGCTGTGCCGGGGGAAACTGAAATTAACGAGTGGAGAACATATGTCTATTATTTCGATAAAATCAGCAACCAAACGCTTCCCAAATGGCTTCGAGGCAATAAAGGGGATTACCGCTGACATCGCCGCCGGCAGCTTTACTGTTATCCTCGGGCCAAGCGGCGCTGGAAAATCGACTCTGTTACGGTTGATGAACGGCCTTGAAACCCCTACCGGCGGGAGCATCCATATTACCGGAGAGACACTTGGGAAGTCCAATTTGCGTAAAATGCGTTCTTGCGTTGGCATGGTGTTCCAGCAATTCAATCTGGTCGAGCGGCTGTCGGTGGTCACTAACGTGCTTACCGGCCGTCTGGCTCATCGTTCCTGGTTGGGCAGTTTGTTTTATCTGTTTCGCAACGAAGACATGGAGATCGCCCAGGAAGCATTGGCTCGGGTTGGACTCACCGACAAGGCCTGGAACCGTGCTGACAAATTGTCTGGCGGACAGCAACAGCGTGTGGGCATAGCCCGCGCCTTGGCTCAACGTCCGAAAGTAATTCTGGCCGATGAACCGGTGGCAAGCCTGGACCCGGTCTCCAGCGAGGAGATCATGATGCTGCTGCGCGAAATCTGTGATCGTGACGGAATCACCGTTGTTGTCAATCTGCATCAGGTTGATCTTGCCAAGCGTTTCGCCGATCGCATTATCGGCATGAACAGTGGGCGCGTGGTATTCGACGGCACGCCCGCCGAACTTTCTCCTCTGACACTGCAAGCTATTTATAAACGGGATGAAATTAAAGATGACACAAATCTCAATCTGGCGTTGGCCTACGCATAACGGACTGCCACCGCTGCCGGCGGTTGCATCTGTCGTTACGGTGCTGACGGCGATGTGGTTGACTGTGTCACTGGTGGAGGTGGATGTAGCCCGTCTCGTCGGTTCGCTGAGCAAAATGTTATCTTTTGCAGGCAATATGTTTGTCATGCCGGACTGGAAGTATCTCCCCCAGTTGCTTGTCAAGATGTTGGAAACAATTGAAATGACATTCCTTGCTACTGCGATTGCACTGTTCGTGAGCCTTCCCCTGGGTCTTCTTGCCGCGCGCAACGCAACGCCGCATGTAATTATCTACCGTCTGGTCAGGGATCTGCTGAGTCTGATGCGCGCCTTGCCGGAACTGGTGTGGGCTCTGGTGTTTGTCTCGGCCGTAGGCCTTGGGACTTTGCCAGGTGTGATGGCGTTGGCTTTCGTGACAGTCGGCTTTATGGGCAAGTTTTTTGCCGAATCTATTGAGGTGGTTGATCACAAGCAGGTGGAAGGCGTTACCGCTCATGGCGCCGGTTGGTTTCAGGTACGCATATTCGGTATGTTGCCCCAGGCGTTACCGGATTTTATCGGCACGGTGATGTATATCCTTGATCACAATCTACGAGCGGCTACGGTTCTCGGTCTGGTTGGTGCGGGCGGTATCGGATACGACCTGGTTATGTCCATGCGCCTGTTCCAGTACGACCGTTTACTGCCAATCGCTGTAGCTATCTATCTGGTGGTGACGTTGCTTGACCGCTTCTCGGATCAATTACGCAGTCGCATTATTCACGGGGTGCAGGCAAAAATATGAAACCCAGACAAACAACTCCATCAGCATCGGCACTGCCACCCAAACCACGTAATCTGTTTCCTGTCTGGCTGGCGGCTCTCCTGGCTCTGCTCTGGCTGATCGTGCATGACCTGGAAATCTCATTCGAGACTCTCGCTTACGGTGTGGCGGATATGGCTGAATACTTCAGCCGTTACAGCAAACCGGAATTTTCAGAGTTATCTAGATATCTAGAACTTATGAAGATCACGCTGGCAACTGCCCTGTGGGGTACCGTGTTCGCCCTGGTGGTGGCATTCTTCCTGGCTCCGCTGGCGGCACGCAATCTTGCGCCATATCCGCTGGCCTATCGCGCGGCTCGCGAACTACTGAATTTCATGCGAGCCATGCCGGATCTTCTGCTCGCCTTAATCTTTGTTGCAGCACTTGGGCTGGGCCCGTTGCCGGGAGTGTTGGCACTTGGGGTGCATACCGCCGGGTTCCTCGGCAAGTTCTTTGCTGAAAGCCTGGAACGAGTAGACAAGGGTGTCTATGAAGGTGTCACATCGACCGGAGCTAATTTCCCACAAATCGTTATGTACGCAGGATGGCCTTCCATTCAGCGCGAGGCCTTGGGTTATGTACTCTATATACTGGACCGCAATGTACGTATGGCTTCGGTGCTCGGTATGGTCGGGGCAGGCGGTATCGGTCTGGCCTTGCACGACACGCTGAGAATGTTTAACTACGGGCAGTCGGCGGCGCTGATCATAGTCATATTGGTGACGATTTTAATTATCGACTACGCCTCGGCGTGGCTGCGAAGGAGATTAAGTTGATTGATATACCGAGACAAGAGTGGGCTACGGCACTTTCTGCGCTGCCCACAAAAGAAGTAAAGGCTGCAGCAGAGTCATTTGAGTCCTGTTGTCACGTTCAAGATGTCATTCTACCACAATCCGGACTGGGTCTACTCACGCTGCGTGACGGAGCCTTTCATGAGGCTTTTCACCTTGGCGAACTGCCGGTTGCCCGCGCTCATGTCGTCCTTAGGACTCAAGACGGGCAGGAAAGTAGCGGGGGTGCAGTACTCATTGACGACCGCGCCACTCTCGCCAGAGCCATAGCTATTCTTGACGGAGTCATCGCAGGTCGACTGCCTGGGTGGGAAACGGCAGCTGCTTTGGTTGAGCGTGGTTATTCAGCCCGAGCCGCAAAGTTTGCCGAACGCAAACATATCCTGGCTTCCACAAGGGTTGACTTTTCGCTGCTTGGTCAAGTGGACGAGGAGGACGGCGATGAGTGACATACAAACTCCCAGGGCATCTCATGGAGCATGGTTGTCGCCGATGCAGCAACAGATATTTCGCGACCTGCTCCATGTATTCAGTTATCCCGGTCGGGTGGCTGAATGTACGGCGGATTCGATGACTTGGCTTGCATTGCTGGCTGCGCTCACCGATGGCGAGGTAACTCTGGCTGATCCGCACGGACTGATCGCAGCCGATATCTGGCCCAAGCTGGAAGCCCGTTCTGGGACGCCGGGAAAAGCAACATTTATTGTGGCTGACGGAGGTCGAATCATGGATTTTCAACCATGCACCGGATCGCTTGAATCCCCGGAAACCGGCGCCACATTACTGCTGCGCGTCGCAGCGCTGGGAGAAGATCTGGATGGCGGAGTTCCGCTGAATTTAACCGGACCCGGTATCCAGGGGAATACGGAGCTTTTTGTTAGTGGTCTGCACCCAAGCTGGCTGATTGCAAGAGCAGGATTGGCCGCCTTTCCTCTTGGAATCGATCTGCTGCTGTGCGATGAACGCCGCTTTGCGGCTCTGCCCAGAACCACACATATCGAAATTGGAGAGATGCTATGAGTTATGTGGCCATCAAAGGCGGCAAGGCTGCTATTGACGGAGCAGCAGCAGTCACCGAGTTTCTTCGCGGACGTGACGATTCGGGCGAACCGCTCAACCTGTCTGCTATCGAATGCCAGTTGCGCCTGCTGACCTCACGAGTCGTCTCCGAAGGGGGGCTGTACCATCCGCGCCTGGCATCACTCGCAATCAAACAGTTCCAGGGTGACACTCTTGAGGCAGCCTTCGCCCTGCGAGCCTATCGCTCTACCAAACCCCGCCTGCTGGCAACTCCGGTGCAAAACAGCACCAACATGCGTTGCATCCGCCGCATCTCGTCAGCCTTCAAGGATATTCCGGGCGGCCAGATGCTCGGACCAAACTATGATTTCACCCTGCGCCTGTTGCGATTCGATCTGGCCGATGAAGATCCAAACGAGTTCAGGTCAATTGCCAGAAAATTTCTCGGCGCACTACCTGAGGCCGATCTACCCGACAGCTTTCCCAAGGTACTGGATGCATTGCGCGCTGAAGGGCTGCTGCCGCCGGTAGCTGAAAGCAGGAACGAGCCGTTTGACATCACGCGTGAACCACTGGTTTTCCCGGTACCGCGCTCTGCGGCATTGGCTACCATGGCGCGTGCCGAGACCGGTTCTCTGCTGGCAATGGCCTATTCGAATATGCGTGGTTACGGTGATGTTCACCCTACCGTAGCTGAACTGCGTGTCGGCTACATCCCTGTTATGGTGCCGCACCCGGTCACTGGCGAACCGATGGAGGCAGGAGAGGTTCTTGTGACTGAATGTGAGGTGGTGGCCATGTATGAATCCGGTAAAGCCGATTGTCTGCCGACATTCACGCTGGGCTATGGCGCCTGCTTCGGCCACAACGAGGTCAAGGCCATCAGCATGGCAATCCTCGATCGATCTCTGCAAAAGGGGATGCAGGACGGCCCCGAAAACCCCTCTGAAGACCCTGAATTTGTACTTCTGCATGTGGACGGTGTCGATTCAATGGGTTTTGCGTCGCACTACAAGATGCCCCATTACGTCACCTTCCAATCCGACATGGATCGTCTGCGCACCACGCAGGGTAAAGCTCGTGCGGCTGATCAAGCCTCTCAAATGGAGGTCGTATAATGAACATCCACTATGAATTCCCATTGGAGGAAGCTGGCTACGCTTTCGGCTTTCTTGATGAATACGCCAAAAAAGAGGTGCGCCGCACTATCCTCAAGGCGATCTGTATCCCTGGTTACCAGACGCCATATGCATCGCGTGAAATGCCGATGGGACGGGGGTTTGGTACCGGCGGTCTGCAACTGACCCTGTCATTGATCGGTACGAATGATACCCTCAAGGTTATTGACCAGGGTTCTGATGATTCCGTCAACGCAGTCAATATGCGCCAATTTGTTCAACTTACCTGTCCAGGAGTTGAAGTTACCGAAAAGCTTGAGGAAGCAACCCTTATCCAATCACGCCATCGTATCCCTGAAATAGCGCTCACCGAAACACAGGTACTGGTGCTGCAAGTTCCGTATCCGGATCCTCTGGTGGTGGTGGAATCTTCCGAGGCACGGCGCAAGATCATGCATGCCGAGGCGGATTACTCCCGTCTGCTGGTCAAGCTCTATGAAGATATTGTGCACTTCAACGAAATAACCATCTCCCACCGTTATCCAACGCGCATCAACCGGCATTATGTGATCGACCCATCACCTATTCCACGCTGGGATGTACCAAAGCTGAACCAGTCACCTGCGCTGATCCTGTTTGGAGCCGGTCGTGAAAAGAAGATTTACGCTGTGCCACCCTATACTGTCGCTGAACCGCTGGTCTTCGATGATCTGCCTTTTCGCGTTGAAGATTTTCGTGATGAGCATGGGCAGCGACGCGCCTGCACCCGCTGCGGAGCGACAAACAGTTTTCTCGATGAATACAGTGATGACAATAACATAAAAATTTACCAATGCTCCGACTCGGCCTACTGCGACGGGCAACTGGCGCAGCATCAGCAGAGGGAGGGCAAGGCATGAGTAACAGGATTCTTGAGGTATGCGGGCTCTCCCGCATCTACGGCAGCGGATGCCCGCTCTGTGTTGAATCCACGGGGCCGGAGAATGACACCAACATCTGTCCGCATTGCGGTAGCGTGGTGGCAGTGCATGGCGTGAGTTTTGATCTGTTTCGCGGCGAAATTCTTGGCATCATCGGTGAGTCGGGCAGTGGTAAATCGAGCACGGTGAAGATGCTCTACTTTGACGATACGCCCACGGCGGGCGAAGCCGTATTTTTTGACAACGGTGAGCGGCATGAACTTTTCCGGCAAAACGCTGCACAGCAGCGCAGCCTGCGCAACAAGCGCTTCGGCATGGTCTACCAGAACCCGCACCTGGGGCTTAATTTTCAGGTATCAGCGGGAGGAAACATAGCTGAGCGGTTGCTGATGAGCGATCTGGCACATTACGGCGAAATTCGCCGCCGTGCCCAGGAGCTTCTGCTGCGAACCGAGGTGCTGCCGGAACGGATGGATCAGAACCCTAAGACGTTTTCCGGCGGTATGCAGCAGCGGGTGCAGATCGCCAAGGCGCTGGTCACCCGCCCGCCACTCCTGTTTCTCGACGAAGTTACCACCGGGCTGGATTTGTCGGTACAGGCAGCAATTCTCGATCTGATTCTGGAAATACAGCAGGAGCTGAACACTGCGATGATCGTGGTTACCCACGATCTCGGGGTAATACGGCTTCTGGCTGGACGCACTCTGGTTATGAAGCACGGCCGCGTGGTCGAAGCGGGGCTGACCGATCAAATACTTGAAGACCCCCAACACGCCTATACGCAACGGTTGGTTGCTTCAAGTCTTTAATAAGGAGAGTACATGCAACCGGTATTACTAGTTGAAGGACTGGCAAAAGAATTTTTTCTGCACGAGCAGAGGAAAACTATCCCGTCATGTTCGAACGTCTGCCTGGAAAGTCGGCAAGGAAAACTAACCGCCATTGTGGGACCAACCGGTGCAGGCAAATCGTCTGTCCTTAAGTGCATCTATCGCACCTACCTGCCATCCGCCGGCAGGATCATGTTTCGTGACAGGTCTGGACAGAGTACGGATCTCGCACGTGCTGACGAGCACCAGATGCTTCGGCTTCGCCAGCGCGAGGTCGGTTTTGTGACCCAGTTTCTGAACTGCTTGCCACGCAAAAGCGCTTTGGATGTCGTCGCAGAACCGCTGATTTCAGCCGGTGTCAATAGAACTGCAGCGCGCACAAGCGCCGGTGATATGCTCGCAAGGCTGGCTGTACCGGAACGCCTTTGGTGTGTACCACCGGCGACCTTTTCCGGCGGTGAAAAGCAGCGTGTCAATCTGGCCCGCGGGCTCATTTCAAGGCCGCGTCTGCTGTTGCTTGATGAGCCGACTGCGAGTCTCGACCCCGGAACCACCGATCTTGCCGTCAAATTAATCGAAACATTGAAAGAGGATGGAGTGGCGATGATAGCCATATTCCATCAGCCGGATCTGGTGAGGCGTCTTGCCGACGATGTCGTGGAACTGGCCCCACCAATGGTTGTCAAAGACAACAATAAGGAGTGTTTATCATGAACCGGCAAACCTTGCTGACACATGCCAACGTCGTTTTGCCTGACGGGGTTGCTGAAAACAGTGCCGTTCTGATCGATGACGGCATGATAGTCGCAATAGACCCGATTAACAGCGGTATGGCTACTGTTATCGATCTGTCCGGGCGTCTGCTTATGCCTGGCATGATCGACCTGCATTGCGATGCCTTGGAAAAAGAGGTAGAACCACGACCTAATGTGCATTTCCCGCTCAATTTTGCCTGCTCCCAGGCGGATAAACGTAATGCCATGGCAGGCGTTACAACGGTCTTTCACGCCCTGTCATTCGCCCATCAAGAATTTGGGGTACGAAACAACCTGTTCGCTGCCGAGATAGCCCATGCCATCCATGACTGGCAGCAGTATGCCCAGGTGGAAAACCGGGTTCATGCCCGCTGCGAGATAACTGACGCATCGGCTCCTGAAATACTTGCGGAGTTGATCGATAAGAATGAGGTGCATCTGCTTTCCTTCATGGACCATACCCCAGGGCAGGGACAGTTTAAGGACGTAGCCGCATATCGGAGTTATCTCGCCGGATCCTATAAGAAAACGGAAGAGGAACTGGATAATCTGTTACAGAGTAAATTTGCCAATCTGCAGGGAACTACAGAATTGATCGGACAGCTTGCAAGGAAAGCCAAGGCGCACGGCATCCCGCTTGCGAGTCACGACGACGACAGTCCCGAACGTGTTGGTGTCATGGCTGAGCTTGGTGTGTCCATTTCGGAATTCCCCGTAAACATTGAGACTGCCAGGACGGCTAAATATCGGGGAATTTCCACTCTCTTCGGAGCGCCCAATGTATTGCGGGGAGCATCCCAGTCAGGATCGATGCGTGCCCTGGATGCAGTGCTTAAAGGTGTAGCGGACTGCCTGTGTGGTGACTATTCAGCTGCAGCCCTCTTGCCGGCGGTATTCAAGCTGGCCGAGTTGGGTGACTTCGAGTTACAGGATATGGTTGCCCTGGTAACTTGCAACCCTGCCCACGCTGCGGGACTGCCGGATCGTGGCGAAATAGTGGTTGGTAAACGAGCCGATCTGATTGCGGTTCAACACCTTGGAGGCCTGCCTCAAGTGGAGCATGTATGGGTACGAGGGCAAGCAGTTTTTAGCACCCACAGCAACATGATGCCTTGCTACTCTAAACAGTCAGGTCAGCAGGAGGGAGTGTCATTATGCTGAGCATTGGCAGCAACATTAACGAGGTCAGAGTTGACGGCAGCATGAAGGCTCTGAGGCGCGACATGACGGCGTTTCAGGAATTTGGTCTTTCGGCAACAGAAATACCGGTTCACGGCCTTGACGCCATCAGGAATGGCCGACTTGATAAGCAAAGAACAACAGAAACCAAAACTATACTGGCGGACTTCCCCTTCAGATACAGTGTTCATGCCCCCAACCCCCTGAATCTGATGGATAGGCAGCATGTTGGATTGCATAGGGATGTCTTGATGGCATCCCTTGAATTTTCGGCAGAAGTAGGCGCTGAACTGATGGTCTATCACCCGGGACGCTTCCTTGTGGAGGAGGAGTTCGGAGTACATGGGCAGATAACTATGGAGTCAGCTGAAGAAGAAAGGCTGCTTGAGCTGGAGGCGACAATGCTGCAAGAGGCTGCGGACAAATTCCCAATGGTGGTCATCGCCATGGAGAATGCTCGTCCCTATCTGCATCACTCTCCATACTGTTATGCAGAGCTTCCCGTAAATCTTATGGCACAAGTGGAAAGGATTAATCGTGACAACGTCAGGATCAACCTGGATTTTGGACATCTCCACATGGCTTCAAGATTTTATAACCTCAATGAGATCTCAGAAGTCCGCGCTATAGCCACCTTGATTGCTCATTGCCACGTGCATGACAACTTCGGCAACCCCGTCTACCACACCGAGAAGCAGCAGACCCATCAGATCCCTTTCGGCAAGGGAGATTCCCATATGCCGGTCGGGTGGGGTGACATCCCTTTCCGTGACCTTCTCGCTGAGTTCATTGACTCTTACCAAGGAATGTTAATCTGCGAATTGCGCGGCAGGTATTTCGAGCAGACTCGAGAATCAGCTCGTAATCTTGCTGCTCTTATTACATGCACTTGATGCCGGAGCAAAACTGGTTAAACCGTTACAGTTGCCGGGCTGGTAAGCTTCAATAAACCCAGGCGACAATCGAGCGCAGACCAACCGACGTCGTCACTCACTGGATACATTGTCAGGTCATCACGTTTCTTAAGGTGGCTTATTTTCCGGTGGTCAGTTAAATGTCAACAAAAACGGACGGGATCAGCACGATCTCGTCCGTTTTTGTTGACGCCCCCGACCGGGAAGGTCTACAGTCCGCCCTATGCCTTCTCTGCTGCGCCGCATACTCCCCTGCCTGCATCGTAAACCAGCCTCGATCCGTTGCAACGTCTTCCGGCTCTCCCTGCCGGTGCTGCTATCATCGCTGTTTCAACGGCTGGTCGGCATCGCCGACATCTTCATGACCGGCGGGCTGGGCGCCTCGGCCATTGCCGCCACCGGCATGGGTCAACTACTGGTATTTACCACCATGACGGTCTTCTGGGGACTCTCCACCGGCACCACCGTAGTGATCGCCCACCAGATCGGCCTCTCGATCGAATCGCTCTCCTTCATGCCCGGCGCCGGCATGGGCATCGCCGCCGCCACCCTGATGGGGCAATCACTGGGGGCAAAAAAATATCAGCGGGCCAAGGCCAGTCACCGCGAGGCGTTACGGCTGGCCATGGTGGTGATGGGCATCATGGCGCTGATTTTTCTGACCCTGCCGCAGTATCTGCTGATGATCTTCACCCATGACCCGGAGGTGATCCGGCAGGGAGCGGTTTTTCTGCGAATCGTGGCCTTTGCCCAGATCCCGCTGGCGATCTCCTTTGTGTATGCCGGTTCCCTGCGCGGCGCGGGCGATACCTTCTACGTCTTCATCGTCACCCTGGTGACCATGTGGGGGTGCGGGTGCTGTTAGCCTGGGCGGCTGGACTGCTGCTGCACCTGTCCCTGTATATGGTCTGGGGGGTTTTTCTGGTGGATTGGTATGTCAGGGCGGTGGCCTTTGCCTGGCGTTACCACCAGCGGGACCTGCATGGGGTAGTGTTATAAAAACTGCTATAAAAATTGCTGAAAATGCGTGGCATCAAGATGATTATGGAACGGGAAACAGCGACCGAGTTTGAGGAGATTGGGACCGTCCAGTTTGTTGCCACTTTCAGGCGGAAGACGTGATTTTGAATTTGATCACTGAACGGAATACTCAATTGAAATTGACATACGTGCCAATATTGGTACAATGGATCACAAATGACCGATATTTCTTTTGTCCTTAAGGTTGTATTTTATCGAATCGAAGCCGGTAATGAGCCGGTCCGGGAGTGGCTGAAGGATTTACATCGTGATGACAAGCGTCAAATCGGCGAAGATATCAAGACAGCCCAGCTTGGCTGGCCTTTGGGAATGCCGCTCATCAGAAAGATCGACAAGGATCTGTGGGAAGTTAGAACGAGATTGGCAGACGGCATTGCACGGGTGTTCTTTACGGTAGACGGCGAGTACATGATTTTATTGCATGGAATTATAAAAAAATCACAAAAGACCCCGCAAAACGAACTCAAGACTGCATTAAGCCGCCTTGGAACCTACAAAAGAGGCCTAAAATGAAAAACGAACATTTAGGATCAAATTTTGACGATTTTCTCGAAGAAGAAGGTCTGCGAGCAGAGGCAGAAGCGGCTGCAATCAAGAGGGTTATCGCATTCCAGATAGAACAGGAAATGAAACAAGCGAACCTTTCAAAAACCGCTATGGCCGAGAAGATGCGCACCAGTCGTACAGCCTTGGACAGGCTCCTTGATCCTGCCAATGCTTCAGTTACTCTTCAAACCCTCGAAAGAGCGGCCATTGCCCTCGGCAAAAGCCTAAAAGTTGAACTGGCATAACTAAGCGCAGCACCGGTCGGCAAAAAGCCGTCGCCGCAACGCCCCACCATTGTTACCCCCCAATCCCCGCCACCTGAAAGCGGGGATCAAGATCAAAGGTCTGTTGTACCAGTTGTTGGGTCAGAATCTCCCCATGCAGGCCATCGACCAGCAGCTGTCCCTGGCGGCTCACCCGCAAATTAATTAGCCCATAAAAAGCATATTAATAGCTCTATTAGCAACAAAAGTCTTTTAATGGGCTAATAAACAAAATTAGTAACTATTCAGCACCTTGTTCTTTCAGATTCATAAACTCCGGGGATTTTCCCTGAAACAGGAGTCGCAACCCTTCGGACGCAGTAACGCCTTGTTTCATACAGGTTGATAGATAACTCCGGATTCGGCAGAAAACCTATGGGGTCAAGATGCCTATGGGGTCAGGCTTGACTTTCGGACATTTGATGTTAAACTACCGCCATGGCTCGCAAACCCCGCATACATTTTCCTTCAGCCGTGTATCACGTTATCCTTCGCGGTAATGCCGGTGATCCGATTTTCTTTTCCGATCAGGATCGGTATCGCCTTTACCTGATCTTCCAATATGCTGTTGAAAGGTTTGACTACCGGAT
>DFZL01000010.1:0-71633 GCA_002382705.1 Geobacter sp. UBA4057
TATGACTTTTGCAAGAACCTCAGTTGGATAAGAATTCCGGATGATAAAATCAAATGTCACAATCAAACTCTTTTTTGCGATACTTGCCGCAAATTCAATAATCGTGATCAGTATGTTCCTGATCATGCAATGGAATATGGACCGCGGCTTTCTCAGATACATAAACCAGCTTGAACAGAGCCGTCTGGAGTATCTGGCGTCAAAACTGGGAATGGCTTATGCAGCGGCAGGAAACTGGGATTTCATCAAAAAGACTCCGGAAGCCTTATCGCAGATGATAGCGGAAACCATAGCCGAGTACCCTCCCTTCAGCCATTCGCGGACGCTGCCCCCCCCCAGGCGCCCCAGATTTTCGAAGCAGCCTCCTCCCCCCCGGCCTCAAGTGACCCCTCCCATGAAACGTTTTGAAAGCCGCATAGTGCTTCTTGACGCCGCACATAATCTCATTTTCGGAATCACCAATCCGTCTGAAATCGAACAGTTGAAACCGGTATACCAAGCTGGAACCGCAGTCGGCTATATAGGGCTTTTACCTCACAAGACCCTATCCGACAATCACCAGTTGAAATTCGCCAAAGAGCAGAAGCTTGTTTTTGCTCTGACCGCTCTTGTGATGCTGCTTGTCTCCGCTGCAATCTCTTTTCCGCTCGCGCGCCTTCTGACCCGGCCTCTTAAAAAACTTGCCGCCGCGACAAGCCATCTCTCCTCCGGAAATTACGACGTCCGCGTATCAGTAGAATCCAATGACGAATTCGGAAATCTGTCACGCGACTTCAACTCACTGGCGCTGACACTGAAAAAAAACGAACAGGCAAGGCGTCAGTTCATGGCTGACATTTCCCACGAACTCCGCACCCCTCTGGCGATACTGGGCGGGGAGCTTGAAGCGATACAGGACGGGCTTCAGGATTTATCACTTGAATCGATATCTTCCCTGCAGGCCGAGCTTTCACGGATAAACAGGCTGGTGGAAGATCTCTATCAACTGGCGCTTTCCGATATCGGAGCGCTCACATATCATAAAAAGAGGGTTAATCTCAACAGCATCCTGGCTGATGCGGTAAGCCGCATGCGCCCGAGATTTTCGGAAAAAGGACTCACCCTTGATTTTCATCTCCCTGAAGCTGATGTTTTCTCATTCGGCGACCCGGAGCGGCTTTCACAGCTTTTTGACAACCTTCTCGACAACTCCAGAAAATATACGAATCAGGGGGGAAATATCAGAGCATCGCTTCAGGTGAAAGGAAATTCAGCAATAATCGATATTATGGACAGCGAGCCCGGAGTAAGCGATGATGAACTTGCCAGACTCTTTGACAGGCTGTACAGGGTTGAAGGGTCACGCAGCAGAAGGTCAGGTGGAGCCGGCCTGGGACTTGCAATATGCAAAAACATTGCAGAAGCGCACGAAGGGAGTATCGAGGCGCTCCATTCGCCCTCAGGGGGGATATTGATGAAAATAGCGATTCCTCTGACAGGTAAAAGAAAATGGGAAAAAGAATCCTTATAGTAGAAGACGAACCCAAACTGGCTAAACTTCTTGCCGGATATCTCGGACAGGGAGGTTTTGAGCCTGATATACTCGATAACGGCCTGGATGTGATTCCGCACGTACGTGTAACCCCGCCGGACATGATTCTGCTCGACCTCATGCTTCCAGGCACCGACGGGATAGAAATATGCAAGGAGATACGGGTATTTTCCCAAATCCCGATCATAATGGTGACAGCCAGGGTTGAGGAGATTGACCGGCTCCTTGGCCTTGAGCTCGGCGCGGACGATTACATATGCAAACCGTTCAGCCCGAGGGAGGTTGTCGCCAGGGTAAAGGCGGTGCTTCGGAGAAGTGTGGAGAGGAAAGAACCTGCGTCAGGTATTCTTGAACTGGATGAGGATCGGCTTGAAGCGAGGCTTTTCGGCGCTACGCTCGAACTGACAGTGGTTGAATTCAAGCTGCTGAAACTTCTCTCATCCGCTCCGGGGCGCATTTACGGGCGTGAAAAGCTTATGAACCAAATATACGAGGATCAGAGGATCGTCAGCGACCGGACAATCGACAGCCATATAAAAAACCTCCGGAAAAAAATCGCCCAGGCATCCCCAGACACTGAAATAATTCATTCCGTTTACGGTCTGGGGTACAAATATGAGATACAATGAGGGAGAATTTCATATCTGATTACAAATCAGACAAAAGAGGCTCTTGCAAAAAGGGTGTCATCCCCGAATGATTCTATCAGGCATCCAGAATACTGTCATTCTGCGCGGAGCGAAGCGTAGTCGCAGAATCCATCTGAAGAGCTCGATGATGTTTCCTGTAGACCCTGCGACTTCGCGCAGGGTGACGACTCTTTTTCCCGATCGCTTATCTCGTTTCCATCCGGAAACTCCGGATGGAAACTACCTCGGGAATGGCAGCTTTTATGACTTTTGCAAGAACCTCAAAAGAAAGGAAAAACGGAAATGAGACGGAGCGTTTTCATATTCACAGGATTACTGGCTTTATCCATCATCCTCTCAAGCAGCCATGCGGATGCGGCTCTCGGAGGCAAAACCGAAACACTCTCTTCAGACAGAAAAATGCTTAACGCAACGCAGACAACATCATTCAGTTCGTCAAAAGGGTACACGGTTCAGGAATTTGTCTCCGATGCGACAACTGTGCGCGAATATATCACTTCGGACGGAATCGTTTTCGGGATAGCCTGGAAAGGTTATAATCACCCTGATTTGACACAACTGCTCGGAGGTTACTGGAACGAATATGATGCCGCCCTTAAAAAAACAGCGCGTAAACATGGCGTCAGGCGGCAGCAGATAAAAAGCGTAAACATTACTGTCGAAAAGTGGGGGCACATGAGGAATCTCGGGGGGAGAGCGTACGCAGCCGCACTGATTCCAGAGGGGGTAAGCATTGATGAAATCAGATAAATTTTTCTTACTTCTTCTTTTCCTTATAGCAATGGCAGGTTGCGGAGGAAGCGGCGGAGGTGGAGATGGAGGGACAGGAGGCACAACAACGCAACCTGTAAAAACTCTGAGCAGCCTAGCGATAGCTCCGGACAGCGCCGCTGTTGCGACCGGCTCCACCCTGTCATTCAACGCTACAGGAACTTTCTCGGACAACAGCACTAGCGATATGACTTATTCCGTCGCATGGTCATCATCCAATCCTGCGATAGCAACCATAAGCTCTTCCGGAACAGCCACAGGAGTGACAGCCGGAGTGACTACAATCACTGTCTCATCCGGCAATATCCGCGCGACAGCCTCATTGACTGTGGTTCAGGGATCAAGCGGAGGAGAAGGAAGCAGCGGTGGTGACACGGGAGGGAACACCGGAGGCGGAACCGGCGACAACGGCGGCAGCACGTTGGTCAATGTATTGCCGATAACAGTAAACGGCTCTCTCTGCTCAGGCGGCTCATATCCCAACAAACCATGCGTAAGCGTTAAAATCTGCACTCCAGGTTCATCTGTCTGCCAGGTTGTTAACGACATCCTCCTTGACACGGGGAGTTACGGTCTCCGCGTTTTCAGACAGGCTCTCGGCTCAAGCGTATCTCTGCCGCAGGTTACATCTGGAACCGGCTCTCTGGCCGAATGCGTCCAGTTCGGGGACGGCTCTTCAGTATGGGGGCCAGTCCAGTCTGCTGAAGTAATTCTCGGTAATGAACCGGCGGTTCAAACACCTGTTCATGTAATAGACTCGAATTTTGGCGTTTTACCAAGAGCTTGCCAGTATCCGGATGCGACCCCATCTGTCGCCGGCTACAACGGCATACTCGGGGTAGGACTTTTCAGAGAGGATTGTGGAGACCTCTGCGCCTCCAGCGTGAATAACGGCATGTATTACAGCTGCACGGCTTCGGATTGTGTAAGAGCAGTCGCACCGATCTCAAGTCAGGTGAAGAATCCTGTGGCGCTTCTCCCTGTTGACAACAACGGAGTGCTTGTTCAGCTACCTTCCGTACCTTCAGGTGGAGTCCCGACCCTAAACGGCAATCTGATATTCGGAGTCGGAACGAGATCAAACAACACGATCTCTTCGGTAACACCCTATCCTGCCGACAGCTACGGAAATTTCGTCACACAGTTCAATGGTTCAAATCTGACGGAGAGTTTCATAGACTCTGGATCTAACGGCCTTTATTTTCCGGCATCATCTTCAATTCTCCCTGCTTGCGGCTATCCTTACTCCGGCTTTTACTGCCCATCCAGCGCAAAATCGCTGACAGCCGTTAACAGCGGGTACACCGGCTCACCAAGCGGTACAGTCAATTTTACGATCGGAAATTTCGCAACCCTTGTGAACAGCTCCAACAATGTTTTTTCAGATATGGGGGGCAGCGCTTCAGGCGGATTCGACTGGGGTCTGCCATTCTATTTCGGGAGAAATGTTTTTCTTGGGATAGAGGGGAAAAGCTCCTATCTCGGGAGCGGCCCATACTGGGCTTACTGATAACAAGGATATTCTGGAAAGGAAAAATGAAAAGACCCGGTTACCCGGGTCTTTTCATTGGCATCTGTCGGGATCGACTCGTCTGAGGCCTTCAGGAGCAGCTTCCGATCGCCTCCGAACCGGCTTCTTTCGATCACGAGGAGATATGTCAGGCGCTTGCCGCCAGAGCCTTTTCGTACCCCAGCGTAAAAGCCTTTTTGTTAAGTTCGAGAAACGCCTCCGGGACGCTTGAGAGAACAGCCTTCTCCGCGTTCTCCCGACTGACCTGGCCGGTCAGGGCAACCATTGCGCCGAACGCCACGATATTTGCTACTATTTCGCGGCCTACCTCCTCCTTCGCGGTTGTCATGATCGGAAAAGCGACATGTTTGAAGTTTCCCTTCGGCGGGCGCAGGACAAATTCAGAGTCCGTCAGAAGCACCCCCCCCTCTTTGAGATCGGAGGAATATTTATCGGCGGCCTCCTGAGTCATCGCGAGCAGAGCGTCGCATTTTGTGACCTTCGGATAGTCGATGGGGCCGTCCGAAATTATGACTTCGGACTTGGAGGCGCCGCCGCGCGCCTCGGGGCCGTAGCTCTGGGACTGTACCGCCTGCTTCCCTTCGTAGATGGAAGCGGCCTTGGCCATGATAATCCCGGCGGTGATCAGCCCCTGCCCCCCTGCGCCGGAAAATCTGAGTTCATAACGTGACATCTTTAGCTCCTTTATTCAAAGTGATGATAATTGCTCATTCACCATTTGCTATTTGCCGACCTGCGCCCGCTCGATGACTTTTGCGTACTGCTCGCAGTATTCAGGCTTCTCTTCCTTGTAAAGCACACCGGTAAGCACCTTTCCCTGCAACTGCTCGGGGGTCATCTTCTCGGCCGCCTTGACCGGAACGGAAATCTCTTTCAGCCGGTTCATCATCTCAATAACCGATTTGAATTTGTTCCGGCGACCATATGTGGTCGGGCAATCGTCAAGAATCTCGACAACAGAAAATCCCTTGTGCTGTATTGCTTCCACTATCAGCTTGTCGAGCTGTGCCGCATGAAAAGCGGTGCCGCGTGCAACGAAGGTGGCGCCTGCGCCGATGGCGAGCTTTGCAATGTCGAAATTTGGATCGGGGTTGCCGTAGGGCGTAGTGGAGGCTTTATGCCCTGTAGGGGTGGCGGGGGAGAACTGTCCGCCTGTCATCCCGTAGATGTAGTTGTTCATGATTATATAAGTCATGTCTATGTTGCGGCGGCAGGCATGGATGAAGTGATTTCCGCCGATTGCGGTTCCATCGCCATCTCCGCCGCAGAGGATGACTTTCATTTCGGGGCGCGCCATCTTCAGACCGGTGGCGAAAGCTGCCGCGCGTCCATGTGTGGTGTGCAGAGTGCAACAATCTATATATCCGGGAAGACGCGATGCACAACCGATGCCTGAAACAATAGCCGTCTCCTCTTTTTTCAGCTGCAGCGTGTCGAACGCTCGGATCAGCCCTTTCATGACAATGCCGTGGCCGCACCCCGGGCACCAGATATGGGGGAGTTTTCCGGGACGGATCCATTTATCGTAATCGTAAGCCATGTTACTTGACCTCCTTCATCTTGTTCAGAATCTCGTCGGGGCTTACCGGCTCGCCATCGACATGATATATGCCGTATACTGGAGCATTCCCCTCTATGCACCCCTTGACAACGCCGTTGCACTGCCCGAGACTCATCTCTGGAGTGATGAATGCTTTGGTTTTTCTGGATATCTCGAGGAGGCGTTCCTCTGGGAATGGCCAGAAGGTGATCGGGCGGAAGAGACCTGCCTTGATCCCCTGTTCGCGTGCGGCATTCACCGCATAGCGGGCGGAACGCGAAGTGGACCCATAGGCGACAATCACAATCTCGGCGTCATCGATCAGATACTCTTCCCACTTCATGATATCCGCCTTGTTCGCCTCGACCTTTCGTACCTGGCGCTCCTCCTCAGCCTGCACTATGGCTGCCTTCGTGGTGGGAAAGCCATCCTGCATCTTGTTCAGGCCTGTCACATGGAATTTGTAACCTGAGCCGAACGCCGCAAGCGGAGGCACATCGCCGAAACTTGTGTCGTACGGTTTGTACTGTTCAGGCGGCACGCTGGGTGCTGTACGGTTTATGACCTCTATCTCGCCAGGTTCAGGGAAAACGACTCTCTCGCGCATGTGCGCCACTATCTCGTCAGGCATGATCATAACGGGGGTGCGATATTTCTCGGCCAGGCTGAATGCGCGGACTGTCTCCTCGAAAAGCTCCTGCACCGAAGCGGGGACAAGACAGATTGCCGGGTGGTCGCCATGCGTCCCCCATTTTGCGCACATGATATCGGACTGACTTGGGCCGGTCGGCATCCCTGTCGAAGGGCCGCCCCTCATGACATTGACGATGACGCACGGCACTTCCGCTATGCAGGCGTAGCCGATATTTTCCTGCTTCAGAGAGAGACCGGGGCCGGAGGTTGAAGTAAGAACCTTTGCACCACCGAGCGACGCTCCGATAAGAGCGGCCATCGCGCCGATCTCGTCTTCCATCTGGATAAACTTGCCGCCGGTTTTGGGCAGTTCAAGAGACATCACCTCAGCCACTTCTGTAGAAGGAGTGATCGGATAGCCGGCGAAAAAGTTGCAACCGGCGTAGATGGCTCCGTGGGCTGCAGCTTCGTTACCTTGTATGAACGCTACTTTTTTTGCCACTGTTTATTTCCTCCCGTATGATTATTCTGCATGAACTCTTATCGCGAAATCCGGACAACGCAACTCGCACTGCATGCATTTGGTGCAGGCTTCGAGATTCTTTACCGATACTACAAAGCCCTTCATCTCTAGAACTTTAGTCGGACAGAACTCGACGCAGATATGGCACCCTTTGCAATACTTTTCGATAATTTCGATATTTGGAAGTTTTTTCTCCATCTGGCAAGACTCCTTTATTTCCGTATTAAAAGTCTGAATTAATGCCGCTCAAGTTACAAAAGAAAGGCGGACGATTCATCCGCCTTTCTTTTGCGAACGCCAAACCGCATTATGTATCAATAGAGTATCATTTCAGGGTGCTGACCAGCTCCTTCACGGCGGCTACCGACTTGTCCATCATCGCCTGCTCCTCATCGTTCAGAGACAGCTCGAGAATCTGCTCAACACCATTGGCGCCGAGAACGCAGGGTACGCCGACGTAATAACCGTTTACTCCGAATTCACCCTGGAGATAGGCGCAGGTCGGGAGAACACGTTTTGAATCCTTAAGAATCGACTCGGCCATGGCGATAGCGGATGAGGCTGGCGAGTAAAAGGCCGAGCCTGTCTTGAGAAGAGCCACAACTTCACCGCCCGCACCACGGGTGCGCTTGACCATTGCATCCATGACCTCTTTCGCCTTGGCCTTGTCCTTGTACTTGCGCTCAAGAAGCTCCATCGCAGGCACTCCGCAGACGCTTGTGTAGCGGACAAGCGGCACCATGTCGTCTCCGTGGCCGCCAAGAGTGACAGCGGTGACATCCTTGACGGAGACGCCAAGCTCCCAGGCGATGAACGCTGCAAAACGGGCTGAATCGAGAACACCAGCCTGCCCTATCACCCTGTTGTGCGGGAAACCTGTAATACGCTGGCAGAGCGTAACCATCGCATCGAGCGGATTCGAGATAACTATCACTATTGCATCCTGGGCATACTTCCTGATCCCCTCCGCAACTGTCGTCATAATTTTGGAGTTGACCTCGATAAGATCGTCGCGGCTCATCCCCGGCTTGCGTGGCAGGCCTGCGGTCACGATAATCACGTCGGAACCGGCTATGTCTGCGTAGTCGTTTGTCCCTTTGAGACAGACATCAAATCCGTCTACAGGAGCAGCCTCGGCGATATCAAGGCATTTCCCCTGCGGGAGCCCTTCGACTATATCAAAGAGGACTACATCCCCGAGTTCACGCAGAGCGCAGAGTTGTGCCAGAACGCCTCCGATCTGTCCGCCGCCGATGAGAGAAATCTTTTTACGTGCCATAATCAATAACCTCCTGGAATTGTTGTGTTACAAATATGATAAGGAGAGTGGCGTCGCTTCGTCCCCTCCTGTTTAGCTGTCAGATGACCGAATCTATTATGGCGTTCAGAGTCCGGCTCGGGCGCATTGCCTTTTCGGTCTTGATCTTGTCGGGATGGTAGTACCCACCCATATCGACAGGTTTCCCCTGCGCCCCGATCAGCTCTTCGTTGATCTTCGCCTCGTTCTCTTCAAGCGCTTTGGCCACTTTTGAAAACCGCTCCCTGAGCTCCATATCCCTGTTCTGCTCTGCCAGCGCCTGCGCCCAGTACATGGCAAGATAGAAATGGCTCCCTCTGTTGTCGATCTGGCCTACCTTGCGGGCAGGGTTCTTGTTGTTTTCAAGAAACTTGGTGTTGGCCTGATCAAGCGTGTCGGCCAGAAGCTGCGCTCTCTCGTTTTTGAAAGTGGCGGCCAGATGCTCAAGAGAAACGGCCAGGGCAAGAAACTCTCCAAGCGAGTCCCAGCGGAGATACCCTTCCTGCTGGAACTGCTGCACATGCTTTGGCGCGGAGCCACCGGCTCCTGTTTCAAAAAGGCCGCCGCCAGCCAGAAGGGGGACGATCGAAAGCATCTTGGCGCTCGTGCCAAGTTCAAGGATCGGAAAGAGATCGGTCAGGTAATCTCTCAGTGCGTTTCCTGTCACTGTGATGGTGTCCTTGCCCGCTTTCGCCCTCTCGCAGGTGAAGAGCATCGCTTCCATCGGCGCCATTATCCGGATGTCAAGACCGTTTGTATCGTGATCTTTCAGATATTTTTCCACCTTCAGGATCATCTGCGCGTCGTGCGCCCTGTTCCTGTCCAGCCAGAACACCGCAGGGGTGCCGGTCGCACGCGCCCTGTTGACCGCCAGCTTCACCCAGTCCCGTATCGGAAGGTCTTTCGCCTGGCAGGCGCGCCAGATATCCCCTTCTTCCACTTCGTGCTGCATAAGCACGGAGCAGCTATCGTCAAGAACCCGCACAACGCCGTCTGCCGGCACCTTGAAGGTTTTGTCGTGCGAGCCGTACTCCTCGGCCTTCTGGGCCATGAGGCCGACGTTGGATGTCGAGCCCATCGTGGTCGGATCGAACTGACCGTTCTTCCTGCAGAAATCAATGCAGACCTGATACCAGCGCGAATAGCATCTGTCCGGGATCACGCATTTCACTTCATGCGGCTTGCCGTCCGGCCCCCACATCGTGCCGGAGTCACGTATGACCACAGGCATGGAGGCGTCGATGATGATGTCGTTGCTGGCATGGAGATTTGTGATCCCCTTGTCGGAATCGACCATGGCAAGGGGCGGCCTCTTCTTGTAGGTCTCCTGGATATCCGCTTCAATTTCTTTCCGCTTCTCTTCCGGAAGCTTCTGAAGTTTCAGGTAGAGGTCCCCCAGGCCGAGATCAGGATTCACCCCGAGCTCACTGAAGGTAGCGGCATGCTTCTGGAATACATCCTTGAAGTAGACTGAGACAAAGTGACCGAACATGATGGGGTCAGAAATCTTCATCATCGTAGACTTGAGGTGGACAGAGAAGAGAACGCCTTTAGATTTTGCATCCTCAATCTGCTCATCGATGAATCTTCGGAGAGCGCGGACGCTCATGAAAGTCCCGTCAAAGACCTCTCCGGCCTGAAGTGGCAGCTTATCCTTAAGAGTTGTTACCTTCCCATCCTTGCCGACAAATTCGATCTTCACATTTCCGGCTTTCTCCATGGTGACCGACTTCTCGTTCTCGTAAAAATCGCAACAATCCATCCACGAGACATGTGTTCTGGAATCCGGGTTCCATGCGCCCATCTTGTGCGGGTGCTTCTTTGCATACTCCTTTACAGCTCTGGCGGATCTCCTGTCAGAGTTCCCCTCTCTCAGTACCGGATTCACCGCGCTCCCAAGCACTTTGGCATATCTTGCGTGAATCTCTCTCTCGGCGTCAGTCCGGGGATTCTCCGGATAATCAGGTATATTGTAACCCTGCTCCTGCAGCTCCTTGATCGCGGCTTTAAGCTGAGGAATGGAGGCGCTTATGTTAGGAAGTTTTATTATATTGGCTTCAGGCCTCTGGGTAAGCGCGCCAAGCTCAGCCAGACAGTCCGGAATTTTCTGGCTCTCCGCAAGATTATCGGGGAAGTTCGCTATGATTCTTCCAGCCACAGAAATGTCGCTTGTCTCTACGACAACACCTGCCGCCTTTGTAAATGCGCTGACTATCGGCAGCAGTGAGTAAGTCGCCAGAGCCGGGGCTTCATCAATTTCTGTCCAGATTATCTTTGCTCTTTCAGTTGTCATGTTTTCTCCTTGGTTTCATTTCTATAAGATTCGGCAATACGCTGGGGGTCACTCAAAAGTATAAGTGCCATTCCGGAGGATATAACAGTGGGGTCAGGCCTGTGAAAAAACAACCGGAAGCAGCAAACCGGAGAGATGTGAGAACAGTGGAGCCGGATACCAGGGAAAATCATTCGGAAATGACAATCTTTTTGAAAGAGCCTCTGCTGAAAGAAGTTGCAGGGATTAAAATAGAACGGATTTTTTTTTTGTAACTGTTTGCCATCGTCGGCATGACATAACTAAACGCTTATTTTCCCGGAGATTTGGGTTCAGAGTAAATTTTGTATACAATATACAAAACCGGAAATAGCTGTCAAGGGAAAACAGGCCACCCAGCAATACCGGAAAAGGGTGAAACAATTTTATATTTCACCCCTTTCTTACATCAAGCGCAATCAGGCAATCCTACTCAGACGGCGTTTCCGACGGTTCTGAAACCGGCGTGCCGTCAGGGTTGAATCCGAGGGCTTCCTTTCTTGAAAGCTTTATCTTTCCATTCTTGTCCACACCTATGCATTTGACGAGCACCTTCTCGCCTTCATTCAGGACATCCGTAACACTTTTCACCCTTTTAGTGTCAAGCTCGGAGATATGAACAAGACCGTCAGTCCCGGGGATGATCTCAACAAAGGCGCCAAAATCCATGATCTTTCTGACAGTCCCCATATAGAGACGCCCTTCTTCCGCCTCCTCGGTCAACCCCCTTATCATCTGTATCGCAAGATCGCACGCCTCCTTGCTGGTGCTAGCTATGTTGATCTTCCCGGTGTCGTCGATGTCAACAGTTACCCCGGCAGTTTCCGTAATGTTGCGTATGTTTTTTCCGCCGGAGCCGATAACGTCGCGTATCTTGTCGGTTTTGACGTAAATAGTCGTGATCCTTGGCGCGAACGGCGACATCTCCGGGCGTGGGGTGGCGAGCGTTTCTGCCATCCTGCCAAGAATATGGAGACGCCCCTGGCGCGCCTGCATCAGCGCGCGCTGCATTATCTCCTTTGTGACCCCGCCGATCTTTATGTCCATCTGCAGGGCGGTAACAGCGTCGGCAGTGCCTGCAACCTTGAAATCCATATCTCCAAGATGATCCTCATCGCCAAGAATGTCGGAGAGTATCGCAATCTTTTCCCCCTCTTTGATAAGCCCCATCGCTATTCCGGCTACCGGCGCAGAAACCGGAACGCCTGCGTCCATGAGCGCCATGCTGCCGCCGCAGACGGTAGCCATGGATGAGGAACCGTTGCTCTCCAGCGTTTCGGATACGATCCTTATGGTATACGGAAAAGCCTCATGTTCCGGAATGACCGCCGAAAGCGCTCGCTCCGCCAGCATTCCGTGCCCTATCTCGCGTCGCCCCGGCCCCAGGCGGAAACTTGTTTCTCCGACCGAGAAAGGAGGGAAATTGTAGTGAAGTAGAAAACGTTTGCGGTATTCGCCGAAAAGGGAGTCCATCCTCTGCTCGTCGCTGGATGTGCCAAGAGTTGCAGTTACGAGAGCCTGGGTTTCTCCTCGGGTAAAAAGCGCCGAGCCATGCACCCGGGGGAGAAGGCCGGCTTCGGTGGAAATCGGACGCACCGTTACGGTATCGCGGCCATCTATCCGCACGCCGGTTTCAAGAATGTCATGGCGTACCCGCTCATACTCCAGGTCGCCGATGAATCCCTTTATCTCCTTTTCCCTCCCTTCATATTCACTCCTGAGGCTCTCCAATGTTTCGGCTATGACGAGGTCAATCCGGTTGTGCCGCTCCTGTTTCGATTTGATCCTTACCGCCTCTCCTATCTTTTCACAGGCCAAATCGCGCACCTTTGCCAGAAGAGCTTCATCCACAGCCGGAGGCTCCACGATCATTTTCTCGATACCCGCTATTTTTCTCAGCTCTTCCTGTGCCTCTATCAGCGGAAGCATAGCCTCCTTTGCAAAAAATATCGCATCAAGCATATCCTCTTCAGAGACAAACCTGGCCTCTCCCTCAACCATTATGACTGCATCCCGGCTTGCCGCCACCACTATTTCGAGGTCGCTTTTATCGAGCTCATCCGCTCGCGGGTTGCAGACAAAATTTCCGTTTACGCGCCCGACCTTCACTCCGGCAAGCGGGCCGTTGAACGGAATATCCGAAATCATGAGGGCGGCAGATGCGCCGATCATGGAGAGAATGCCGGGATCATTGTCCTTGTCTGCGGAGAGAACTGTAGCCATGATCTGGGTCTCGTTCAGGAAGTGTTCAGGAAACAGTGGACGGACAGGGCGGTCGATCAATCTGGCCACCAGAGTCTCCGGGTCGGACGGACGCGCCTCACGCTTGAAGAAGCTGCCTGGTATCTTCCCGCCTGCATAGGCTTTTTCAGTGTAATTAACCGTAAGCGGGAAGAAATCCTGTCCCGCCTTCGCCTCCTTCTGCGCCACAACTGTGACAAGAACTATCGTGTCGCCGCTTCTTACAACAACCGCTCCATTGGCCTGTTTCGCCATCTTGCCGGTGGAAATGCTTACATTTCTTCCGGCAAATTCAACATTTACAATCTGTTCCATGGTATCTCCCCGTGTGAGTTGCGCTGGGGTCGTCGATACAGCCTCGATGAAAAAGTTCATGGAAACTCTATCCACGCCCCCAACAAAAATAAAAGGGCTGTAAAAGCCCTTTTCAAAAAAAATCGAAAAGGCGCCAACCGGGGTTAAAACCGGGAAAAGCGCCTTTTCTCATTATCTGCGTATTCCAAGTTGCTCAATCACTTTTCTGTATCTCTCCACGTCTTTCCCCTTGAGATAATCAAGAAGGCGCCTTCTCTGCCCGACCAGTTTGAGGAGCCCGCGGCGGCTGTGGTGATCTTTCTTGTGGGTTTTGAAATGCTCCGTAAGATAGCTTATTCTGTCCGTGAGAAGAGCTACCTGAACTTCAGGCGACCCAGTGTCTGTTTCATGCTTTCTGAACGTATTGATTATTTCCTGCTTTTTCTCGGTTGCCGGCACTGACAACACCTCCTTTGCGTGCTTGAATTTGTATGAAAAGATTTGTTTTGCTTTAATCTCTGTAAATGCGCTTTTATCCTCTTTCCGAATCGTAAAAACAGTATTTTCTTCATTCGGAATTCTACCCAAAGAAAACAAAGTAACATTTGAGCGAGCTGGAATATTTATCATAATGAAAAGAGTATGTAAAGAACAATTACCCGATAATCAACAGGAATTTCCGGCCTGCAAATGACGAATGCGGAGCAGGGGGAGCTACGCCTGGCTCCGCGCCGCGGCGCGTTCTTCGATGATGACGACCAGCGGGCTGGCAACAAAAACCGATGAATAAACTCCGACGATGATCCCTACCAGAAGCGCGAGAGAGAAATCGTGAATGACCTCGCCACCGAGGAAAAAAAGCGAAGACGCGACGATGAAAGTCGTAAGTGAAGTGATTATCGTCCTGGAGAGAACCTCGTTTATGCTGTAGTTGAAAACGGAAGTGAGCGACCCTTTCGTATCCTTGCGGAGGTTCTCCCGTATCCTGTCGAAAACTACCACAGTGTCGGTCAGCGAATATCCCGCTATTGTAAGAACTGCCGTTATGAAAAGGAGGTTTATCTCCTTGTTGAGCAGATAGAATGCGGCGAACATGGCCAGACAGTCATGCGCTGTCGCCACGGTAGCTGCTATCCCGAATTTGAGGTCGAATCTCCAGGCTATATACAGAACGATCCCGACAAGAGAGATGGCTACAGCTATCAGGGTGTCCTTTCGCAACTTGTCCCCGATAGAGGGGCCGATCTCCGTGTTGCTTTCAAGAGTGTAGCGGTTGCCGGGGAACTCTTTGGCAAAAGCTTCCTGAACCGCCTCGGAAGGCTTGCCTACAGCGGCGCCGGCGATTTTCACAAGAAGCTTGTTTCCTGTTTTGATCTCCTGCAGATCCGCCTTCTCTATTCCGTGCCTGTGCAGGGCGATTCTCGCGTCAGCGATCGGGACAGGTTTCTCAAAGCTTAGCTGCATGGCTGTGCCGCCTGAGAAATCTATACCCATGTTGGCCGCTCCCCGCGCTATCTGGATGATCCCTGCGATCCCTATGATTGAAATTATGATTGAAACGGCAAAAGAGATTTTTCTCTTGCCTATGAAATCTATTCCGGTTTTACCGAGAAGTTCCATCCGCTCCCCCTTTCATATGCTGAGTTTCCTGACATCTCCCCTTCGGAGCACCTGGTCGAAAACCACTTTTGTCCCCACAAGCGAGGTGAAAAGATTGATTATGATCCCGAGGCTCAGTGATACCGCAAAACCCTTAACCGGCCCGGTGCCGAACTGGAACAGAACGGCGGCTGTAATCAGGGTTGTCACATGCGAATCCATAATGGTCGTGAACGCCTTGTCGTATCCGGTGTCGAGAGCCGCGAGCGGGCTCTTCCCCATTTTCAGCTCCTCCCTTATCCTCTCGAAGATGATGACGTTGGAGTCAACGGACATGCCGACCAGAAGGACGATGGCGGCAATGCCGGGGAGAGTGAGAGTCGCCCCTAGCGCTGCGAGAGCCCCCATAAGGTAGAGTATATTAAGAAACATACCGAGGTTTGCGACCATCCCGGAGAGCTTGTAATAGATTCCCATGAAAACGATAACCAGCAGAACTCCGACGAGACCGGCGAAGAGCCCCTTATTGATCGAGTCCTGACCAAGCGACGGGCCTACGGTGACATTCTGGATTATCTTCACTGGGGCGGGAAGCGCTCCCGCTCTGAGAACTATGGCAAGGTCGGCAGCTGTCTTTTCGGTGAAACTCCCTGAAATCTGCGCGCTCCCTCCGGATATCCTCTCACGGATCACCGGAGCCGAATAAATCGTACTGTCGAGAACTATGGCAAAGCGCTTCCCGACGTTGGCGGCGGTCACCTGGTCGAAAAGCTTGGCTCCGAGCGAGTTGAATTCGATCGCCACGTAAGGCTGGTTGAACTGCGAATCTATCCGCACCTGCGCGTCCGTGAGAAGATCACCGGTAATCATCGACTTCTTTTGAACCACCAGCGGAATCTCAGTAACCCCGCCGGTTACGTGGTCTACCGATTTTTCCTTCAGAATCTCCGCATCTTCGGGGATTGAGGCGGAATCAGGAGAGATATCCTCCCGAACCATCTTGAATTCGAGGCGGGCTGTCTTACCGATAAGATCGATGGCGCGCTGCGGATCCTTGATCCCGGGGAGCTGCACAACGATATTCCGCTCCCCTTCCCGCTGTATCACAGGCTCCGAAACTCCGAACTGATCAATCCTGTTCCTGATCGTCTCAAGCGCCTGCGCCACTGATTTGTCCTTTCTGTCCCGCGCCGCGGCATCGTCCATCTGAAGATCGAAAGCGACGAATCCTCCATCGTCGTAGACAGAGCCCTGTGCATAGCCAGGGTACTTGTCCTTCAGAAGCTTGCGTACCGCTTCGGCGGTCTCTTTCTCGTAAAAAACGAGGGAAACCCTGTCTTGTCCCTTGCGGCCGATCTTTTTAAATCTGAGCGTTTTTGAGTTAAGAGTGTCTTCAAGATCAGTGGCGACCAGATCGAGAGAGCCCGAGACCGCCTTGTCGGTCTCAACCTCAAGCACAAGATGGGTCCCCCCCTGAAGATCAAGCCCCAGATGTATCCGGTCCTTCGGCAGCACCCCTCCCCACCATGAGGGGAGTTTCGGCAGAAGAGTCGGAAGCAGAAAGAGAATCGAGAGAAAAGCAAAAATCAGTATAAGGCTTATGCGCCAGCCGTTTTCCTTAGGCATGAAGCTCATTCCCCCTTGAGAATTTGTCCGGTTTCACTCCGGAAACTCAGAATGATGCACGACTAGTCTTTTTTTACAGCGGCTATGTACGGCTTGTTGATTTTGACCGTTACCCCTGTAGCTATCTCCAGTGATACAACGCTGTCTTCAACCGAAATCACCTTGCCATGAACGCCGCCTGCAGTGACAACCATGTCCCCCTTTTTGAGAGAATCGAGCAGCACCTTATGCTCCTTCGCTTTTTTCTGTTGCGGTCTTATCAGAAGAAAATAAAAAATAGCGAACATGAAAACCAGCGGAATGAACTGCTGAAAAGCCGCCATCCCACCCGAAGCTGTCGCGGCGCCGTTAGCCGGCCCCGACATGGCAAAAGCCAGACCTGTCATAATAATATTACCTCCTCTTTCAGTTATTTCAGTTTCCCTCCGGAAAGGGTGTTTTCCGAACAGCAAACCGACTGTTTCTCATCCGGAGTTTCCAGATGGAAACCATTGAACTTCTATCGGCCAGTCACCGGTTATCAGACGTTATCAAATCCGACCCGTATCCGGCTCGGAAATCTTTGTAAAATGAGATGAAGCTGTCGTTTTCAATGGCTTCGCGCATTTTTTTCATCAGATTGAGATAGTAATGCAGGTTGTGAAAAGTATTCAACCTTGACGAGAGTATCTCGCCAGCGCGGTAGAGATGCCTGAGGTACGCACGCGAATAATTCCGGCAGACATGGCAGTCGCATTCCGGATCGAGCGGCCCGGCATCATCCTCGTAGATCGCTGCCTTGATGTTCAGTCTCCCCTGGCTGGTGAAAAGAGTGCCGTTTCTGGCATTTCTGGTAGGCATCACGCAGTCGAACATGTCATAACCTGAAAAAACCGCCTGCACAAGGTCTTCAGGCGCCCCGATCCCCATGATGTATCTTGGTGAATCAGACGGCATGAGTGGCGAACAGTGCTCCATGACATCATACATCTCGCTCTTTGACTCTCCCACCGACAGCCCGCCCAAGGCATAACCGTCAAAGCCTGTGGAACATATCTGATCAATACTCTGTTCTCTCAGGTCGTGATGCATCCCCCCCTGTATTATTCCGAAGAGCTTCTGCCCCTCCCTCCTGTGAAACGCCTTGCAGCGCTTCGCCCAGCGGGTGGTCATCTCCAGCGACTTCTTGACGTAACCATAGTCGGCGGTTGCCGGAGCGCACTCGTCAAAGCACATGATGACGTCGCTGCCGAGCGCCTCCTGTATTCCTATCGAAATTTCAGGAGTAATGAAATGTGATGAACCGTCGAGATGCGACCTGAATCTGACCCCTTCCTCGGTTATCTTGCAGAGTTCTCCAAGACTGAATACCTGAAACCCTCCGCTGTCTGTGAGTAGAGGGCGTTTCCAGTTCATGAAGCTGTGAAGCCCGCCAAGCTTTTCTATCAGCCTCTCCCCTGGCCTGAGATAGAGGTGATAGGTATTGGCAAGTATTATTCCGGCGTCAAGCTGAAGAAGGTCATCCGGAGTCATCGCCTTTACGGTGGCGTTTGTACCGACCGGCATGAATACCGGAGTCGCAATTTCTCCATGTCCGGTTTTCAAAGAGCCTCTCCGGGCAGCGCAACCGGAGTCCTGATGTAGAACTGTGAAACCTGAAGACATCCCCTGAAATCACTCCAATCTTTTTTCTCCATGCAAGAAATAAAAAAGGTCGCCTCGCACGAGACAAGGCCTCCTGGCCTGGGTCAGACAATAAACATCGCGTCGCCATAACTGTAAAAACGGTACCCCGCGGCGATCGCGTGACAGTATCCCCTGTCGGAAAGCTCCTTCCCGGCAAAAGCGGATACGAGCATGAGAAGAGTAGATTTCGGGAGGTGAAAATTGGTTATCAATGCGTCTACCACCCTGAATCTGTAACCTGGATAGATGAATATGTCCGCCTCCCCATCGCCAGCGTTGACAACTCCTCCGGCCGCGGAGCAGAATTCCAGGGTGCGCGCCACGGTAGTCCCTACTGCTATGACCCTCCCGCCTCTCTCCCTGGTCTCCCTGATTTTTCCAGCAGTTTCAGGCGGGAGGATGAATTTCTCGGGGTGGATGCGATGGTCTTCAATCTTTTCCACGCGAACAGGCATGAAGGTGCCGATCCCGGTGTGAAGCGTAAGGCAGGCGGCCTGCACCCCGATCTCCGGAAGGGAGGCCAGCAGTCTCTCGCTGAAATGGAGCCCGGCAGTAGGAGCCGCGACCGCTCCTGGCTCTGAGGCATAAACAGTCTGGTATCTCTCCCTGTCGCACTCCTTTTCCTCTCTCTGAAGGTACGGCGGAAGCGGAATTTGGCCGCGCTCTTCAAGCCACTCGGAGAAGTCGATCCTGCCGCTGAATCCAATGATCCAGTTTTCCGGATCCGGATGTTCGAGAATAATGGCCTCCATATCGCTGTCAAGGAGTATTCTCGAACCTTTTTCAAGCTTCTTCGCCCCTTTCGCTAGACAGCTCCATCTCTCGCCGCCTCCCTCCAACCGGCGCAGGAGAAAAATTTCAACCTTCCCTCCGGTCTCTTTTCTCCCGGACAGCCTGGCCGGTATTACCCTCGTGTCATTCAATACGAGCAGATCCCCGGGAAGAAATTGCCTGGAAATGCCGTTAAAAAAGGTGTCCGAAATCGTCCCTTCATTTCGGTCAATGACCATGAGCCTTGATGAATCCCGGTCAGGGAGCGGATATTTCGCTATAAGCTCTGGCGGCAGGTGGTAATCAAAATCCGACAGGAGCATTCGGGATACCTGGTGAGCCGGTTTCGTGCAGCTTCTGAAGAGTAGTCCCGGGATAGTAGTGAGAGAGAATCTCCCTGTAGCCGGAGCCGTAGGCCGCCATATCTCTTGCCCCCCACTGGCAGAGCCCCACGCCATGTCCATTCCCGACCCCGCTGAATTGCGCTTCTTCGTCCGCGACAGTGACTGTGAAATTCGTGCTCTTGAGCTCTCCGTAACCGAGCGCCTTTCTGAGGAAAACCGCCTTAACGCTCTTCTCTCCCTGGGAAGTGACGAGAATTACATTTGCGAGACGCCCCCTGCTGTCAGTATCCCCGGCTTTTATATCGAGTATATTCGCGACCTTCATGCCTGCCTGGCGAAGCTTGTCGGCTGTCTCTTTCAGTTTAATCCTCATCTCCCAGCTGACGGATCGGTTTTGAAAGCAGTATTTGCAGTCAACACCTTCAAGATAAGGAATTTTCATCCCCCAGACATTCTCGGAAGACTCCGTCCTGCCTCCGCAGCTTGAATGATAGAAAGCCTGTATGACTGCTCCGTCGAAGGTCAGAACTTCTCCGGCGGTATCGTCAACAGCTCGTTGTGAACCGCTGTCTTCTGTCGCGTAACCTCCGTACACCTGATCCATGACAGTTGCCTCGAGATGATACGGAGCGTTCATTCTTGCTATTTTCCTGTTAACGGCATAGGTTCTGGCAATGACAGCCTGCGCTTTTACAACTTCCACAGGCCATGCCGAGGAGATTTCGGAATTTATGACCCCTTTGAGATAATCTTCCAGCTGCAGTTCATTGACTGCCAGCAATCCTTTATCGGTCGAAATAATTTCGACCTTTCCGCGATAAGCTCTGCCATTTATCAAAAGAATCCCGGCTGAGGCGAAAACCAGCTTCTTCTGTTCGATGCCATCAAGCACGAGATTCTCTCCGACCTGTCTAACCGAGGCAGGAGTCTCAAACCTGACAGGCACACCACCATCTCCGGCAGCAAGCAACCCTTCTCCTTCCACAGTAACGGCAGCCGCATTCTTGAAAATAGCCACGCGTATGGTGTCATTCAGAATAGACGCATCGCTTTTGAGCGAGCAGATCCCGATTAGAACGGCAACGACTGCGGCAAACGCCGCAAATATGCGTATAAATGGTCTCTTCAAAACTTGAAGATAAAAACACAATAGCTTGTGACTGTCAATTTTTTTAGAGGATTTTCAGATAACCTTCCAACTTCTACGCCAACTCGATCAACGGTAAAAAAGCTCTATGATAACGATAAACTGCTGGTTTCAGTTTTCGCAATGTGCTATTACTGCACGACCGATAAGGCCGAATTATGATGTGACAGACCATGTCACGGGGAACCACACATGTCGCTTCTTAAAAAATTCATCCGTTTTACATCAACCACAATGAAACGTTTTATTTTCACAGCCACCCTTATTGTTTCGATAATAACCTTTGTCACCGTCATGTCGATAATCGGCATAGTCTTAATTGAGCAGGCCGGGAGGATTTCATTCGACTCGTCATCGGCGATGGCCAGGCAGATATCACTCAAAATCACCGAGGCGATGGAGAGCGGAAGCGATCTCGCCGGGATCATCGGCACGATAGACGAGTATCAGCGCCTTCTGCCGGCAAGATACAGGATAGGCATAACCCCGGCGAAGTCGATCGGGACTGAAAAGGACAAGGAGATCGTCAAGGCGTTCACAAGCGGAAGAAACCATACTCACCGTTCAATAGAGGGTCTTCAGCACCTCTACCCGATCAAGGCGGAAGCAGGGTGCATTTCCTGCCACCGGACATCAAAAATCGGAGACATACTGGGAGTGCTGTCGATAAAGGAAGAGATGACCGGATTCAGCCGGGCGGTTCTGAAAAAGCTGGCTCTGCTTTTTCTGCTTCTCCTGCCGCTCCCTCTTTTAATGTCTTTCTTCGTCTCCAGGTTCGTTAATTCGCGCCTTGGAGAAGCGATGGAGAGGCTTGACAGTAAAGTCCGCTCGGTGAACAGCGTATCCGACCTCACAACCCTCAGATCAGAGCTTGAGAACGAAGAGTTCGTATTCAGGGAGATAGAAAACATCTTCAATGAATTCAGCCAGTTCATAACAAGGATCAGGGAAGTGGCAGTAGGAAAGGAGATGCTCGAATTCGAGATAAAGGTGTTCGAGCGATTCATCATAACATCCGAGGCGATACGCGACTGGAAGGACCGTGTAAGCCAGCTTCTGAACGAAGTGAACACCGTAATGCAGGTGTATGGAATATTCTGCGTTTTCCAGATCGAGGATGAAGAGTACGATATCGAGGTTTTCTGGCACTCCCCCCCGTCTGAGAGATCAATGAAAATCATGGACGATACGGTATGTCATCGTGCAGGCGCTGAAAAGTTCATGACTTCCGGATTAACAGAGATAAAAGTCATTCATAACGTCGTGAATCCGGAATTCCCCATTCTTGACCTCGATCAGTCGAGAATCGAGTTCCTCACAAAGTCAATATTTCTCGATACCCCGCAGATCGGCGGAGTAGTCGGAATCGGAGTGCAGTCGATCACGGTGGCCGACCCTGTCCGTTCACTGGTCATAAACAGCATACTGACGACAATGCTGAATGTAGTGGGTTCCATAAAGGCGATTTACAAATACACGAAGGACCTGGAGTACTATGCGACCCGCGACCCGCTTACAAACCTCTTCAACCAGAGGGTTTTCTGGGAGCTTCTGGGGTACGAGACCGGCCGCTCTGAGCGCCACGGGAGCAGCTTCGGACTTCTCATGATCGATCTTGACAATTTCAAGAGTGTAAACGATGTGTACGGGCACTTCATTGGTGACAAGTATCTCTCAAAAGTGGCCTCGACAATACATGACTGCCTCAGAAAAGGGGATATCCTTGCCAGGTACGGCGGAGATGAATTCACGGTCATCATATCAGAATCGGATGAAGAGCAGGTCTACATGATAGCCAACCGGATCAGGGAGGCGCTCGCCATGATGGAAATACTGGCTTCCGACGGCTCCAGGATACATGGTTCGGCTTCCGTCGGGATGGCGATGTATCCGAAACACGCACAGAACCCGAAAGACATCTTCCTCTTTGCCGACAACATGACCTACAAGGCAAAATCGATGGGGAGAAACTGCGTAATTGCGCCTACAAGTGATGATATCACCGAGGTTTTCGAAAAGAGCAGCGAAATGTCGCGGCTTTTGTTGAAGGTCATGGAGGAGAAGCGGGTGATCCCCTACTACCAGCCGATAGTCACGACCGGAGAGAGAGTGACAGCTTGCCACGAAGTACTCTGCCGCATCGAAATGGGCGACAGGGTGATCGCGGCATCCGAATTCATAGAAATCGCCGAAAAACTCTCCATAATCAGCAGGCTGGACAACATCCTCATGGAAAAGGTCTTTTCGCACATAAGAGAGACAGGATACGAAGGGATGATATTCATGAATCTCTCGCCGAAATCGCTTATCCTGAAAGAGTTTGTTCCGATGGTAATCTCTCTTGCCCGTGAATACGGAATCAGACACGACCGTGTGGTATTCGAGATAACGGAGCGGGAAACAGTGAAAAACATGACGCTGCTCGAGCAGTTTGTGATTGACCTGAAAATGGAGGGCTTCAAATTCGCCATCGACGACTTCGGCTCAGGCTTCTCGTCGTTCCAGTACATACGCAGGCTCCCTATAGACTTTGTCAAGATAGAGGGGATGTTTGTCATAAACATGCTGAAAGACTCTAAGGATATGGCTTTTGTAAAGACACTGTCGCTGCTTGCCAGAGAATTCGGCATAAAGACGATAGCCGAATACATCGAAAACGAGGATCTGCTGGTTTCTGCCCATGAGATCGGGATCGACTTTGCCCAGGGATACCACACCGGCAGACCTCGCCCCACTCTGATCGCCTGCTGCGAATCTTCAGGCGGCTGCGAAAGCGGCGCTTAGCCAGCCATCACGAATTCCATAAAAAGGGAAGAGCTTGCGCCAGTCACTCTTATCAATATCAAACCTTCGCATTTCGCTCGGAAGCAGAGCCGGGAAAATCGCCGCAGTCAACGGCATCTCGCTTGATCTGGATAAAAAAAGCACTCTTGCGCTGGTAGGCGAGTCAGGCTCCGGTAAATCTATGACAGCTCTCTCCGTGATGCGGCTGCTCCCCTCTACGGGATTGATAGAATCCGGCGAGATACTTTTCGAGGGGGAAGATATTGTCAAGCTCCATGAAGAGTCGATGTGCGAAATTCGCGGCAGCCGCATCGCCATGATCTTCCAGGACCCCATGACATCGCTTAATCCGGTGCTTAAAATAGGGGATCAATTAAGCGAACCGCTCAGGCTGCACCGCAAGATGAGCCGCAAGGACGCCCTTGAAAAAAGTGTCCAGCTTATGAAAATGGTCGGAATTCAGTCTGCGGAAAACCGTATTTATGATTATTCCCACCAGTTGAGTGGCGGAATGCGCCAGCGCGTCATGATCGCCATGGCCATCTCCTGCGAACCGGCGCTGATTATGGCCGACGAACCTACGACCGCCCTCGATGTAACCATTCAGGCGGAAATAATGGAGCTTCTCGATGCCCTGAAAAAATCTTCCGGCATGGGGATGCTGCTTATAACCCACGATTTCGGAATAGTCGCGGAAAATTCCGAGCATACCGCGGTAATGTACGCCGGCCGGATCGTCGAAACGGCTCCGACTCGAATGCTTCTTGAAAAACCGTGCCATCCCTACACAAAGGCTCTGATGATGTCCCTCCCGCAGAACAGCGAACCTGGAAAGCCCCTCTTTGCCCTGCCTGGCCGCCCCCCCGACAATTCCATGCCAATCACCGGATGCCCGTTTCACCCCAGATGTGGTGAGCGGCTGCCGGAGTGCGGCACAAAACATCCGGCGATTGTTGAAAAAGAACCTGGACATCTCGTATCCTGCTGGAAACATTCATGAACTCTGAAAAAAACAGAATTGAATGCATAAACATAACAAAGAGTTTCAAGGTCAGAGGGGGAGCCTTCTCCAGACCGGTTACCCTGAAAGCCCTCGACAAGGTACAGATTGCGGTCGGAAAGAGCGAAACGACAGGAATCGCCGGGGAATCCGGTTGCGGCAAGTCTACGCTCGGCAGGATCATATCCGCTCTTCTCACTGCCGACAGCGGAGAGCTGCTCTTTGACGGCAGGCCGCTTTCCACTCTTTCGAAACCGGAATTCGCATCCTTCCGGAGAAAAACCCAGATGATCTTTCAGGATCCGTATTCCTCGCTCAATCCGAGGATGCGTATCGGCGACATAATCGCTGAACCGTTCGTTATCGCTGGAGATAAAGGCGCCACCTCTCCAGGCTCAACGGTAGAGAAGCTGATGGAGAAGGTCGGACTTTCGCCTGACCAGAAGCATCGTTTTCCGCACCAGTTTTCAGGCGGGCAGCGCCAGAGAATCGGAATAGCCAGGGCTCTCGCGGCAAATCCTGAAATAATAGTTGCGGACGAGCCGGTTTCTTCGCTAGACATATCGGTGCAGGCCCAGATACTCAACCTCCTCCAGGAGATGAAAAGAGAGTTTGACCTCTCAATGGTGATGATATCTCACGACCTCTCGGTACTGAGGCATATCTGCGACAGTATGAGCATCATGTATCTCGGAGCCATAGTTGAAACAGGCAAAAGCGGCGACATTTTCGACGGCTTCATGCACCCTTACACCGAGGTTCTCATAGCCGCCATTCCAGGCATAAGAAAGAGAGAAGTGAAAAAACCTCTTCTGAAAGGCGAAATTCCATCGCCATTGAGAATCCCGGAAGGATGCCGCTTCCACACCAGATGCAGCTATGCCGGGCAGATCTGTGGCAAGCTCGAGCCGCTGCTGGAGGAGAAACGCCCGGGCCATTTTGTCGCCTGCCACCTGAGCGACAGTATTTTCGGCTGATTTTCGCCAGCTCCTTGCATCTTTCTGCATATCTCTGGCCGGAATCGATCAGGATGACGGCTGAAAAGGGTTTACATTACCCCCCCTTTTGCATAATATCCCGCAACATGCCAGACTCGGAAAAGCATGATATCCGCCCTATGAGGCTGGAAGACATTGAACAGATACTCCGGATTGAACAGGCTTCCTTCAGCTTCCCATGGCGCATGGAGCATTTCATTCACGAAATCGGGGCACCCTACTCCTTCCCTTTTGTATCAGTCGCAGATGATTCCATCTCCGGCTACATCTGCCTGAAATCAATCTTTGAAACGGCGGAAATACTTGACATAGCGGTAGCCCGTGAGTTCAGAAACAGGGGGGTTGCGAGAAGTCTGCTTCTGCATGCCGAAGAGCGCTCGAGGCTTCTGGGCGCTGAAAGGGTGCAGCTTGAAGTTCGCGTATCCAACAAGGCGGCTGTCGCGCTCTACGAAAAATCCGGCTTTATCCGCACAGGAATCAGGAAGCGATACTACGAAGGGGTGGAGGATGCAATACTGATGGAGAAGGCGCTCTGACCGCCATCCATCCGCCGCTTCCGGATGGAGGCCATAACGAGGAGTCATCATGCAGTTCACTTCAATGATATTGTCAAATTTTCAGATTTCACCCGGTTACTGGCGGATGAGATTGACCGCGCCGCGTGAGTTCGGCCATGCCGAACCGGGGCAGTTCATCATGCTCCGCACAAGCAGCGGCATTGACCCCCTGCTGCGCCGCCCTTTCGGTATCTTTGACGCAGGCCTGCACTCCCCTCCGCAGACCGGCGCCGCCAGTCACCCTTTTTTTGAAATTCTGTACAAGGTTGTGGGGAAAGGCACCTCGCTCCTCTCATCACTTCACGAGAACGATCTGCTGGACGTGCTCGGGCCGCTTGGAAAAGGGTTCGACATGGGGATTCCAGGCGAAGAGAAGCTTATTGTCGGCGGGGGGGTGGGACTTGCACCCCTCTACCTTCTTGCAAGAGAGCTTGTGAAACACTCTCCGGTGCGGCTTTTCGCCGGTGGAAGATCAAGGGACGACATTCTCTGCATTACGGAGTTCGAACGGCTTGGAGTTGAATGCTACGTGGCGACGGAGGACGGCTCGCTGGGTGAATGCGGAGTGGTGACGGAGGCGCTGCTGAAACGTCTTGATTCCCGAAACCGGCAGAAGAGCGCGATTTTCGCATGCGGCCCGCACGGAATGCTCGATGCGGTTTCAAAAATAGCTTCAGAGAGATCAATACCCTGTCAGGTTTCACTAGAAGGGTATATGGCTTGCGGAGTCGGCGCATGCCTGGGGTGTGTCACACCGGGTAAAAACCGGACAGCAGAAAATCCGGATTTCAGATGCGTATGCGCTGAAGGGCCGGTTTTCGACTCCAGGGAACTTGGTTGGGGGAATATCTGAATGAGACCGGACATGGGAATCGAAATAGCGGGAATGAAGCTCAGGAACCCGGTAATTGCCGCGTCTGGCACCTTCGGATACGGCGCTGAATTCGCTCCTTACCTCGATCTGGAAAAGATCGGGGCATTCGCTACAAAAGGGCTTTCGCTGAAACCGCGTGGCGGCAACCCCCTCCCTCGCATAGTTGAAACTCCGGGAGGGATGCTGAATGCGATAGGGCTCCAGAATGTGGGGATTGACTCCTTCATCGCGGATAAAGCGCCTTTTCTGAGAACGGTAGACACTCCGGCCATAGCCAATTTTTTCGGCAATACAGTCGAAGAGTACGCAGAGATGGCAGAGCGGCTGGATAACGTCGCTGAAATAGCCGCCCTTGAAGTAAACATCTCCTGCCCGAATGTAAAAGAGGGGGGGATACTGTTCGGCACGGACCCGGCACAGGCTGCGGCTGTGGTCAGAGCATGCCGCAGGATGACCGGAAAGCCTTTGATTGTCAAACTATCTCCAAACGTCACCGATATAGTCAGAATGGCCTCTGCTTGTGCGGATGCCGGAGCGGACGCGCTCTCCCTCATAAACACCCTTACAGGAATGGCGATAGACCTGAAGCTTCGCAGACCCGCTCTTGCAAACATCACAGGAGGTCTCTCCGGGCCTGCAATCAAGCCTGTCGCACTCCGGATGGTCTGGCAGGTGGCCAGGAGCGTAAAGCTTCCGGTGATAGGCATGGGGGGGATAATGAGTGGAACCGATGCCCTGGAGTTCATGCTTGCAGGAGCCGCCGCCGTGCAGGTCGGCACGGCGAGCTTCATAAATCCTGGGGCTCTGCAGAAAATAGCCGAAGAAATGGAAAAATGGTTGTCGGAGAACAACGTGGAGAGCGTCAGGAGCATGACCGGAGCTCTTCAGTAACTCCACCTGCCTTACTGTTCTTGCAAAACAATAAAAACTGTCATTTCCGAAGCAGTAATCGGGAATCCAGCTCTTGAAAGTTTTTTAAAAATTGCTTCCTGTCGCTTCCTGCTTTAAGGCGCCGGGGATGACAATCTTCCTGCAGGAGCCTATGCTCTTTTCCGCTTTTTACAGGAAGCGATTGAAACGGAAACAGAGATACCCGCCACCGGCATTGCACCACGGGAATATCTTCCCTTGACAAACCGCTGACCGCTGCTTAACTTCTGAACATGATTGGCGCTCCGGAAAGTCGAGTGCCTTTTTTTTGAGGTGAGGCGATGGTTGTCAGATTAACACCCAGAAGCAGACAGATACTTGAGGCGGTTGTAGAGGAGTATATCGCGACGGCCGAACCTGTAGCGAGCAGCGTTGTCGCAAGACGGCGCGAGCTCCCTGTCTCGCCTGCGACAGTGCGGAACGTAATGGCTGATCTCGAAGACCTGGGGCTTCTTGCCTCACCTCACACGTCAGCTGGAAGAATTCCTACAGAGAAAGCCTACCGCTTTTATGTGGATTCCCTGGTGTCGTTGCGCCCCGTGACCGACAAGGAGAAAAAAGAGATCGCAAGGAGATGCCGTCAGGCAGGCTCCGGGATATCAGGAATTCTCAGGGAAACAAGCAGGGCGCTAGCTTCCCTATCTAACTACATGGGAATTGTCGTAGCTCCGAGCTTCACGGCCGATATTTTCAGACATATAGAATTTATCCGTCTTGGCAGCTGCAGGGTGCTCGCCATACTTGTGTCGTGCAACGGAAATGTGCAGAATCGCCTGATAGAAACAGACCAGGACTTCTCTTCCGATGAACTGATCCGGATGGGAAATTATCTGAATGAATTGATGGACGGGCTGACAATCTCCCAGGCTCGCGAGCGGATAAGGGAAGAGATGCAGAAGGAGAAAAACTGTTATGACTCTCTTCTCTCAAATGCCCTTAAAATGAGCCGCGACGCAGTCAGGCTCGAAAACGAGAATATCTTCGTCGAAGGCCAGGCCAGCATCCTGGATCAACCGGAATTCAGCGATGTTAAAAAAATGCGAGAGATTTACCGCACTTTCGAGCAGAAGGCGCACCTTCTGAAACTTCTAAACGACTGCATGCGGTCGGAGGGGGTGCGGATATACATCGGATCGGAGACTCCCATGGGAAATTCTGCCGGTATAAGCCTGATAGCCTCGCGATTTGTTACAAGCAGCAACACCATAGGCCTTCTGGGGATCATTGGCCCCACGCGGATGGGTTATTCGAGCGTGATCCCTATTGTCGATTACACTGCGGGGATATTAAACAGGCTGCTGAAGGAAAATTGAGCAGCAGATATAAAAGCTACGGAACCGGGGATTATGAGAATGAGCAAGAACGAAGAGCAGAACAACATGGAAAAAACGGCAGAGACTGAAGAGTCGCTTCTTGCTGAAGAACCGGCGACTTCTGAAGAAGTTATTGAGAAACTCAAAAACGAGCTGGAGTCGAAAAGCGCCGAAGCTCACGAGAACTGGGATCGTTTTCTGAGAGAAAAAGCTGATATGGAGAACTTCCGCAAACGTGTCAACCGTGAGAAGGAAGAGCTTCTGAACTACGGGACAAAATCTCTCATAGAAGAGATTCTCCCTGTTCTGGACAATATGGAGAGAGCGCTGTCGCATGTGAATGACGAATCTCCTGCAATCGTGGAGGGGATCAGAATGACTCACGAGATGCTACTCTCTTCCCTTAGGAAGTTCGGAGTATCGGTGATTGCGGCAGCACCAGGGACACCATTTGACCCCGCTTTCCACCAGGCCATGACCAGGGTTGAGAGCGACAGTTTTGAACCGAACTCCATTGTAGAAGAGTTCCAGAAGGGGTACATGCTAAGGGAGAGACTGCTGAGACCCGCTATGGTATCCGTCGCAGCGGCTAAGGTTGTCTGATTTTCGTGGCGATTAAAAATTTCATGACTTCTGCACGAACTTCAGTTGCGTGACTGAGCTCTGAAATGCCGCAAAGAAGTGGTTTTTTGAATTTTTCCGCGACTTCACTTGCTTTTTAAAATATTGATGACTAACTTCAAAAACGTAAAAGAATTCAGGGAGGAGAAGAGATCATGAGCAAAGTAATAGGAATAGACCTCGGGACAACAAACTCCTGCGTGGCGATCATGGAGGGGGGAGAACCGATCGTCATAGCCAATGCGGAGGGGAGCCGGACGACCCCGTCAATGGTGGCTTTCGCAGATAACGGAGAACGCCTCGTAGGTCAGCAGGCCAAACGCCAGGCGGTAACAAACCCTGAAAACACCCTCTATGCGATCAAGAGGCTGATTGGGCGCAAATATGACTCGGACGCCGTGCAGAAAGACATCGCCATATCTCCGTTCAAAATCGTCAAGGCGGACAACCATGACGCATGGGTCGAAGTAAGGGGAAAACGCTATTCACCCCCCGAGATATCGGCAATAGTGCTTCAGAAGATGAAAAAGACCGCTGAAGACTACCTCGGCGAAACAGTGACAGATGCAGTAATAACCGTACCGGCATATTTCGACGATTCACAGCGCCAGGCCACTAAAGACGCGGGAAAGATAGCAGGCCTGAATGTTCTGAGAATCATAAACGAGCCTACCGCAGCAGCACTGGCATACGGCCTTGACAAGAAAAAAGAGGAAAAGGTCGCCGTATTCGACCTTGGGGGCGGCACTTTCGACATCTCCATTCTCGAGCTGGGCGACGGGGTTTTCGAGGTCAAATCGACAAACGGAGACACTTTTCTCGGAGGGGAAGACTTTGACCAGCTTGTAATCGACTGGATCGCGGATGAATTCAAAAAGGACCAGGGGATAGACCTGCGCAATGACAAGATGGCGCTGCAACGTTTGAAAGAGGCAGCCGAAAAGGCGAAATGCGAGCTCTCCACATCGATGGAAACCGATATCAACCTTCCATTCATAACCGCTGACGCAAGCGGCCCCAAGCATCTTACAATGAAGCTTTCAAGAGCCAAGCTGGAATCCATCTGCACCAGACTTCTCGACAAGCTTGAAGGGCCGTGCAGAACTGCCCTTAAAGACGCCGGCCTCTCGGCATCCGATATCGACGAGGTGATACTTGTAGGCGGCATGACCCGCATGCCGGCAGTACAGCAGCGTGTCGAAAAAATATTCGGCAAGACCCCGAATAAAGGCGTGAACCCTGACGAAGTCGTCGCAATCGGCGCAGCAATCCAGGGGGGAGTCCTGAGAGGAGATGTAAAGGACGTTCTGCTGCTCGATGTCACCCCTCTCTCACTCGGAATAGAGACCCTGGGTGGCGTATTGACAAAACTTATCGACAAGAACACCACCATTCCTTGCAGAAAGAGCCAGGTATTCTCGACAGCCGCCGACAACCAGCCCGCCGTATCCATTCATGTGCTGCAGGGGGAGCGTGAAATGGCCAGAGATAACAAGACGCTCGGCAATTTCGAGCTTACCGGCATACCACCCGCACCAAGGGGTGTACCGCAGATCGAAGTCACCTTCGACATCGACGCAAATGGCATTGTGCATGTTTCTGCAAAGGATCTCGGCACCGGCAAGGAGCAGTCGATCAGAATCACGGCATCTTCCGGCCTTTCAAAGGAAGAGATAGACAAGATGGTGCGCGACGCTGAAGCCCACGCTGAAGAGGACAAAAAGAAGCGCGAGGCGATAGAGGCGAGAAACCACGCGGACAGCATGATCTACAGCACGGAGAAGTCGCTTAAGGAGTTCGGGGACAAGCTTGATGCGGTAGAAAAAGGTAAGATTGAAAACAAGATTGAAGAGCTGAAGAAACTTATTGATAGCGACAACGCAGAAGCTATCAAAAAGGCTACTGAAGAGCTTGCCGAGGCTGCCCACAAGCTTGCCGAAGCAATGTATTCCCAGAAGCATGACAACGCTTCAGAGACTGAAAATGCCGGCTCGGAGCAGGCATCAGGCTCTGCGTCGCACAAGGACGAGAAGGTTGTCGACGCCGATTTTGAAGAGGTCAAAAGCGACAAGAAATAGCTTTTAAACTCAGCAATCCGGATTTAAAGATATCATTATTTTTTCAAGAGAACGGGCAGCGCACAACCCCGGTTTCTGGCCGATATCCCGGCATTTTGTTCATCTAATGCAGGCAGCCTCACAAAAAGACTGGCGTGATGAGAGGCTTGCCGGGGCTATCGCAACCTGAAGCCGGTATGAGCGCTGCTCGTTCCGTTACAAGGATACGGTTTTGGCAAACGGCGAAAAGAGAGATTATTACGAAGTACTGGGTATTCACAGGAACGCTTCCGAAACCGAAATTAAAAAGGCTTTCAGGAAGCTGGCTCTTCAGCATCACCCTGACAAGAATCAGGGAGACAAGGATGCCGAGGAAAAATTCAAGGAGGCGACCGAAGCTTATGAAGTCCTTTCGGACTCCCAGAAACGGGCTCAGTATGACCAGTTCGGCCACGCCAGCGTAAGCGGAGCAGGCTTCTCCGGAGGAGGATTCGGCTTTGGCGCCGGAACACCGTTCGGGGACATCTTCAGCGATATCTTCGGAGACATACTGGGCGGAGGGCGAGGCCGAAGCCACGGGAGACGGGGCGACGACCTGCTCTACAACATGGAGATAACATTCGAGGAAGCTGCTTTCGGTGTCGAGAAGAAGATAGAAGTGCCGTTCGCAAAACGTTGCACAGTATGCAACGGCTCAGGGGCAAAACCTGGGAGCGAGCCAAAGGTATGCCCTTCATGCCGCGGAGCCGGACAGGTACGATACCAGCAGGGATTTTTCAGCGTAAGCAAGAGCTGTGGACAGTGCAACGGCGAAGGAAAGATAGTTGACGATCCCTGTCCTGAATGTCGCGGCAAGGGGAGCGTGAAAGACACCAAAACACTTTCCATCAAGGTGCCGGGGGGAGTTGAAACAGGGACCAGACTTAAATCTTCCGGCGATGGTGGTCAGGGGTTGAAGGGGGGTCCTAACGGTGACCTTTATGTAGCGATTCATGTCAAGGATCACCCTATTTTTCAGAGAGAAGACAACAACGTTATCTGCGAATTTCCCATCAGTTTCATCCAGGCGACTCTCGGTTGTGAAATAGATGTCCCTACCCTTGAGGGAAAAGTTTCGATGAAGATACCTGAAGGGACTCAATCCGGAAAGGTATACAGGCTTAAAGGAAAAGGAATCCCCTCACTCCAGAGTTACGGGAGAGGGGATCAGCTTGTGGTTATTAGGGTGGAAACGCCAACAAATCTGAACAAGAAACAGCGCGAGCTTCTGGAGGAGTTTTCAAGGATAAGCGGAGAAGAGATTCATCCGATGAAAAAGGGATTTCTTGACAAGGTCATGGATTTTTTGACATGAACCATCTCTGGCGGCAATGCCCTGAATGGAGATGAACTGTTGACATGGACAAAGAGCAGATATTAGGCAAAACAGCAGAAATACTTCGCCCCCTGGAGAGCGCCAATTTGCTTCACAACGTGCAGAATCTGACCCTTCATCAGATTGCAACGCATCCGCTGATAGTCCTGGCTGTAATAATCTTCTTTGTAACCGGGATAATCAGGAAGTCCAGGACTATTCTCTTCTTCCTCTTTGCCGCGATGGTATTAATCATTCTCCTCCGTTTCGCCATGCCTGCGCCAGGTGAAGAACTCACCGCTATGGGTACCCTCCCGTTTTTCGGCGGAGCTATTCTGGTCGGGGGTGTCCTGCTCTACTACACTTTTATTAAATCAGAATAGTTTCAGAGAAGCCAACAATCATGCCGACGACAGTGGAAAAAAGATTCATGCCCGGATAAACGGGCAAAAACCAGGAGTTCTTGCAAAAAAGGTATCATCCCCGAATGATTCTATCTGGGATTCAATCTTTTCAGATAGTTGAAAAATGGATTCCCGATTACTACACACTTCGGGAATGACTTTTTTACTTTTGCAATAAACTCAAGCGGATACATGAGAATAAGCGGGAGAAAAGATGAAGATAGACAGACGGGACTGGCTTTTTATCTGTTTTGTTGTGGTGGTTGCTGGAATTTTCCTGGCAATATCTGGCTCCGAGAAAACCAGAGTCGTCCCTGACGACGAAATGCATGGCATCGTTTACAAGACGGCCTACAGGAGCGCGCCGGCGCCAGACTCGTCTATCTTCAGAAAGGCATTTTTCAGGCCGGACAAAAAAGGGGCTGAAACCTTCTGTGAGCCGTGCCACAACCTGAGAGGAGTCCCATACCCTCCAGGGCACCCGCAAAAGAACCGCTGCCTCTTCTGCCATAAATTGAAGAAAAAGTTGTAACTTTTTTTTGCAAATGCTTCATCTGAAATCGCTTTTTTAAATTCTTCCGGCACCAGCGGACAGCAAGATTTTACTACGACAAAAAGGCAACGCCATCTGATACCGATTCCATATCAAAGATGATCCCAAGGCGGCGAGGATAGAGTCTGCTAGTTTCCATCCGGAAACTCCGGATGAGAAACCCTGGTTTTTTACCCGTCAGTAAAGCTCATATTTAAGCAGCCTGCATTCGATCGCGCCATTGAAAAGGACGAAGCGGCGGGACGCTCTGAGCCCTATGTATTTGGCCAGTTCCAGATTCCCTGTCAGAACGAAGCCCCTCCAGCCCCGACACCGCTGTTTCATTACGTCCCCTATCATACAGTAGAGTTCCTTAAGCTTATCCTCATCTCCAAGCCTTTTACCGTATGGAGGATTAATCACCAGAGTGCCGTTTTCACCTTCCGGCGTGAACTCCTCAAGCGCCGAATGAAAATAATGAATGCTTTTGCCCAACCCGGCCACTTCTGAATTCCGCCGGGCCAACCGTAGAGCACCGGCGTCCTTGTCGTAACCTGATATCAGACCGGCAGGGAGAGGCAGGATGTTTTTTCCCGCGTCTGCGACAATTCTTTTCCACAACTGCGGGTCATAGCCTATCCACTTCTGAAAACCAAAAGACCGGTTCAATCCCGGGGGACGGCGGGTGGCGAGAAGCGCGGCTTCTATGGGCAGGGTGCCCGATCCGCACATAGGGTCGGCAAAAGGGGTTGAGGAGTCCCATTCAGTAAGCGCTATTACGGACGCAGCCAGTGTCTCCCTGAGCGGGGCATCGTTTCTCTCAAGCCTGTAGCCGCGATGGTCAAGGGAATACCCCGAGCTGTCGAGGCTGACTGTGCAGACGTTTTTTGCCAGATGAATATTCACCAGTAGATCCGGGTTTGATACATCTACGTTCGGTCGTGAGCCGAAACTGTTTCTCATCTGGTCTACAACGGCATCTTTGCTCTTGAGCGCCGCAAACCCTGAATGTCTTATGACGGAGTCGCGAAGCGTGCAATGCACGGCAAAAGTCATATCAGGGGAAAGGAACCTCCTCCAGTTTATTGAACTCACTCCGGAGTAAAGCTCATCAGGAGATGAACATGGGAAAACCGCCAGATTGACAAGCACCCTGCTTGCCGTCCTGAGCCATAGATTAGCCCGGTAAATCCCGGCGATATCGCTTTTGAAAAACACCCCTCCCCGTGATTGCGAGACATTTCCGATCCCAGGCTGTGCAAGCTCATCTGCGGTGAGCTCTTCCGCGCCGCGAGGCGTCGCCGCAAAACAGTCAAAAATCTCGCCCGCTGCATCGGGAAGAAAACAGCCGTGCTCCCCTGTTGTTTTTTTTTCACTTCTGCCCGTTGTTTCCATCAATCTCCTCTTTCATTATCTTCTCAAGCAGCAGAGCCGTATTGGCGAAAGTTCCGCTGTTATCGATCACGATGCGCGCATGGCGCTCTTTCTCGGCAAGCGGCATCTGGCTCTCTATGATACTCATCGCCTCTTCACTGGTCATGTTGTCACGCGACATCAACCTCTCAATCTGAAGTTCCGGCGTCACCGTCACAACCCATATCTCGTCAACCCTGTCAGTTGCGCCCGCCTCAATGAGAAGCGGAGCCATATAGATTACAACCTCATTACCTTCTGCCGCCGCCTCGCTTATCCTGGCGTCTGCAAGCCTCTTTATCTCCGGATGAAGTATCGATTCAAGAGCGTTTCTCCTGTTGCTGTCCGAAAAAACCAGTTCACGCAATTTTTTGCGATCAAGCGACCCATCGGGCAGAAGAACCGAAACTCCGAATTCCTCGACGATCCTGGCAAGCGCCGACGTTCCGGGGAGAACCGCTTCACGCGACAGTTGATCGGCATCAATCACTCTGACCCCACGCTCGCTGAAAAAGCGGGCTACGGAGCTCTTGCCTGTGGCGACTCCTCCGGTAAGTCCGATGACTCTTATAGCGGTATCTTTCATAGAAATGCCCTGAAAACCGTTAGTGATGCGGAGGAAGATTCCGGGGAGCCCCGGTACGGCTTGCCGATTATCTGCATTCTTACGGAATAAATCAATCTTTGGCGGGAATTTTATCTTTTTTTGATAACCTTCTAAAAGCCGAGGCCTTGACAGCTGCAAAGAGTCTCGCACCTGGCATGATGTCAAGTTCATTGGCGGCATCCTTTACAACTTCGGCGACAAGACGGCCGCTGCCTGCCGCAAGCTCAACTCCGGTTTTGGAATTGCTCTCAAATACCGAAATAACGGTGCATTCAAGCAGGTTTCTCGCGCTTATCGCTTCCGGATGCTGTTTGAAAAGAATTATGTCTTTTGATGAAAGCTCAAAAAGGCCTGACTCGGCATCCCTGTTGCCGTGTGAAAGGAGAAGTTCGCCTCCTTCCCAGCTGTAGGCGCAGAGACCGTTTCGCTCCTTCATGCTGTGCAGCTCAAGCAGGTTTATATAGCCAGCGCAGCTCTCTCCCATGTAAATTCGGGCAAGCTGATCGCTCTGGGTCTGCTTTGAGACTAGGCCGTTTTCAATGACAATCGCGGAATCGGTCATAAGACGCATCTCGACTAAGGAGTGCGAAATGAAGAGATAGGGGATGCCGAAACGCTCGCTAACGCTTTTTAGATACGGAATTATCTGGAACCGAAGTGAATCGTCGAGCGCCGAAAGCGGCTCGTCCATAAGAAGGAGCCGCGGATTGGCAAGAATTCCCCTGCCGAGCGTGACTCGCTGTTTTTCGCCGCCGGAGAGTATGTTTACCCCACTCTCCAGCAGTTTTTCAAGCTCAAGAACGGTTACAAGCTCATCAAAACAGATTTTGCGATATTCATGAGGGGTGCGCTTGAAACCGTAAAGGAGATTCTGCCTGACGTTCATATGCGGAAAGAGCGAATGCTGCTGAAAAACTATGGATATCCTCCTCAGCTGCGGAGGGACGTTTATCTTCTTGGCGCTGTTGAAAAGACAGTCGCCATCCAGCACGATCTCGCCGCTATCCGGTTTCATCAGGCCGGCCAGGATTCCTACCAGGGTCGATTTACCGCTGCCGGAGGCGCCGAAGATGCCAACGCGGTCGCCGGTTACATTGATGTCCGCCGCAAGGGTAAAGTGCCCGTAATTTTTCCGCACAGCAAGGGAAAGGTTCATTACTCACCCCGAATAACGTTCCTGGCATTGGGACGCCAGATGTAGAGCGCCAGCAGCACCAGGAACGAAAATATCAGCATCACAGCCGACATACGGTGGGCATGGGCATACTCCATAGCCTCCACGTAGTCGTAGATCTGGACCGAGGCAACGCGGGTGGCGCCGGGAATGTTGCCGCCGATCATCAACACCACGCCAAATTCCCCCACGGTATGGGCAAAGGTTAGAATGGAGGCGGTGAGGTAGCCGTGCATGGCCATGGGCAGGACGACGGTAAAAAACGTATCCAGGGGCGAAGCCCGCAGGGTGGCGGCGACCTCCAGAGGGCGGTCGCCGATGGCTTCAAAGGCGTTTTGCAGCGTTTGCACCATGAAGGGCAGCGAGTAAAAAACAGACGCCAGCACCAAACCCCAAAAGGTAAACGGCAGCGCCCCGATTCCCAGGACGCGGGTCAGGTGCCCCACCGGCCCGTAGGGGCCCATGGCCAGCAGCAGATAGAAGCCCAATACCGACGGCGGCAGCACCAGCGGCAGGGCCACTACCGCGCTGATCGGCCATTTTAGACGTGAACCGGTGCGGGCCAGCCACCAGGCGATCGGGGTTCCCACAATCAGCAGGATGATGGTGACAATTGACGCAAGCCTTATTGTCAGCCAGATGGTCTGGAGATCGCTGTCGTTCAAGAACATGGTCTATTTTCCCGCTGTCTCGTCCGGCAACACGAAGCCGTACCTGGTCATCACGGAGCGGGCCGCTTTTGAAGCCATATAATCGGCGAACTGTTTTGCCAGCGGTTTGTCTGCCCCCCGTTTGGTGATTACGTAGCCCTGCTCCAGCGGGTTATGCAATTTTTCTGGAATCAGGTAATAGCCGCCTTTTTTTGCCAGTTCCGAGTTTAGCGCCAGCGACAGGGCAATAATCCCGACCTGGGCGCTGCCGGTTTGCACATACTGGGCGGTATGCGCGATGTTCTCCCCGAAGACCAGCTTGGGTTGCAGTCGGTCCCACAGGCCGGCTGTCCGTAGCGCTTCTTCGGCCCGTTTGCCGTAGGGGGCATGCTTCGGATTGGCAATGGCAATGCGGGTTATCTTGGGATCAGTGAGGCTTTCCAAGGTCATTTTGGTTGCATTCAAACTGTTGCTCCAGAGCACGATACGTCCAAAAGCGTATGGTTTCACCTCGGAGGCGGCCATCCCTTTTTTGACCAGTTCACGAGGGAACGCAATATCGGCGGAAAAAAACAGGTCATAGGGCGCTCCCTGTTGAATCTGGGTGTGGAACTTACCGGAGGAGCCGTAAATTACCTCCAGCTCATGACCGGGATGACGCTGTTTAAAGCTGGTTAGGATCTCGTCCATGGCAAACTTCAGGTCGGCGGCGGCCGCAATGGTGATCTTTTCGGCGTGCGCCGTGGTGGCAATACATAAGGAACATACGACAAACAGCAGTTTAAGCAGTTTCATGATTTAGTGCCCTTTCGATGGTTAGAGTTCGTATCCATAGGCGCGAATGACCTTGCGTGCTTCAGGTCCTTTCAGGAAGGCCAAAAATGCCTTGGCGGCAGGATTGTCCTTGCCCCGAGTCAACAGCACGACATCTTGTTTGATCTGCGGGTACAGTGTAGCGGGTATCAGCCAATGGGAACCGGCTGCATAGACACCGTCTTTGTAAATCTGCGACAGGGCCACGAAGCCAATCTCTGCGTTGCCGGTGGCTACAAACTGATAGGCTTGGGAAATGTTTTCGCCAAAAACGAATCTAGCCTGGAGCTGTTCTGCCGCCCCGAGCTTTTTAATGACTTCCATCGCAGCCGCGCCATAAACCGCCATCTTTGGGTTGGCGATAGCAAGCCTCTTGAAGTTGCCCCGTTTCAGCACCTCTCCCTTGTCATCAACGACGCCGGGCCGCGCGCTCCACAGTACAAGCTTGCCGAAGGCGTAGGTAAAGCGACTTTCCGAGATCGCCAGACCATCCTTCTCCAAACGGATCGGGGTCGCGTCATCGGCGGACACCAGCAGTTCAAAGGGTGCCCCATTTTTTATCTGGGCGTAGAACTTCCCAACAGTGCCGTAGGCGATGATCAGCTTGTGACCGGACGCCTTCTCGAACAACGGGGTAATCCTCTCCATGGGACCGGAAAAATTGGCGGCAACAGCGACATGCGCCTCGGCTGCCAGTGATGATGCGGTGGCGCAGGATACCAGTAACAGAGCAAGCGTCACAGTAATTTTTACTACATGCATACCAAAACTCCTTTAGTAATAATTCATAGATTTGCACACTCAACCGATGCCAGTTTTACCTGTGCTTCCAAATTTTTATGGATGACAGTACCAATAACAGCGACAACAGCGGCAGCAGCAGACGGCCTGACACGACATTCAGCAATTGCCCTCCCAGAAACGTACCTGCAAATGATCCGAGCGCCATGACAAGCACAAACCCGCGATGGTTGCCAAGCACTACGAAACTTTTGTCACGGCTGTAGCGGGTGAAAGCGGTCAGCATGGTCGGCAGGCTGATGGCCAGAGAAAGACTCCCTGCCAGTTTGATATCAACACCGAACAGCAATACCAGCGTTGGAATCAGCAGCTCTCCACCGGCTACCCCCAACAGCGAGGCTACTACACCGATCCCGAAACCGGCCATTACCCCTGTCGCCACAAGCAGTGGGCCTGTGAATAGCGTTGTGCCCCTGCTTGCAGCATCATGACCGAATAACAGTACTACAGCTATAAAGAGCAACAGCAGGGCAATAATCCGGTACAACGTCCCGGACTTCAGCCGGACAGCCAGACCGGCGCCACCCCATGCCCCCAGGATGCTGCCCGCCAACAGGTTGACAATGATCTGCCATTTGTCCAGCAAGGCGGTAAACGGGATGGTCCCGGCCCGGAACGGCAATGCTGAAGCCACCACCACCAAACTCATCGCTTTGTTCAAGATCACTGCATCAAGGGCGTTGAACCGAAAAGCGCCGATCAGGAGCGGCAATCTGAACTCCGCACCGCCCAGGCCGATCAGACCGCCCAGGGTTCCTATCAACGCGCCGCCGCCAAATGCAGCAACGCTGTTACGCTTTACGCTTTCTCCCGTTGTCTGTTCTCCCGCAACAGATTGCACCTATGGCTCCTGCATGGTCATCGTCACCCCGATATCGGCAGGTTTGCCGAAATAAACCGATGACAGGACAATGATGTCGATTCCTGATGCGGCATACTCCGCTGCGTTGCCTTCATTGATACCGCCGGCCGCCGAAATCAGGATGTTCGGGTTGGCTGCCCGTATCGCGGTGACTGTATCCGCCAGTCGGGCGGGGGCGATCTTGTCGATCTGCACGACGTCCGCGCCGCTGCGTGCGATCAGCAGTGCCTCCTCCACGGTATCCGCTTCCACAATGATCTTGCTCTCGCGGGCCGTTAACCGCAGCGCGGCGATAGAACCGGCAAATGTTTCCAGTCCCCCCAGAAACGCGGTGTGCTGTTTGAAAACCAGGATACTTTCGGATAGCCCCAGGCGGTGGGGCAGGGCACCCCCGGCAGATATGGCCTTGATGGCAATCTTCTTGGTGCCGGGGAATGATTTGCGGGTGGTAAGAACGGCTATGCTCGGATTGGCGCCACGGACCGCCGTCACGATCCGCTCGGTGCGCGAGGCGATCCCGGAAGCGTATTCCAACAGGTTCAACGCCACCTTCCATGCGGCGTGAAGCGACCGGGCCGAACCATCGGCGGTGAGAAATTCGCTGCCGGCCGCCAGTTTGGCGCCGCTCGGCAGACAGGCGCTCGGCATGGCTCCGCAGATCTGCAAGACCCGCGCTGCTTCCTCGGTGCAGCAGATGGTCGTTTCCTCACGGGTGGTAAAAACAATTCGCCCTGGCTGGTCTCCGATACCAAGCAAATGGGTGGTCAGGTCGCCATAGGGAATGTCCTCTTCGATAAAACTCTCAATGACGCTGTCAGGAAGACAATAGATCATAAGTACCTCTTTCGTGAAACGTTGTGGTTATAACAATACAGCGGAAAGCCGAAAAAAGGGACGGTATTCATTTACTGTCCCTTGATTCATATCAGTTGACTCCGATAATAACGCTGGATGCCTTGAACATGGCGCAGGCGTGAGAACCTGCCCTGAGGGCAAGACGTTTTGCGCTGTCATGTGTTATGACCGCGCTTATGGTGTTACCTCCGCCGATATCCATATCAACCTCGGTGTTTACCGGCCCTTCGATGATTTTTGAGACGGCGCCGCAGAAGATGTTCCTCGCGCTCACCTTCGCGTCATGAAGGTCAGTTCCTATTATGACTGAACTGGCCTTGACGATGGCGTAGGCGTCGCTCCCTTCCTTAAGAGCTAGATTGTCTATCGCACCGTTTGTGACTACCGCGATCAGAGGGACATCGCCTTTGAGAGAAATAGTAACTTCGGCATTCACAGCCCCTTTTGTGATTCTTGAAACCTTTCCGGAAAACGTGTTGCGTGCGCTTACTTTCATTGAAATCCTCCTCAGGAATTTGTAGAGGCTCTCTGTGTCGCCCAGCCTCTCTTCGAGGTTATTGAGGAATTTTCTATGCTCCTCCTGGATTGTTCTGTACTGCTCTACAACCTTCTTCCCTTCAGTCGTAAGTGTGGTGCCTCCCCCCCCCCTTCCTCCGGTAAGTCGCTCTACCAGCGGTTTATCAGCCATGTTGTTTATCATGTTGATCGTGTCCCACGCTGTCTTGTAGCTTATGCCTACCCCTTTCGCGGCGCGGGTTATCGATCCGAGTTCGTCTATCTTCTCAAGGAGCGCTATCCTGTCGCTCCCCAGATACTTGTGTTCAGCCCGGTTCAGCCAGAGCGTCCCTACGAGGGCTACATCATTGGCGTTGTCTTTCATGATGGATATCCTTCTATTGGCAATCGCGAAAAACTCATGCTGCCATTTATAACAACGACAGATCATTATGTAAACAAATAAACAACGGGATATATTGTTAAAGGAGCATTGCCAGTGAATGGCCGGTTTCTGTTCGAAAAGGTGGCTTTTCTCCTGGCAGCGTCAATTTTGGGTAATGAATGAGCCAGAATCATTCAGAGGTGATACTTCTGCAAAAAATCCAGGCAGTTCAAGGCATCTCGAATATCCCTTCAAATATTTCACGACCGTTTTTTGCCTTTGCAAGGAGAGAGGCGCATGAGGTTCTGCTCTCGATAAGTTTTTTAAGCTGCGAAGCTATAGAAATATCCCCGAGAAGAATGGCGCCGGCAAGTGATGAATCCCTGAAAATGAATTGCCGATAATGCTCATCCGAATCTTCTTCAAAAACAGAATAACTCGCATCTTCCGGATGAATCGCTCCGATGCTGAAAAGATCGACTCCTATGACTTTCAGGCTGTTTGAGCGGGATATCCCGGCAAAGATATTCTCCCCTCCGGCAGCGTTCAGACCTGCGATTTCCCCCTGAAGCTGCGCCGGCCCCCACGTCCCGTACAGCACCCCCTGAAACTCTGCAACATCTCCAGCTGCATAAATATCAGGGTCTGAGGTGCAGAGATACTGATCTACCACCACCCCCTGGTTAACCTCAAGCCCTGATAAACGGGCAAGATAGCTGTTGCACCTGACACCGGCTGCAACTATCACGACATCGGCGGGGAGTGATTCAGCGGAATCAAGCAGCACTCTGCTGACCTGCTCATCTCCTTCAATCCCGGTGATTTTTGCGCCGCAGGCAAAATGTACCCCAAGATGGCTCAGGCGCGATATCAGACGTTCGCCACCCTTGCGATTAAGCTGGCGTGGCAAAAGCCAGTCATACCCCTCTACGAGCGTCACCGGCAGCTTGCGTAACGCCAGTGCGCCGGCGATTTCCAGGCCAAGAACGCCGCCGCCTATCACTACGCATCGTGTCCCGGGAGTACAGAGACGCAGAATTTCCTCCGCATCCAGCATACTGCGGAGGGAGATGACATTTTTACGATATATGCCAGGTACAGAAGGGATGACTGAATGGGCTCCGGTAGCGATGATCAGGCGATCATACGGTAAGGAAGTCCCCTTTTTGATGGCGATACTCTTGCCTGCACGATCAATTGAAGTCACCTGTGCGCCGGCCATGATTTTGATATTTTGCTCTGCGTACCACGAGTCCGGGTGTATCTGCAACGAATCAGGCGCTATTTCACCCGCCAGATAGCGTGTCAGATTGAGCCGGTAATAAGGGAGCCGCGGCTCCTGGCTTAGAAGCGTAATGCCCGCGCCGGGAGCATGCCTGCGCGCCGCCTCTGCAGCGGACAGGGCTGCTATCCCTCCGCCTATTACCACTATATTCCCATTCAGCGTCCCGGAGCCATACACATCATGCTTCTCTTCAAGCGATTCGAACTGCTCAGGCCCGACTCCGCATATCGGGCATGAAGGTGGCGGCTCTTTGCCATTATGGATATAATCGCAGTTGATGCATCTCCATCTGGCTGGACTCCCCTTCCGCATCATATCTGATACATCTGGCGCAGGTTCAAACATATCGGGGGTAACACCGCAGACCGGGCAGCAGTCCGGCGCTTCCTGTCCTACATGAATATAGCCGCAGACAGTACAGCGCCAATTAGAACGCATCATAATCTGTCCCCTCTAAAATGGCCGCTATCCGGCAGGATAGCGGCCACAAACCGTTAAACAGCGTTTTGCGTTGTCATTGCACCCTCGTGAATACTGATCCGGCAGCGCCACAGACAGGGCATTTGTCAGGAGCGGATTTTTCATGGGTGTGGCCGCAGATCGGGCAGACATAGTAATCAAACTGCTCTCCAGCCTCCCCCAGATGGTCGAGCGCTTTCTGATACAGCTCCGCATGGGTCTTTTCAACGGCATTGGCAAAGGTGAAGGAGCGGAGCGCCTCAGCGGCCCCTTCCTGCTTTGCAGCCTCGATCATAGGGGGATACATCTCCCTGAATTCATGGGTCTCACCGCTTATCGCCTCAAGCAGATTCTCTTTCGTGGTTTTTATGCCGCCCAGCGCTTTCAGGTGGGCATGGGCATGCACAGTTTCAGCTTCTGCGGCAGCGCGGAACAGACGGGCAGCCTGTGAAAGCCCCTCGGTGTCCGCCTGTCTGGCGAAAGCTAGGTATTTGCGGTTGGCCTGGCTTTCGCCGGCAAATGCATTGGCAAGATTTTCCTTTGTTGACATGTTTACTTCCTCCTTGTGATCTGTGATGTTATTAAGCACTTTCCGTCCGGAAATGGTGCTTTTCCCCCTGGCAGCGCCAATCTTCGTCCTTGCTTGTGCGGCGTACAAATTGCATGTTGATGAGCCGAAGACGAGCCGGCATGGATAGCGCTTTGATTTGAAAGCGGCGCTATTCTTTCATTGCCCTGACAAGCAGTTCGTAATCTTCCAGTAATGACTGGAGATCCTCCTCATGCTCAACCTCCTGGGAGAGGATGGTCAGGGCCATGTTGTATGTGACCGGGTCATTGTCCCTGGTGATGTCCATCATCCGCTTGTAGACATTGATGGCGCACTGTTCTCCCTTGATGTTCTGCTCCAGCAGAATCTTCACATACGGATCGTCCGGCGCATCGTAGGCGCAGTTGGTGTGCTTGTACCACCCTTCCGGCCTGGTGATCGGCGTTCCGCCCAACTGTATGATACGCATGGCCACCATGTCGGCGTGGGCCATTTCCTCGGTGGCGTGCAGCAGGAGCTCGGCTCCCACGGCATCCTTCATCGGACCCTTGACCAGTTTTGCGCCGAGCCAGTACTGGTAGTAGGCCAGCCATTCGTCACAGAATGCGCGGTTCAGCAGCCCGAGCAGCTCATTAACATCCATGCCGATAATTTCACGTCCCTTTGAACCCATAACATCCTCCTGTTTGTGTTTGTTTTGTGGGGCTCGACCTCATCTCTTTCCGAATCGATTTGCTGTGCGGCTTCGCAAATCAGGAAATGTCGAAACGGTCAAGGTTCATCATCTTGTTCCAGGCCGCTACAAAGTCCTGCAGAAACTTCTCCTGGGAGTCGGTACAACCATACACCTCCGCAATGGCACGTAATTGTGAGTTGGCACCAAAGACCAGATCGAGACGGGTAGCGATCCATTTCAGCTTGCCACTGCTGCGATCACGTCCCTCAAAGAGGTCTGGATCCTGGGCGGTTGGCTTCCAGACCGTACCCATATCGAGCAGGTTCACAAAAAAATCATTGCTAAGCGTCTCGGGGCGTTTGGTGAAGACACCGTGCGCAATTTGTCCGTGATTGGCGTTCAACACACGCATACCGCCAATCAACACCGTCATCTCAGGGGCGGTCAGGGTCAACAGCTGGGCCCGATCAACCAGCAACTCCTCGGGGCTGACGGCGAATTTGGCCTTCTGGTAGTTACGGAACCCGTCGGCCTTGGGCTCCAACACCGTAAAGGATGCCGCGTCGGTCTGCTCCTGGGTGGCATCGGTGCGTCCCGGTGTAAAAGGCACCGTCACGGTGAAGCCAGCGTTCCTGGCAGCCTGTTCCACCGCTGCACACCCCCCCAGCACGATCAGGTCGGCCAGCGAAACTGCCTTCCCGCCGGATTGGGCGCTGTTGAACTCCCGCTGGATACCCTCAATGACCTGGAGCACCCTGGTCAACTGCACCGGCTGGTTGACCTCCCAGTCTTTCTGCGGGGCCAGACGGATGCGGGCCCCGTTGGCGCCGCCCCGTTTATCGGAACCACGGAAGGTGGAGGCCGAGGCCCAGGCGGTGCTGACCAGCTGGGAGATTGACAGACCGGCTGCCAGGATTTTGGCCTTGAGCTCGATGATATCCTGCTGGTTGATCAGCTCATGCGTAACCGCAGGAACGGGATCCTGCCAGATCAGATCCTCGGCCGGCACCTCATGACCGAGATAGCGGATCTTGGGCCCCATGTCGCGGTGGGTCAGTTTGAACCAGGCCCGGGCAAAGGCATCGGCAAACTGGTCAGGATTGGCCAGATAGCGTCGCGCAATCGGTTCGTAAATCGGGTCAAATTTAAGCGACAGGTCGGCGGTGGTCATCATCGGTCGCCGTTTCTTGGTGGGGTCGTGGGCGTCCACCACCATATCCTCATCGTCCACATCCTTGGCCAGCCACTGGCTCGCGCCGGCCGGGCTCTTGACCAGCTCCCAGTCGTACTTGAACAGCACCTTCAAGTAGCCCATGTCCCAGGTGGTGGGGTTCGGCTTCCAGGCGCCCTCGATGCCGCTGCTGATGGTATCGCCACCCTTACCGCTCTTAAAGCTGCTGATCCAGCCCAGCCCCTGTTCCTCAACAGGCGCCGCCTCAGGCTCAGGCCCCACATGGGTGGCCGGACCGGCGCCATGGCACTTGCCGAAGGTATGACCGCCGGCCACCAGGGCCACGGTCTCTTCGTCGTTCATGGCCATGCGGGCAAAGGTCTCGCGCACGTCGCGTCCGGAAAGAACCGGATCCGGGTTACCGTCCGGCCCTTCGGGGTTGACGTAGATCAGGCCCATCTGCACGGCTGCCAGCGGATTCTCCAGATCCCGTTCGCCACTGTAGCGGCTCTTGGGCTTGTCGCTGGTGGCCAACCATTCCTCTTCGGAGCCCCAGTAGACATCCTCTTCCGGCTCCCAGACGTCCTCGCGGCCGCCGCCAAAACCGAAGGTCTTGAAGCCCATCGATTCCAGGGCGCAGTTGCCGGCCAGGATCATCAGATCTGCCCAGGATATCCTGCGGCCGTACTTCTGCTTGATCGGCCAGAGCAGACGACGGGCCTTGTCCAGGTTCACGTTGTCCGGCCAGCTGTTGAGCGGCGCCAGCCGCTGTGACCCTGAACCGGCCCCGCCACGACCGTCGCCCATGCGGTAGGTGCCGGCGCTGTGCCAGGCCATCCGGATCATCAGCCCGCCGTAGTGCCCCCAGTCGGCCGGCCACCACTCCTGCGAGTTGGTCATCAGGGCATACAGATCCTTTTTGATGGCAGCCAGGTCGAGTTTTTTAAACTCTTCCCGGTAGTCAAACTCCTTGCCCATTGGATTGGACTTGTCGGAATGCTGATGCAAAATGTGGAGATTTAACTGATTCGGCCACCAGTCCCGGTTAGAAGTGCCGCCGCCGGCGACCTGTCTGCTGCTCCTGCCCGTAATCGGGCATCTGCCTTCACTCATACAAATTACCTCCTTTCTATGCATGAAATTACGTCTGTTATTACGTGCTGCAGGGCATTGCCGAATAACAGGAGAACCATGGCTACCAATCATAAAAGAGGAACCATTCCTGATTAAATAACAAAAAAAATCAGATATTCACGATCTGCACCTACTGCAAACGCCATAGAATTCAAGCCGTGCGTCATGGATAATGAAGCCTGTCTGCTCCTGCACCACCTCGGGCAATACGGGAGCCGGATTGGTGTAGTCCTCGATACAGCCGCAGTTCAGACAGATGAGGTTGAAATGGTTGTCCGTATCCATGTCATAGCGGTTGTCTATCCCTTCAAATTCGAGTTCACGGACAAGTCTCTGCCTTTTCAGCATCGCCAGGGTGGCATATACAGTCGAGAGACTGATTCTCGGGAAAGTCTCCCTGGCTGCCTTGAATATGTCTGACGCGGAGGGATGGCTCTTGTCTCTCGTTAATATTTCGACAATCAGACGCCTTTGCGGAGTCAGCTTCAAACCGGCTCCTTTCACCCCTTCCAGCATGCTTTTTTTTATTTTTTCCGTTTTTATTGGAATTCTCCATTTAGGAATGATTATTGTTTGGATATAATTTTAAAGATGAACTGTCAACAGTTTTTTTGCGCCAGAAAATGACATCAACCAGATATGCGGATGCAACTTAATTGCCAGTCAGTTTACGGTTGAAAACCAGTTAAAGCTGTTACAATAAGATTGACCAGCGATTGTTCCGGATGCTACGGTAGCACCTTATCCAGATTTTCCGGACTGGAATCAGATAGAGTTATCCGGGGAAAAACCCTTTTTGAGCTCTATCAACTGAAAGCGGGGGAAAAAAATAATGAGCGACCAGGAAAAACCGGCGGTCAGTTGCGCCGACTGCAGCGGCGTATGGCGGAGCAGAGGAACAACAAACTGCTGGAGCGATCCTTCCGCGCGTCCTCCTCGTCCGGCTGCCTGCCCCAGCGCCATGCATGACGTCATTGTTGATGAGGCGTTCAATGAGTTGAAGGGGGAAAGTGATGATGCCCGCCTGGCCCGGGTTGCAACAGTTGTGGAAGGGCTCTGTTACCAGAAAACAACAGGTTCCGACACTGTCTGCGCCAGGTGGAACAGAGTGGAGGATACAGTTGCCCTTGCAAAGCTGATGGGGTGGAGAAAAATCGGGATAGCGACATGCATAGGACTGCTTGATGAGACAAAACAGCTTGCCCTCATTCTGACCGCGCAGGAGCTGGAGCCGTTCAGCGTCTGCTGCAAATCCGGGAGTATCGACAAGCTGTCAGTCGGCATTGCAGAAGAGGAAAAAGTCCGCCCCGGCACTTTCGAGCCTGCATGCAACCCGATCGCTCAGGCCAGGATACTAGCGGAGTACAGGACAGATATGAACATCATCATGGGTCTCTGCGTAGGGCATGACATGCTTTTTGCAAAGTATTCGGCAGCGCCGGTAACTACGCTGGTAACCAAGGACAGGGTTACGGGGCATAACCCCGCTGCGGTTCTGTACGGGCAGAACTTCTACTATAAAAGGCTTCAGAAAACGCCTGTCCTCTGAAGAGCCTGAAAAACCGGAGGTCAGACGTTGAAGCGGAAATGCATTACGTCTCCATCCTTTACGACGTAATCTTTTCCTTCAAGCCTCATTGCCCCTTTTTCCTTTGCGCCCGCCTCTCCGTTGCAATCCATGTAATCTCGGAAAGAGATCACTTCCGCCCTGATAAACCCTTTTTCAAAGTCGGAATGGATCACCCCCGCCGCGCCAGGAGCCTTTGTCCCTTCTGTTATGGTCCAGGCGCGAACTTCCTTGACTCCGGCGGTAAAATAGGTGATAAGCCCCAGAAGCTCATAACCGCTCCTTATCAGACGATTCAGACCCGGCTCTTCAACCCCCATGTCATGGAGGAACGCCTCTTTTTCGCTCCCTTCCAGTTCAGCAATCTCGGATTCAAGTTGACCCGATATCACTACAATCCCCGCTCCATCCTTTTCAGCCGACTCCCGCACCTGAGCCACAAAAGGGTGCTCTCCCGCAAGATCATTTTCGGAGACATTGGCCACGTAAAGAACAGGCTTGTCAGTCAGGAGATGAAGCTCTCTAAGCCACGATCGTTCATCGTCAGATTCAGCGCAACCACGGATGCTCCCACCACTGTCGAGAAGCCTCCTTATCCGCTGATAGAAAAGAGCCTCGTCCTTCAGCTTCTGTTCGCCGCTTCTTGCCAGCTTCTCGCTGCGGGTAATCTTCTTCTCCACCGTCTCAAGGTCTGAAAGGGCAAGCTCGGTTTTTATTGTCTCGATATCCGATGCAGGAGATACCTGGCCGTTTACATGAACAACATTTTCATCATCAAAGCATCTTACTACATGAAGTATTGCGTCCACATTCCTGATATGGCCAAGAAACTGGTTCCCCAGTCCTTCGCCCGAGCTGGCGCCCCTGACAAGACCGGCAATGTCGACAAATTCCATCACAGCGGGCTGCACCCTCTCCGGATTCACTATTCCGGCAAGCATGCCGATTCTTGGATCCGGCACCTGGACCATGCCTGTATTCGGATCTATCGTACAGAAAGGATAATTGGCCGATTCAGCACCGGCAGATGTCAGCGCGTTGAAAATCGTCGATTTCCCGACATTCGGGAGCCCTACTATTCCGCAGTTGAAACCCATTTGATATGAACCTTTCGTTCTCCGACTCAAACTCCGGAACAATCCGGGAAAATCTGCTTGTTATCCGGGACAATCACGACTGTTGAAGATGCTCATCGCCTTTTGCACCCCTTCTTCAAGAAACATCTCAAGCATTTCAACTCCCCTGTCAAGAACTCCGGCCAGGTTCTCCATCTCTTCCGGAGGGATATTCCCCAGGACATAATCGGCCGTATCGCCATGAAGAGGCTTTCCTATCCCGATCCTAAGCCTTGTGAAATCATTTTTGCCGATCTGCCCGATTATCGAGCGCAGGCCGTTATGCCCTCCATGCCCACCCCCCTGTTTAAGGCGGATGGAGCCGAAAGGGAGGTCAAGCTCATCGTGTACGACCAGCAGCCGAGATACCGGCAGCTTGTAAAACTGAAGAGCCTGAGCCACACCTCTGCCTGAGAGATTCATGAAAGTCTGGGGCTTTATCAGAACAAGCCTCTTACCCTTGTAATCCAGCTCTCCTGCGAGGCTTGAAAAGGCTTTGCGCGTGATCGTGACATTCTCGAGATTTGCCAGACGGTCAAGAAAAAGGAAACCCGCATTATGGCGGGTCCATTGATATCTGGGGCCGGGATTGCCCAGCCCCGCTATGATAAACAAATTCGTTGATTGCAAAGGTTGTTCCGGCTATTCAGCCTCAGGCTCTTCTACCGCCCTGCCGAGAATGTTGACCAGAGCCGTCTTCGGGTTGTCCAGGATTTTGACCCCTTCTTTCGGCTTTATTTCACCGGCATGGACAGACTGGCCTATCTTGAGCGAGGTTATATCGACTTCGATATTATCCGGAATATCGCATGGCAGGCACTCCACATGCAGCTCATGATGCGCGAAATCGAGAAGCCCCCCCTCCTTCACACCTGCTGATGTCCCTTTCAGGAGTACCGGCACGGTCAGGCGGAGTTTCTCGTTCATATTTATCCGATGGAGATCAACATGCCTGTATGTGCCTTTTAGCGGATCACTCTGGATATCGGACACAATGACCATAGCCTGGTCAAGAGCGCCTCCCCCTTGCAGCGTTATCAGATTGTTGTGCCCCCCTTCGCCGGCAAGGGCATCCTTCATATCACGGTATCTGACCGAAATCGGCATCGGGTCCATCCCCTTGCCATAAACTACGCCAGGTATCATATCCGCGTTTCTCAACTGGCGGCTTATCCCCTTCCCTGTCTTTGATCTCAACTCGATATTCAACTGTTTCTGTTGCATAAATTCCTCCACTCTTGATAGCGGGCGGTACAGACACCCTGTAACTTTTTCAGAATTTAATCTGGCTGAATCAAGTCCGAGAACGGATTCAGACAAAGAGAGAGCTTACCGATTCATCCTCATGAATCCGCTTGATGGCTTCTGCAAGCAGCTCAGCAACCGAGAGGGTATGGAGTTTTGAGCTTGCCCCCCCCTTTTCGCCAAGGGGGATAGTATCGGTCAGCACTATCTCCTCGATTTCAGAGTTGTTGATCCGTTCAATGGCTGGTCCTGAAAGCACTCCGTGAGTGGCGCAGGCGAACACCGACAGCGCACCGTTGTCCTTGAGAGCCTTTGCAGCCTGCGTGAGCGTGCCGGCCGTATCTATCATGTCATCCAGGATAATCGCGATCTTGCCCCGGACATCTCCAATCAGGTGCATGACTTCGGCGACATTCGGTGTCGTGCGGCGCTTGTCTATGACTGCAAGGGAGCACTCCAGGCGTTTGGCGAATGCTCTCGCCCGCTCTGTCCCGCCTGCGTCAGGAGTGACCATCACTATAGGCTCGCCATCAAAGCGCTTCTTAAGATAATCAAGGATTACCGGCGCAGCATAGAGGTTATCAACTGGTATGTCAAAAAAACCCTGAATCTGTCCGGCATGCAGATCGATTGTGACAACCCTGTCTACTCCTGATCTTGTTATCAGATCCGCAACAAGCTTTGCCGTTATCGGAGTGCGAGGAGCCGCCTTGCGATCCTGCCTCGCATATCCGTAATACGGGACAACAGCGGTTATAGTCGCAGCCGATGCTCTTTTCAGGGCATCGGTCATTATGAGGAGTTCCATCAGGTTGTTGTTGGTCGGCGCGCAGGTCGACTGGACAACATAAACATCCCTTCCCCGGACGTTTTCGGCAATTTCCACCATGATTTCGCCATCGGAAAAATTTCTTACTTTTGCATTTCCTATAATAATACCCAGATTTTCACATATTCTGGAAGCTAGCTCTAGGTTCGAATTGCCTGAAAAGACTTTTATCTTGTTCCGCATTTCCATAACAGGCCTTAATCTCCTGATAATTTATAAATTCATTTAAAATTAAAGGCGGAATATACTAAAATGGAATGGAAAAAGCAATAGACTTATAATAAACCTGACTGTTTAAAAAGTTTGCTAATTTTAATTGAACATGCTATCAAAAATGCCGACTTTTGCAAAAAGAATGTTTTCCCCCGAACGATTCGCAAACACCTTTTTAAAAAGTTCATCGGCACGCCGCACAAGCAAGGCCTAAGAATGAAGCAGGCAGGGGGAAACATCCTTTCCGGACGGAAATTATTTTTTTCTGGAGGTTCTTATGAGTATTAAAGTCAGGATTTTCCTTATAACCGCTCTCTCCTGTCTTACAATTATAGCAGTAGGCGGGATTGGGCTTTACGGCATGAAAAATACCGTTGGCTATCTGCAGCGAATGTACAATGAACGCATAATTAAAATATTGCAACTATCTGAAATAATGACGCTTCTGAGGGAAAACAGGATACAGTTGCTCCTCGCCCTGCAGCATGACCCGGACAATCCTGATATCCTAAAACTGCATGATCATCCTGTTTCCAGGCACATCGACAAGATAGAACAGAACAGGGAGAGGATATCCGCGATCTGGAGTCAATTTGAAAAAAGCAAAATGACAGAGGAGGGGCGAAAGCTTGGAAATGAACTTACTGCGAGCCGTGCGGCCTATATGAATAATGCCATGAAACCGGCGATTGAGGCTATTAAAGTTGGAGACTTTCGTGCAGCCTCTGAAATATCGGCCGAAAAAATACCTGAGCTGTTCAAATCTGTGGATGACCTGCAAAAAAGACTTTATGAACGCCAGTCTAAACAGGCTCTCCTTCTGCTGGAAAAAGCGAACAAGACCTACAAAACTGACATTCTGCTGATGATCGCCCTGATCATTGCAGCGCTTGTCGTCTCGGCGCTCTTAAGCTGGAAAATCATAAATTCTATCATGACTGCGACACGAACGCTTATCTCATCAAGCAACGCCATGGCCAACGGCGACCTTACCGTCAGGGCTAATCTTCATTCTAAAGATGAACTGGGCGTCATCGCAGGTGCGTTTGACGAGATGGGAAATGCCTTTTCGCAGTTGATATCACAGGTAAGTTTCAGCTCCTCTCAGGTCGCGGCGGCGGCCAGCCAGGTTTCAAGCAGTGCCGAAAGAATTGCCACCGGCTCTGAAGAAGTTGCGGCGCAATCGGTAACAGTGGCTACAGCCAGCGAAGAGATGGCCGCAACAAGCAGTGACATAGCGAGAAATTGCCAGGGAGCCGCGGAAGGAGCATCTTTGGCCGCCGCGACAACCCAGCAGGGGTTCGAGGTGGTTCGTAATACAGTTGACGGCATCAGGTCGAGGGGTGAAAAAACAGAAGAAAACGCGAAAATAATTATTTCGCTTGGCGAGCGCTCCGACCAGATAGGTGCGATAGTCGCTACAATCGAGGATATTGCCGACCAGACCAATCTTCTCGCACTTAACGCAGCTATCGAGGCTGCCAGGGCAGGAGAATACGGACGCGGGTTCGCTGTCGTGGCTGACGAGGTTCGCGCTCTTGCCGAGCGGACAACAAAGGCAACTAAAGAGATCAGCGACATGATAAAAACGATTCAGATAGAGACCAGGCAGGCGATAACCTCCATTGAAGAGGGAGTAAGAGGAACCCAGAAAGGAGCTGAAGAGGCGGGCATGCTTGAGACAGCGCTTCAGGACATCCTGAATCGTGTGTCTGATGTCACAGAACAGGTGAATCAGATCGCTACCGCTGCGGAAGAACAGACGGCAACCACCAGCGAAATATCAAGCAACATACATCAGATAACGAATGTGGTTCAGGATACCGTTACAGGCGCCCACGAATCTGCAGGCGCGGCAAAGGCGCTGAATCAGCAGGCCGAACAGTTGCAGCAGCTGGTCAGGCGTTTCAGATTCTGAACCAGTTCCCTGAGATTCACAGAGTCAAACATATACTCCATTCAAAATGTTGTCATTCCGGAATGTCTCTGTTCCGGCATGGCAACATTTTTTTGTAAGAGCTAAAGAGAAAAACTGCACCTGCTGGCTCATCACACGGCAGATTCGGCTCTGCCCGGACGAGCCGGAGTTTTTATGAACTGTGCGAGCAGAAGCGAGATAAAACCCAGAAGCGCCCCCATCACAAATGGTATGCGATAATCCAGCATCCAGAGGTAACCTCCAAGAGCCGGGAGAAAAACCGCTGCCAGATGATTTATGGTGAAACCGACTGCTGAAGTAGGCGCGATATCCTCCGGATCGGCAATTTTCTGAAAATATGTGCGGATCGCCACTGCAAAGTTGAACAGGATGTAATCCAGAATGTACATGCAGGCCACAAGCCATCCGGACGAGGCATATGCATATGTAAGGAATACCAGAATCACTCCGGCGTACTCCACCGTGCAGAGCGTTCTTTCACCGAAAGCGTTTATGGAGCGGCCGATTAGCGGATTAACCAGCCAGTTGATCAGGTTGTTTATGATGAACAGGAGTGTTATCCCCTGCACCGAAAAGTGGAATATCTTCACAAGCAGGAACATCGAGAAAACCATGTAAATCTGGCGCCTGGCGCCTGACATGAAGGTAAGCGCATAATAGAGCCAGTAACGGCGCTTGAGAAACATCCGGAGACGCTGCGTCGGCACGCTGGAGTGGCTTGGATCCTGGATCATCCCCCAAACCCCGGCCAGAGCGACAACGCCCCCTAACACCAGAAACATTCCCGCATACCCGATAAAAAACCCGAGACACCATATCACTGCGGCGGCTATTATGCTGCTGATGGCCGCAAGGCTTCTAAGCTTTCCCATGACAAGAGGGGACTGATGCGTGGAGAAGTACTGCAGGGTAAGGGACTGGTTCACTGTTTCGTAATAGTGGAAGCCGAAGCTCATAAGCAGGGTTGTCAAGGAGACGCCCGCAAAAGTCGGAAATTGCCCTGTAATGGCTACCCCGGCTCCAAGAAGTATGATCGACAGGGCGGCCAGTCGATGCTCCCGTATCACCATCATCATGTAGATCGCAATCAACGCAAGAAAACCCGGAATCTCTCGCACTGACTGCGTAAGCCCCACTTGCAGACCTTCAAGATGCACGGTTTCAACCGCAAAGTTATTGAAAAGCATGGTATATCCCTGAATCCCGACCGTTGATGCGGCAGTCAGAACAGCCAGAAAACGGAACATCGACCTGTTTTTTTCGTCAATCATCTGTTGATTCCCCTGTCAAATGTGCTTAAGCAGTTTCCATACGGAAACTCCGAATGAAAACTGATATGTCTAAGCAATAAATCAGGAAATAACTACCACAACATTTCAGACAGTACCCCATCTGTTTTAACTTCCAGAAAAATCGGACGGGAGCAAGTGGTGACAACGCTTCTGAAAAACCGAACTATCCATATTTAATAACGGAATTAAACAGCACCGTTAATAGCAAGTTCAACAAAAACTTTAGCTCTTGACATGGTTTATATACTGCTTGTATAGTTACACGCTTTTAAACAGGAAATTTCAGAGACCGGTTTATAATGTTTGATTCTCTTTCAAAAAAACTTGAAGCTGCATTCAGAAAATTCCGCAGCCAGGGAGTAATGACCGAGGAGAATATAAGCGAAGGTCTGCGTGAGGTGCGCCTTGCGCTGCTTGAAGCGGATGTCAACTTCAAGGTTGTCAGGGATTTCATAGATAGTGTCAGAAAAAAAGCTGTCGGCATCGATGTGCTTCAAAGTCTGACGCCTGGCCAGCAGATCGTCAGGATAGTTCATGACGAGCTGGTTTCAATTATGGGAGGGGGAGAGGATAACAGCCTGAACCTCGCTCTGAAACCCCCGGTTGCAATCATGATGGTTGGCCTGCAGGGAGCGGGAAAAACCACTACCTGCGGCAAGCTTGCAAAGTACCTGAAAAAGGAAAAGCGCAGGCCTCTGCTGGTGCCTGCCGATGTTTACCGCCCTGCGGCGATACAGCAGCTAAAAATCATAGGCGGCCAGCTGGGCATAGATGTTTTTGATTCGCAAGCGGACGACAAACCACAGGATATCTGCTCCGCGGCAATCCGTTTCGCTTCCCTTAACGGCTTTGACACCGTGATACTGGATACTGCAGGACGTCACCAGATTGACGATTACCTGATGAACGAACTGGCGGAGATCAATTCAGCCGTGCGTCCAGCGGAAATACTCTTAGTAGCCGACTCGATGACAGGTCAGGAAGCGGTAAACATTGCCGTCGGATTCAATGAGCGCCTTGACATTACTGGAGTGATCCTTACCAAGCTTGACGGCGACGCCAGAGGTGGCGCCGCTCTCTCTATAAAGGCGGTAACCGGAAAGCCGGTGAAATTCGTCGGCCTTGGCGAAAAACTCGACGCGCTTGAAGTTTTTCATGCAGACCGTCTTGTTTCGAGAATACTTGGCATGGGTGATCTGCTTACTCTTGTCGAGAAAGCGCAATCGGTATTTGATGAAAAAGAGAGTGCGCGGCTCGCACAGAAACTGAAAAAAAACCGGTTCAATCTGGAAGATTTTCTCTCCCAGTTGCAGCAGATAAGGAAAATGGGCTCTCTGGAATCGATAATAGGCATGATTCCAGGCATGGGTAAGATGATGAAACAGGCTCAGGGAGATCAGCCGAGCGAGAAAGAACTAGCCAGGATTGAAGCCATAATCCGTTCCATGACCACTGCGGAGAGGGGTGACCATACTATCATTAACGGAAGCCGCAGACTCCGCATCGCAAAGGGGAGCGGGACGACGGTCCCGGAAGTTAATCAGCTGCTCAAAAGATTTTCCGAAGCGCAGAAAATGATAAAACAGTTGCAGAAGCTTGGCCCCAAGGGGCTTATGAAGGGGATGGGGGGGTTCGGCAAGAGAATGCTTCCATTCTGATTGCCGGCCGATACAGTCTAAATCTTTATAAGAGCAATAGAACAGATAAATATCATACCAGGGATTAAACAGGAAAATCAGGAGGAATCATCATGGCGACAAAAATCAGGCTTGCCCGAGCAGGCGCAAAAAAAAGGCCGTTTTACCAGGTTATAGTGGCTGACGAACGTAGCCGCAGAGATGGCCGCTTCATTGAGAACATCGGAACTTACGACCCTACAAGGAACCCGGCAGCCTGTAAGCTTGACGAAGAAAAGATAATTGCATGGCTGAGAAAAGGTGCGCAACCTACGGACACTGTCCGCCAGTTGCTGAAAAAACAGGGGATTCTTGACAAAACGGCAGCAGCAAAGGCATAAAGTTGAAATCAGGCTTGAAGAGTAATCCGTCCATCCGCATCCGGCAAACCGGATATACCATATCAGCAGAGGAACCGACATGAAAGAGCTTGTTGAAACGATTGCCAAATCATTAGTCGACGACCCCGCACAAGTACGCGCAGAAGAAGAGATGGAAGAGGATACGCTCATCATAAGACTGACCGTGGCCAAAGAGGACATGGGAAGGATAATCGGGAAAGAGGGGCGCACCGCCAAGGCGATACGCACCATACTTAACGCTGTTTCAACCAAGAGCAATAAAAAAGCCCTGCTCAAGATTGTCGAGTAAATGCCGGAAAACGACCCTCTGGTTCCCATCGGGAAAATAACCGGCACGCACGGCATAAGAGGGGCACTGAAATTTCACTCCTATTCTGGCAATCTTGACACTCTACAAAAAGCGAAAGAGCTGATCCTGAAATCAAAAACAGGAGAGCTGAAAAAAATTGTCATTGAATCTGCGACAGAACATGGCAACAGGTTAATACTCCGGTTCTGCGGGTACGACGATATAAACAAGGCACTCCCTTTTGTCGGCAGAGAGATATGTCTGAACAGAAATCTCTTCCCGGAACCTGAAGAAGACGAGTATTACTGGTGCGATATCATAGGGCTTGAAGTTGTTACAGACCATGGCGTTTCAGTCGGCAGAGTGTCTGATATATTCGAAGCGGGAAGCTGTGACATTTATGTCGTGCAGTCGGGAAATAGAGAGCACCTGATCCCTTCTATCGCCAAAGTCATCAAAGAAATCGATATCGATTCAGGAAAAATAGTAATAACACCGTTGGAAGGTCTTCTTGACCCATGAAATTCGATCTTCTCACGCTCTTCCCGGAGATGTTTTCCGGCCCGTTTGACAGCAGTATAATAAAGCGGGCGAAAGAGAAGAAGCTTGTAGAAATAAGGCTTCACAACATACGCGAATACTCAGTTGACAGGCACAGGACAGTCGATGACACTCCGTATGGCGGCGGAGCAGGTATGGTCATGAAGGTTGAACCGCTGGCATCATGCATAGAGAGCGTGAAAAAACTGGCGCCTCAATCGATGATCGTCATGACTTCTCCTCACGGGAAACAGCTCAACCAGACGCTTGCTTCAGATTTTGCGGCAAAAAGCGGCATCATTATAATCTGCGGCCGTTACGAGGGTATTGACGAGCGTATTCGCACCCTTTACGTGGACGAGGACGTATCTCTTGGAGATTTTGTCATGTCAGGCGGAGAAATCGCCGCTATGGCGATTGTCGATTCCGTAACCCGCCTTGTTCCTGGAGTCCTCGGGAGCATCGAATCAGCAACAGCCGACTCTTTTTCCGATGGTCTGCTGGAATATCCGCAATATACCAGGCCACAGGAATTCAACGGTTTGACAGTGCCAGATGTTCTCCTTTCCGGAAACCACGAAGAGATCAGGAAATGGCGAAGAGGTGAGTCCTTGCGCAGAACCAGAAAACTCAGGCCTGATCTGTTTGTTGATTTCAAGCCGTCAGCCGAAGATTTAAGACTCATGGTTGAATCAGACGATTGAAAAGAATGCACTGCAATCTCGCTATAGCGCTTATGCATTATCCGGTTTACAACAAACACCGGGAAATTGTGACCACTGCGCTCACGAATCTCGATTTGCATGACATCGCCAGGAGCTCAAGAACTTTCGGCCTTGAACGTTTTTACATAGTCACCCCGTCACCCGAGCAGCGGAGCATGGCGCACCGCATAAAAGAACACTGGCAGGATGGATGGGGGGCTGCTTATAACGCCGACAGGAAAGAGGCTCTTGGAATCGTAAGGGTAACCCCAACCCTCGCAGATGCCGTTTCCGACTTTCAGGAATTATTTTCAGGCCATGTCAAGACAGTTATAACCGGAGCCAGAAAACGTCCCTCATCCGTAACTTTTGACTCGCTGAGAGATGAACTGCGTGATCCAGAAAACCCGAAACTGCTGCTTCTAGGCACTGGATGGGGGCTTGCCGACTGTTGCTTCGAATCTGCCGACATAATTCTGGAGCCGGTTTCGGGAAAAGGCGTATACAATCATCTTCCTGTTCGCTCTGCAGCCGCAATAATGCTGGACAGACTGATGGGTGGTAGATAGCTTCAGAACCGGAAGTGCAAAAAAACATAAAACTGAATCAAGTGAAATAAAGGAGAATGAAAGATGAACCGTATTGATCTGCTTGAAATGGAACAGATGAAAAAGAATATCCCCCCTTTCAAGGTCGGGGACACCGTGAAGGTAAACGTGAAAATTGTCGAGGGTGACAAGCAACGCATCCAGGCTTATCAGGGAGTTGTAATAGGCCGTCAGGGTGGAGGGATACGCGAGTCTTTCACCGTCCGCAAGATTTCGAACGGCATAGGCGTAGAGAGAGTGTTTCCCCTTCACTCTCCTAACATCGAGACTATTGACGTCATGACACGCGGTCACGTAAGACGCGCAAAGCTCTACTACCTCCGCAATCTCCGTGGCAAGGCGGCAAGGATACGTGAAAAGAAATACGTAGCCGGTGCCTGAAGTCGAAACAGCAGAAAATTGCCCCGCTCATGCGGGGCTTTTTGTTTTTCATCCTGAAAAACCGCTCTACCTGTATCTGTTATAGGATATGCGCCAGACCACTCTTTTTGAGACAGATAAAATAGATATGCTTGCCTTCGAGCGAAAGGCCATGCTTGACGGTTACTTTGCAATTGCCGGTGTTGACGAAGCTGGCCGGGGCCCTCTTGCAGGCCCTGTGGTGGCTGCAGCGGTCATCCTGCCGCCGGGCGTCTCGATAGACGGAGTAAATGATTCCAAAAAACTCTCTCCAGGCAGAAGAGAGCATCTTTATGAAATCATAATCGAGAAATCTCTCTCAGTAGGCATTGGAGAAACTTCCCATGAGACCATAGACAGGGTCAATATCCTGGAGGCTACCAAACTGGCTATGCTTGCGGCTGTAGACAGGCTGTCGCCCACACCGGACTGCATCCTTATCGACGGCATTACCCGTATAGATCACACGGCGCGACAGAAAACGATAAAGAAAGGGGACTCCTTGAGCCTCTCCATTGCCGCAGCGTCCATCATCGCAAAAGTGACCCGGGACAGGATAATGACAGCTTTTGACGCAATTTACCCAGGCTATGGCTTTGCAATCCATAAAGGATACCCATCCCCTTCTCATATCGAATCCGTAAGGAAACTTGGCCCTTCGGCGATTCACCGGCTGTCGTTCAGAGGGGTCAGGGAGCATGTTCGATGCCACTCTTTCTGATATTCTTCATAACAGCCTACAGCGCAATGCACGCCTATCTACTTGCAAGATGCAGGCAGACGTTCCCACTGCATGGATATCATCTCATTTTGACAATCTCCATTATGATATTCATGATCTCTGCCCCACTTTTCATCCGCTCGCTCGAGCATGGCGGCCATGAAAAAGCGGCGTTTTTAATCGCATTTCCCGCATATATCTGGATGGGATGGCTTTTCATGACAACTTCCATCCTGATTCTTCTGGATGTGATCCGCCTTATATGCGTAATTCTCTCACGATTGAATATCATCGAATTCAACCCCGATTCGTTTCTATCCCAGGGAGTAAGAGGAGCGCTTCTGCTTGGAGTCTTGATCACGATCTACGCTTATAATGAGGCAAAAACTACAAGAAAAGAGCATATAGTCATAAAAAGTCACAAGATACCGCAGGGCACCGGAAGATTCAGGATAATACAGATATCCGACCTGCATCTCGGAATACTCACGTCGTTGAAGAGAGTCGGGAAGATAGCGACGGAGATAGAAAAAGAGAAACCGGATATGATTGTTTCAACCGGAGACCTGGTGGACGGGAGGCTTGGGCTTAGCGAGCATGACCCCCAGGGGAGCCTTGCCGGGATACTGTCCGCCATAAAAACGCCGGCAGGAAAATTCGCGGTTCTCGGAAATCACGAGATTTACGCGGGAACCGGGCACTCCGCCGATTTCATGAGCGCTTCAGGCTTCAGGCTTTTAAGGGGGGAAGCCTGTCAGGTCGCACCATTCATATCGGTCGCCGGAGTTGATGATCCGGCTGCGGGAACCGGAAACGAGCCAGCTTCAGGAGAGAGCACTGTTGTTGCTAAAATGAATCCTTCGTTATTCAGGATTCTTCTCAAGCACAGGCCGTTTATAGAAAAAGGGTGCGATGGAAAGTTCGACCTTCAGCTCTCCGGCCACACCCATAATGGACAGTTGTTTCCATTCAATCTTCTGGTCAGGCTTCAGTTCAGATATCTGAAAGGGACATATACGACAGATAAAGGCTCAATGCTGCATGTAAGCCGCGGAACCGGCACATGGGGGCCGCCGCTCCGGTTTCTGGCGCCCCCTGAACTGACCGTGATAGACATAATCCCCGCCTCGCCGGAGAAGCCGTCCTGAGGCGGTGGACAGCGCGCCGGCCAACTGTATTTTCCGGCTATTCTGCGATTCTGAGGACTATCTTGCCGAAATGCCTGTCCTCTTCCATCATACGGTGTGCATCTGCAATCGCTTCAAGAGGAAAAACCTTCTCTATCACCGGGACAATGCTGCGATCGGCGAATTTCGGCAGAGCCCGCCTGGTAAACTCTGCGACAATAGCCCCTTTTTCCGAAACCGGCCTAGAACGGAGAACTGAACCTATGATCTGCTGACGCTTTACCATCATGAGCGCAAGATTAAGCTCGGCCTTTATACCGCTTGTCACCCCTATGATCACGAGTTTCCCCTTGTATCCGAGCGAATTCATGTTCGGAGCCAGGTATTTCGCCCCGATATGATCCAGAATAAGGTCAACCCCCTTCTTGCCGGTATACTCTTTGACAATTTCGGTAAAATCGGACACTTCACGGAAATTGATCATCAGGTCGGCGCCAAGCTCACGGACTTTCTCCATCTTCTCGGGCGATACAGTCACTATAAGCCTGTTTTGGGGCAGAAGGGCCTTGCAGAGCTGTATGGCCGCAGTGTTGACTCCTCCTCCTCCTCCATGCAATATCGCGACCTGATTCTCGCTGAATTCCCCTATCATGAATACGTTGAGAAAAGCGGTGATATATGATTCGCATACGCATGCCGCTTCTTCAAAGCTCATGCTCTCCGGTATTTTCATGAGATGATCGGCGTATGCGACGGCATATTCGGCATATCCCCCACCACCGACCAGAGACATGACCCTTTCACCCACGCTCCACCCGGAAACACCAGGACCGAGCTCCTCGACAATCCCGGCAACTTCCAGGCCAAGTATCTCCGAATCTCCGGGCGGAGGAGGGTATTTCCCCTCGCGCTGCACCAGGTCAGGCCTGTTTATGGAGGTCGCATGAACCTTTACAATAACCTGCCCTTTGCCAGGAACAGGGCGCTCGACCTCCCCTGTTTTCAGTACATCTATTCCGCCGAATCCCTCAAGCAGCACAGCTCGCATAAAAACCTCCCGAATCATCTGATTCTGTAATTTGCACCAGCATTTTTCAAAATGTAACGGCATAACTTTATTTTGTAAACTCAAAAACCGGAGAGGCTCCTGCAAAAAGGGTGTCATCCCCGGATGTCTCTGTCGATATCGGATTTATTGCAGTTTATCCTCTCATGCCCGAGTTGTTTTTATCGGGCATCCATGATGAGTTTAAAAGCCGGATTACCGATAACTTCCTTCGGGAATGGCCTTTTTTATAACTTTTGCAAGAATATCCGCGGAGAAGAGAATTTCAAAAAATGGTCGGACAGTGGACAAGACGCATAAAAGCAAAAAACGGAAATCTTGAAAGGAACTACCGCGAAGCAGAGATCAAGGTCAGGCGTTGAAGGGCATTTGCAAGCTCAGTCACCTTGTAAGGTTTTGTCATGGCATCGCAAAAACCGTAGTTTCTGAAATCCGCCAGCGCCGAATCGTTCGAGTAGCCGCTTGAGACGATAAGCCTAGCTCCCGGATCCAGCTCCAGTATCCGCTGCGCCGCTTCTATACCTCCCATCCCGCCAGGTATAGTAATGTCCATTATCACTGCGAAATATGGGGTCCCGGCATCAAGGGCGCTACGGTAAAGCGATATGGCCTCCGCTCCATCCCTGCAAATTGCAGCCCGGCAACCAACCGTGGCAAGCATCCGGCGCATCAGTTCGCATATAGTATCTTCATCGTCCATTACAAGTATTGAAAGATCGTGGGGAATATCTGTTGCCGGCTTGCATGGAACATCATCGTTTTCCGGCAATGAAGAGTCGGAAACTGGAAGGTATATGTTAAAAGTTGTCCCTTCACCCAGAACGGAACTCAGCTCTATATATCCTCCATGCCTGCTGATTACAGAATGGGCTGAAGCGAGGCCTAGTCCAGAACCGTGTGACTTTGTCGTGAAATATGGATCAAATACTTTTTTCTGGTTTTCCGGAGGAATGCCGCATCCTTCATCCTTGAATGAAATCAAGAGATAGCCGCCTGTTGGCAAATCAAGCCGATTATGGGGCGGCAGCTCGACTTTTTCAGCAGTCACTGTGATCGTTCCACCTTCGGGCATAGCCTGCACCGCGTTGATAACCAGATTGTTGAATACCTGACTTATCTGCCCGGCATCCGCTTTAAGAGGCGGCAGATCGTCAGTAAGACGCAGCAGGCTCTTTACATTTGAGCCGCGCAGAACAAGGGATACCGACTCCTCTACAAGCCTGGCTGCAGAAACGTCGGTAACAAGAGGCTCACCCCCTCTGGCAAAAGTCAGGAGCTGGCGGGCAAGCTCTGCTGCACGTTCAGACGCACGCTCCGCTTCTCGTAGTGCCGAAGCCGCTTTATGCCCATCCTCCAGGAAAAGCTCTGCATATGAAATATTGCCCAGTATTGCAGTCAGGATATTGTTGAAGTCATGAGCTATCCCACCAGCAAGAATACCCAGCGATTCAAGCTTCTGAGCCTTTATGGCTTCTTCTCTCCGACCCTCCTCTTCGGTTATATCGGTGAATATTACAAGAGTGCGGCCGGGAACAATCCATGTATTTACAATCGTGTGCCGAACCATTCCGTTCTTGCAGGTGACTCTCGATTCAAACGAAGGGACAGGAGCGCCGCTTTTATTTGCCTCTTCGATATTTGAATACCATTTTGAAACGAGTGAATAACGATATGAAGGGTCGGGATACGCCAAAAGAAACCACTCAGCGACCGTTGGAATTTCCGAGTGCAGATAACCGAAACGTTCGATAAAATAACGGTTCATGTACTCTATCTCGCCATCATCGTTTGACCAGCTTATACCGACTGGCATGAGCTCCAGCACTGATTTCAACTCTTGTTCACTCCGTCTCAGGGTTTCCATGCTCGCTTCAAGCCGCTTGTTTGACTCAGAAAGAGTCACCGTGTATCGCTTTATAAGAAAATAAAGAAGCAATGCTGTGAGAGAAATGAACATAAGCCCTTTGAACATTGCCAGACGTGTGATGATTTTCGGGTCACGGAATAACAGAGCCAGGAGGGAATCAGATAGATATATCCATAAACTGCCGAAAACGGCATAGATGACTACAATACGGAAAACGGAAAAACGTTTAATCAGAACTTTTCTCTTCATAATATGCTCTCACGCATTCATATCTGGTCAGCAGCTTCCGCACCAGTTTCCATCCGGAAACTGGACGGCTGGACTGACAGTTCGATCAGGCGTTGTAGAAGCAACCTGCCGATACATTAGGACAAAAGTGAAAATGCTGCAAATTATTATTCATTCCGTAGAAATGGCGCTTCACCCCTAATCCATGAATAAAAAACAAGATAAGGGGACAATCGGGGAAAACTTGATTTAATGCTGGATTTCTGCCATAAATGGCCGGCTTTTATCACATTATCAGAAGCCGGAAAAATCATGAAGATAATGATAACAAATGACGATGGCATCAACGCTTCCGGCATTCTAGCCCTCGCTTCGGCATTGCAGAAACTCGGAAGCGTAACTGTTGTGGCGCCGGATCGGGAGCGAAGCGGTGCCGGCCATTCCCTCACTCTCCACTCACCTCTTCGCGTATTTGAGCTGCGTCCAGGTTTCTTTGCCGTGGATGGTACTCCGACCGATTGCGTAAACATGGGGATACACAATCTCCTCCCATTCAAGCCTGATCTTGTGCTCTCAGGAATCAATCACGGCCCGAATCTGGGAGATGATATTACATATTCCGGAACAGTCGCAGCGGCAATGGAAGCCACCTTGATGGGAATACCAGCCATTGCGGTATCGCTTGCCACTTTCAGAAGTGATGCATCTTTCGCCGCAGCCGCGGAAACAGCCGTGCGGATTGCGGCCAGAGTGGCAGCAAACGGCCTTCCGGATGATACATTCCTCAATATCAACGTTCCGGACTGCCAGGCCGCGGAATTGCGGCCACCTCTGATAACACGCCAGGGAAAACGCTCTTTTGTTGGCAAGATAGTGGATAAAACCGACCCGCGCGGAAGGAAGTATTACTGGATAGGAAGCGAGGAACCTGACTTCAACGATGAGGAAGGCACCGATTTTCATGCTGTAAACAGAGGACATGTCTCCATCACCCCTCTGCATCTTGATCTTACGAACTATGAGTCGATGAAGATACTGGAGAAATGGGTGATATGAACATGATTGCCCCTTTTCTTGCAACCCGCCTGTAATCATTTGAAAAACAGGAGGATTCTGGCATATTCACACCGTCATCATGTATCACTTCGGGGGGGCTATGAATTTTGACATCGCGCGAAAAAAAATGGTGCAGGAACAGATAATAGCCAACGGGGTGTCAGACCGGAGAGTTATCGAAGCGATGCTTAAAATTCCGAGGCATATTTTCGTGGAGGAAGCCATGGCCGCCAGGGCATACAGCGACAGCGCCCTTCCGATAGGCGAAAGACAGACCATATCACAACCGTTCATGGTAGCCTTGATGTCAGAGCTTCTTTCACTGACAGGGAGTGAAAAAGTTCTTGAGATAGGGACAGGGTCCGGATATCAGACCGCTATACTGGCAACACTTGCTGATCGCGTATTCACGCTTGAACGAATCCGCCCGCTAGCCCTCAGAGCGAGAAAATGCCTCGATTCACTTGCTCTTTTCAATGTAAGGATAAGAATAAACGATGACGATGGAAACCGGATAGGATGGGATGAAGAAGCCCCATTCGATGCAATAATAGCAACTGCCGGCGCTCCTGAAATACCGGAAATACTTACCGAGCAGCTCGCAGTCAATGGCAGACTGGTAATACCGGTAGGGGATGAAAACGGGCAGTCGCTCCTTAAAATAGTGAAAGATCCCGACGGCAATCTCCAGGTGACCGAATCGGTAAAATGCAGATTTGTACCGTTGATAGGGAGAAACGGCTGGCAGCTTGAGCATTGAAAAACAGCTTTATAAAAGATCACAGAGGAGAAAAATATGAATGACCTGAAGAGCATCATCAGGGATGTGCATGACTTTCCTAAAAAAGGGATAGTTTTCAAGGATATAACGACTCTTCTGCAAGATGCGAAATCTTATCAGAGAATGGTTGATCTGATATCGCACAGATACGTAGGCGAACATATCGACAAGGTAGTAGTTGTAGAGGCGCGTGGCTTCATAATCGGCTCGGCGCTTGCGTACAAACTCGGAGCCGGCGTTGTTCTGGTGAGAAAACCGGGGAAACTGCCGTCTGAAACATTCAGTAAAACATACTCGCTCGAATACGGCACCGACACCCTTGAAATTCATAAGGATGCAATAAAACAGGGAGAAAAGATACTGATATCCGACGACCTTCTGGCCACCGGCGGCACAATGGCGGCTGTTGTCGATCTCGTGCATGGCACGGGAGGCGATATTGTCGAGTGTTGCTTCATGGCTGAGCTGGAATTTTTGGAAGGAAGAAAGAAATTGCCAGAAGGAAAGGTCTATTCTCTCCTTAAATTCTGAAACAACTACTCGGATTTGCTGCTGTAAAAGCATTCTACTTGAAATACCGATGCTCTTCTGCTATAAAAATCAATCCGCATGTCCCCGTAGCTCAGCAGGATAGAGCACTTCCCTCCTAAGGAAGGGGCCGGTCGTTCGAATCGACTCGGGGACGCCAATAAAAACAAAGGGTTACGGATTGAGCCGTAACCCTTTTTTTATTCATGCCGTATTATATGCCGTAATAAATTTCTGTACAATGCTTGAAATGGTATGAAATCGCCCGGTTCCCCGCCTATAAATTATTTTCAACTTTGGAGGCTGTAGGAGGGGTCCTTCAATATTCCTCTGGAAACAATACATTAGTCACCGACCGATCCCATTCGGTGATTATCCATATTTTGGGTAACCCCTCTTTCTTGTAGACCGAAAATAACCTCTCGCCTCCCTGTAGCGCCAGCTCATTGCTAACTCTGTCATCATCGCAAACATCCCCCCAGTCGCCAGCCAGGTGCCGACTAAGTGATAGGTGAACGTGCTTGGCAAAATCCGCGTTGCCAGCAATCAAATCATTAACGCCTCTGGTCACAACCATTTGCCCTGGATTGAATTTCATGGTCAATACTCCTTCTGAATGGTTACATATTTCCCTCAGAGCAATACCAGCGATCATCCGCGAGGTAAGCGAAGAAGATGCGCACATCATGAGCCTGGTGGAGAATATCGCCCGGCGCAACAACAGCGCCATGGAACTACTGCAGAGTATCAAATATCTGAAAGGCCAGGGTTACGCGGACGATGCCATCGCTGCCAAGACCAACCTTGGCAGAGACTACATACGAGGCATCATCCGTCTGCTCGAAGAGGGGGAGGAATACCTGGTCAACACCGTGGAAAAGGGACGAATCCCATTATACCAGGCGCTGAACATCGCTGCGGAAGATGACGCTGCCGTACAGTCTGCCCTGACGGAAGCCTATGAATCGGGGGCATTGACCGGAAAAAAACTGGTCGTGGTACAGAAGATCATTTCCCGGCGCAAACATTACGGCAAAGGGTTATCGGCTCCGCCACGCGAGAAGGCCAATCTTTCAGCAGAGGATCTGATTGCAGCCTACGAGAATGGCGCCAGGGAGAAAAAACGGCTACTGGCCCAGTCGAACTATATCAAGGATGTCCTGGACTACACAGCCATGGCCCTGCGCCAGTTGTTGAACGACGTCCATTTCACCAATCAGCTGAAGGCTGTCGGCATGAATGAAATCCCTCTGCATGTCACGGATCTTCTGAAAAGGTAGCGGTCATGGCGAATATAATAAGGCAGGGATTCCAGGAAAAACTGATCGAACTTGCTGTGGAGGAACTGATCCCGACCAAAAACATTTCCATCTATGCGATGAAATGCAGAAAGTATGGTCAGGTCATTTCCTCCATCCGGGAAGTGGGGCTTATCGAAGCCCCTGTGGTCGCTTCGCTCAAAAAGGGGAAAGGCTATCTTCTGCTCGATGGCCATCTGCGGATCATGGCCCTGAAGGAGTTGGGAGTGGAGTGCGTCTCCTGTCTGATTTCCACCGATGACGAGACCTATACCTACAACAAGTACATCAATCGGCTTTCAGCAATTCAGGAACATCGAATGATAATGAAGGCCATACACTCAGGTGTCTGGAAGAAAAACTCGCCAGGGCCTTGAATCTTGATATCAGCACCATCAGGAACAAGAAGTGTCTGCTTGAGGGCATCTGCCCTGAGGCGGTCGAACTGCTGAAGGACAAGGCCGTGCCGGAACCGGTGTTCAGGGTGTTGAAAAAAATGAAGGCGCCCCGGCAGATCAACGCCGCCATGCTGATGAACGACCAGAACAAGTTCACTTCCAACTATGCCAAGGCCCTTCTGGACGCAACACCGGCAAATCAACTCGTCAATAAAGGCAGGCCGAAAAAGGAGACTCCGGCGATACTGGCCCGCCAGGCTCGGCTTGAGGAGGAGAGCCTGGCCTTGTCCAGGGAGATCGGCTCATTGAAGGAGCAGTACGGTACAGCAATGATCGACATGACATCCATGCAGGCATATCTGAAAAGTCTGCTCGGCAATGAAGCGGTTGCAAAATACCTGCGGGAGCTTCATGGTCCTATTCACGACAAATTCAAGGAGATTGCTGAACTTGACTTTTTCAGGCTGAAGAATATGGAGTGAGCCTCATTTACGGTCGTTTTACCCCGCGTTCCTCAAAGAGCAGCATATTCATTCGCCACATCCAGATCCCGGATGCACGCCAACTTGAATATGATGACATGCTCCATAAGCGGCTTATTCAGGGTGTTTTTTCTCCGATTGCTGATTCCTCTATTATTGTCCCCTTCATATAGCGTAACGGAACTCCGTGCAATTGCGTGTCGTGGAAATATGAGAAGTCATAAATATAGCTTGATTGTTCCAAATTCAAGGTATATATTTCTCCAGACCTATATTTTGGAACTATGGCGAGCCATGAATCTTACGGCACAAAAAAAACTTCTGGAGCTTTTCGGGAAACAAAGCGTACTGCGTTCACGCGACCTCGAACAGTATCAGATCCCCCGTGTGGAGATCAGCCGACTTTGCCGGCGGGGAGTTGTCCAGAGGGTCGGACGCGGTCTTTATCGACTGGTAAATGCAGAAGTAACAGAACACCAGACCCTGGCAGAGGTTTGTAAAGCAGTGCCGAACGGCGTGGTATGTCTGCTTTCCGCACTTCGCTTCCATGAACTGACAACCCAGGCACCTTTTGAGGTCTGGATGGCAATCGATGTGAAGGCGCATCAACCGAAAACCGACCTGCCGCTCAAGTTTGTCAGATTCTCGGGAACTGCACTCAATGAGGGGGTAGAAGTTCATACGGTGGAAGGAGTTGAAGTCAAAATTTATAGTCTCTCCAAAACAATTGCCGATTGCTTCAAATTCCGCCACAAGATCGGGCTGGATGTTGCACTGGAAGCGCTGCGTGAAAGCCGCAAAAATGGTCGTTGCACAATTGATGATCTCTGGCGTTACGCGAAGGTCTGTCGGGTAAGCAACGTCATGAGGCCGTATCTGGAGGCTCTATCCATATGACACAGCAACGTGGCCCCAATGTCGCTGCATCTGTTCGCCAGCGACTGCTTGATCAGGCCAGATCGAAACGGGTCGATTTCAACCTGTTGCTCACCCGATATGGTCTGGAAAGATTCCTGTACCGACTTGGGTGCTCCGAATACCGAGAACGCTTCATCCTTAAAGGGGCAATGCTTTTCCCGTTGTGGGGAGTTGTCAGTTACCGTTCGACAAGGGATGTCGATCTTCTTGGTTACGGAGAAAGCGAGATTGCTGCACTGGTTGAGGTATTTCGTATGATTTGCCAGACAGAAGTGGCAGATGACGGAGTGATATTTGACCCGGCAAGCGTCCAAGCGGAAGACATCAGGGATCAAATGGAGTATGGCGGAACAAGAATCAAGCTCAATGCAGACCTTGCCGGTGCCAGAATTCATCTGCAGGTGGATATTGGTTTCGGTGATGTGGTCACTCCGGCGGCAACTTCTGCCGATTACCCCACTGTGCTTGATCAGCCGGCCCCACACGTACGTGTGTATCCACGCGAGACGGTAGTTGCAGAAAAGTTCCAGGCAATGGTTCACTTGGGCATTGCCAACAGCCGCATGAAAGACTTCCATGATCTGTGGGTTATAGGGAGCCAGTTCAATTTCGACGGAGCAACGCTGACGTCAGCGCTTATCCGAACTTTCGAGCGAAGAAACACCCCCTTGCCGAATTCGCTCCCATTGGCTCTGACCCCTGAATTCTTCCTTGACGATCAGAAGATGAGGCAATGGAAGGCATTTCTCAATCGGGCGGGGTTAGGTGTGCAGCCTGAACTATCTGAAGTTGCTGCCTTTATTGCCGACTTTGTCGTGCCCCTGATGGAAAAGTGCTCTCGTGGAGAAGCATTTGATGGGTCATGGCAGGCGGGTGGCCCTTGGCAATTGTTGTTGCAAAAAGACTCCCATAGTTAACAAGGAGCCGTCATGGACGCATTTGATCTCCGCCGCAAGCTCATCTCTGATTATGAACCTTATATGCGAGGGTTCATAAATATACGCGATACACGAATTTCAGAAAAGGTTGATCAAGAACTTCGTGATGGGCTTCTGTATGAACCTATAGAACCTATGGGGTCAGAATCTATGGCAGAACCTCTGGCAGAACCTCTGGGGTCACAGAACCTCTGGGGTCAGGCTTGACTTTCGGACATT
>DFZL01000010.1:71677-80536 GCA_002382705.1 Geobacter sp. UBA4057
ATTCGGGGATGACACCCTTTTTTGCAAGAATCGTCTCTTTTTTAAAGAGCCACCGGAGAGAGACGTTTTTTTTTTGATTCCCCCCTTGATTTTGAAAAAACGGTTGTTATATTCGGTTCGTTAGCAGTCTTAAGCCTTGAGTGCTAATTGTTCTCAAGCCATATCAACAAACAAAGGATAGAAAGGAGTAGTAAAGATGAATCTTAGACCGCTTCAGGACCGCATCATTGTGAAGAGAATGGAAGAAGAGCAGAAGACAGCCGGTGGGCTTTTCATTCCGGAGACAGCCAAGGAAAAGCCGCAGCGCGGCGAAATTGTTGCTGTAGGCAAGGGGAAGAAGAAAGAAGACGGCGGCGTGGTTCCTCTAGATATCAAGGCCGGCGACAAGGTTCTTTTCGGCAAATATGCAGGGACGGAAGTCAAGGTTGACGGCGAGGATTACCTGATGATGCGAGAAGACGACATTCTCGCTGTAATTGAATAAGTCATCGTTCTGTCATTTCCAGTACCTGCTCCGGGACCCCACGCAGGATGAGTTTTTCTGCTTATGAACGGTGAGGCTGATTTTTGTGGGTAGCGGTATTTGGCCGGCATATAAAGTAAAAATCCGATATCAAATAAAAAATGGAGGAATAAAAAATGGCTGCAAAGATTATCAAGTTTGACCAGGATGGTCGCAATGCGATTCTCAAAGGGGTAAACACCCTGGCTGACGCCGTGAAGGTCACTCTGGGTCCAAAAGGGCGCAATGTTGTTATTGACAAGAGCTTCGGCTCTCCTCTTATCACAAAGGATGGAGTCACCGTTGCAAAAGAGATCGAACTTGAAGACAAATTTGAAAATATGGGGGCGCAGCTTGTAAAGGAAGTCGCCTCCAAAACTTCAGATGTCGCCGGAGACGGTACTACCACAGCTACCGTTCTTGCACAGTCAATCTATCGTCAGGGTTCAAAGCTTGTTGCTGCAGGGCATAACCCTATGGAGATCAAGCGTGGTATCGACAAGGCTGTCGATACGATAGTCTCCGAACTTCAGAAGATATCCAAGCCGATCAAGGATCACAAGGAGATCGCGCAGGTCGGAACAATCTCCGCCAACAACGACAAGACCATCGGTGACATTATTGCAGAAGCGATGGAAAAAGTCGGGAAGGAAGGGGTAATCACAGTAGAAGAAGCTAAGTCTATGGAAACCAGCCTTGAAACTGTTGAAGGGATGCAGTTTGACCGCGGCTATCTCTCTCCCTATTTCGTAACCGACTCGGAGCGTATGGAAGCAACCCTTGAAAACGCGATGATCCTGATCCATGACAAGAAGATCACAAGCATGAAGGACCTTCTCCCGATTCTCGAGCAGACAGCCAAATCAGGCCGCCCCCTTTTGATAATCGCAGAGGATATCGAAGGCGAAGCTCTTGCCACGCTCGTTGTCAACAAGCTTCGCGGAGTGCTCAACGTATGCGCTGTCAAGGCTCCCGGCTTTGGCGACCGGCGCAAGGCGATGCTCGAAGATATCGCCATACTCACGGGCGGACAGGTTATCTCGGAAGAGGTCGGCTTCAAGCTTGACCAGACTACAATCGATATGCTTGGAACAGCGAAGCGGATCACAGTCGACAAGGACAATACCACCATAATCGACGGAGGCGGCAAGGAAGAGGCCATCCAGGGGCGTATAAAGCAGATCCGCGCCCAGATAGAAGAGACCACAAGCGACTATGACAGGGAGAAGCTCCAGGAGCGTCTGGCCAAGCTTGTCGGCGGAGTCGCTGTGATCAAAGTAGGTGCCGCCACCGAAGTTGAGATGAAAGAGAAGAAAGCTCGAGTTGAAGATGCATTGCATGCCACACGCGCAGCAGTTGACGAAGGGATCGTTCCTGGCGGCGGCGTGGCGTATATCCGTGCTGTTTCGGCGCTGGATGCTCTCAAGCTTGACGCTGAGCAGCAGTTCGGCGTTACGGTAGTCAAGGTTTCGCTTGAGGCTCCTATCCGCCAGATTGCCGAAAATGCAGGCATCGACGCTTCCATTGTTGTTGACAAGGTAAAGAACGGCAAGGATGCTTTCGGCTATGACGCTGCCACTGACGAATATGTCGATATGCTCAAGGCAGGGATAATAGATCCGACCAAGGTTTCACGCTACGCCCTGCAGAATGCGGCTTCGATAGCCGGACTCATGCTCACAACCGAAGCGCTGATTGCCGAGAAGCCAAAGGATGAAAGCGCCATGCCGGGAGGCATGGGAGGCGGCATGGGCGGCATGGGAGGCGGCATGGGAGGGATGTATTAGAATTTGACATTCCGTCTGCTGAAACAAAACGGCCGGAGGCGAAAGCTTCCGGCCGTTTTGTTTTGAAGACATAGGGAGCGAGGAGATTTCGGCGTTTTCCCCTCTCCGGCCGTGGCAAAATATATTTTTACAGTTTAATTATCTCTTAATCTTCAATCCCGTATGATGGGCATCAACAGTGGGGAGTTCCCCGCACCGCAACCTATGAAGATGTGAAAGGAGAGGAGTCATGAGAGAGCATGCAATGATCGTTGGCAAGGGGATGTTGGGTAAGGGGATCGCAGCGGCAGTAGCAGCGGTATTGTTTTCAGCGGCCGGCGCAACGGCGTCGGGAAATTCGGTAAGAGCAGGCAAGTACGGTCAAACCGTGCATGGAGCAGAGGGAGTTCGCATTGAGAGCAAATTCTATGGGGTGATCGAAAAACTGCCCAGGGATCTCGTGGGAGTGTGGGTCGTAAGCGGCAGGGAGATTACCGTAACCAAGGATACAAGTATCAAGGAAAAATCAGGGCGCGTCCGTGTCGGGGCGCAGATCGAAGTCGAGGGGCGTAATGATATCAAAAGCTTCATAGCCCACGAGGTCGAGGTTGATGACCGTAAATTCCACGGAACGGTTGAATCACTCCCTAAAAATATTGTGGGAGTTTGGATCGTGAACGGAAGGGCTATTACGGTCACCAGGGACACCTACGTCAAGGAAAAGGGGGGTCGGATTCAGGTTGGATCACATGTGGAGATCGAAGGGATACCGGATGGCACACAGTTTACCGCCACCAGGATTAAGTCAAAGCCACTTCAACGCTAGCAGGATGATCGGCTGGATATCAAGGAGGACGCAATGTCAGTGAATACGAGTATCGAAGGACGCAACAAGTTGGGCACTGCCACTATGCTGGTGCACCTGGGTTTGATGGTGTCCGGCATGGCTGCCGTCATTACCGGCCCATTGGCGGAAGATTACAAACACCCCGACTTCTCAGGCTACTCCCTGCATTCCTGGCTTGGCGCGGCGCTGGCCATTGCTGCCGTTGTCAGGCTTTGGCGTGCTGTCGCCGGCCCGGTTGAGGATCGCTTTTATTCGTGGATTCCTCTCTCTGCGGGGCGCCTCAGACAGGTGCGTGAAGATCTTGCCGGCCTGATGCGTCTGCAACTGCCGGAGCGGCCGGCGCGCCAGGGGGTTGCAGGGCTGGTGCAGGCCATGGGACTGCTTGGTTTCTTTTTCATGGCAATGACCGGCTCCGCGCTGTATTTTGTACTGGAACCGGGGAGTAAGGCCACCGGATTGGCCCATGACATCAAGGAATTACATGAGGTCGGGGTGTTGCTGGTCTTGCCGTTCCTCGCGCTGCACATCGGGGCAGTGATTACCCATGCCTTGTGCGGAAAACAATACTGGAAGCAGGCGTTTTTCATTGCAGAAAACGATTCCGGCGTGGCTGGCGGCTGCAACCAGGGAGAGAAGTCATGAAGGTTCTGGTGGTCGAGGATGAGCTTCGTCTGGCCCGGCTCGTCAAGCAGGGGCTTGAGGAATACAATTTCCAGGTGGATATGGTACATGACGGGGAGGAGGGGCTGCACATGGCCGAGGAGTATCCCTACGACGCCGTTGTCCTGGACATCAACCTCCCCGGGGTGGACGGCATGACCATCCTCGCTCGCCTGAGAGAGCGGCAGGCAGATGTGCCTGTACTGCTGGTGACCGCCCGGACAGAGATCAAGGACAGGATCCATGGCCTGGACACAGGGGCCGACGACTATATCCCCAAGCCGTTCGACATGTCGGAACTCATCGCACGCATCCGCTCCGCCATCAGGCGCAGTAAGGGGAAACCGTCGCCGCGCATCGAGATTGACGACCTCGAGATCGATACGAACACTCATGCTGTCAAAAGAGGGGGGGTGGAGATATCGCTGTCAGCCCGTGAATTCAGCCTGTTGCAGTATCTGGCCATGAACAGCGGCCGGATCGTCAGCAGACCAGAGCTGCTAGAGCATATCTATGCCACGGATGTGGATTGGGAAAGCAACGTGATCGATGTCTATATCACCTATCTGAGGCGGAAGATCGACAAAGGGTTCGGGAGACCGTTGATCCATACCGTTCGGGGGAGCGGCTACATGATGAAGGGGGTGACATGATAAGGGTTTTTCGCTCCATGAGCAGCAGACTCGTGCTGCTGCTCGTTCTCTGCACCGTTGCGGTACTGGGAGCGTCCGGGCTGTTTCTCAACCTGCACATGGAGCGGCTCGTCATTGCCTCTGTGGACCGCACCCTGCATTCCAAGCTTCAGATTTTCACCGGGCTGCTGCATGAGGAACATGGCAATGTGGAGTTTGAACTTGACGAGAGCATTGCCGGAGAATATGTCGTTCCCCGTTCAGGCCACTATTACCGGGTCTGGATGAATGGCAGACCGCTGGCGGAATCTCCCTCCATGGCGGGGTATGACCTGGAATTAGCACAGCTGGACAGGATTGGCGACATGGGGAGCGTCGGGGAGGAGCTTTTCGATTCGACCGGGCCAGCCGGGGAACCGGTACGCGTGCTGAGATACCGCTTTTCTGCGCTGGAGCGGAATTTCGAGTTGATTCTCGCAGAAAGCCTGGAGGAGAGCCGTGCGGTGCTGTCGGATTTTCGCTGGATGCTGGTCGCGACGAACCTGACGGTGGTCGTGCTCCTATCCCTTTCGGTGTGGCTGATGTCGAAATACTCATTAAAACCATTACAGGATTTCTCCGCCTCCATCGAGGCCATCTCCCACAAAAACCTCGACGAGCGTATCGATTCGAAGAGCACGGCCTTGGAACTGCAACGGGTGGCATATTCCTTCAACAGCATGCTGGACCGGCTGGCCATGGTTATCGAAAGCCAGAAGAGACTGGTGGCGGATGCCTCCCATGAACTCAAGACACCACTGGCGGTGATCAAGTCCGAATGTGATGTAGTCCTGCAGCGTGTCAGGAGTAGCCGGGAATACCGTGAGGCGCTGCAGAACATAGAAGAGACAACAGGGGAGATGGCCCGCCTCGTCAATGATCTCCTTTCCCTTGCCATCCTAGACGCGGGCATAGTCTTCAGCGACAGCTATTGTCCGGTCGTGCTTGCTGAGTGTATCGACCATGCCGTGCGCCTGACGGAACCCATTGCCGCTGAACGTGAGGTTAAGGTGACAGTGGAGATCGACAGGCAACTGCAGGTAAATGGTGCGGCGGGGAGCCTGAAGGAAGCCTTCCTGAACCTGGTGGAGAACGGGATCAAGTACAACCGGGTGGGGGGGATGGTGACCATCGTTGCGAAGGTGGACAAGGGATACGTGGCCGTAAGGGTGACTGATACTGGGGTGGGGATCGATCCTGAACTGCATGAACGGGTGTTCGAGAGATTCTACCGGGCTGACAAACAGGGGGGAAGCGGAGGCACCGGTCTGGGGCTCAGCATCGTCAAATCCATCATCGAAGTGCACAACGGCAACATATCCCTCACCAGCACACCGGGAAGGGGGAGCTGTTTTACAGTACTGCTGCCATTGGCAGGGAGGAGAGGATCATGAAAGCGGGCATGAGTTTCTGTTGCCAGCGCTAACAGGCATATCGCTGGCTATGGCAGCCTGTGCGACACCCGAGGCTCGACGACCGCCAAGAGTTGCGTTGGGGGAATGCATACGCCATGATGATATTTGCTGTCAAAACGTAAGTATATGGGATGATGTCCCGCAGCACGCCTGCCGTGAAAAGTCGGCTGGATTTCCGCGCGCCGGTCGTGCTATGGTTTACAATCATTTCATGAGGAGGAACGATATGGATCTGATAGGAAACGCATTGACCATGAACGATCTGGTGGCGTATGCGGACGGATCTGTGGTCAGCAAGACACTCATTGACAAGAAAATCGGCACCCTGACACTGTTTTCCTTTGACGCTGGCCAGGGACTGTCGGAGCATACCGCTCCGTTTGATGCATTCGTTCAGATACTGGATGGCGAAGCCCAGGTAACAATAGATGGCGCCCCACAGACCGTCTCGGCCGGACAGATGATAATCATGCCAGCCAACAGGCCGCATGCACTGAGAGCGCTCAAGCCATTCAAAATGCTTCTTGTCATGATACGGGCGTGAGATATTGGCATATGAGATTCCTGCAGAAATAACAAAAGATGCCATTCTCTAAGATGTTATCTGGAATCAAGTCTTAAAATCTTGTGGATGCCCGATAGAACCTCTCGGGCATGACTGATTATTTTCACTGATCCATATTAGGGAGGCGCATGAGCAAAATCGCCGTTCTGCTGCTGCAGATGGGGGGGCCTGATTCCCTTGATACAGTCAGGCCATTTCTAAACAATCTTTTTTCCGACAGAGATATCATAAAAATTGGGCCTGCGTTTGTCCAACCGGCTGTAGCACGCATTATAGCTGCTTTTCGCTCTGGAAAGGTAAGTGAATATTACCGGCAGATCGGCGGAAAATCACCTATCCGTGAGTTGACCGGGAAGCAGGCTTCCGAACTGCAGAAGCTGCTGGGAGCGGACTACCGTTGCTTTGTCGCCATGCGCTATTCGGCTCCTGCGACCGCGGAAGCGGTTGAATCGGTGCTGCGGGAGAATATCGACAAGGTTATAGCCCTGCCGCTCTATCCGCACTATTCTATGGCAACTACCGGCTCCAGTCTGAACGAACTTCATCGTTGCGTGAAAGATTCCGGAGCCGGTTTTTCTCTTCAATGTATAAGACATTTTTACGATGCTCCGCTCTATATCGAAGCAGTGGCCGAAAAAATCAGAAAGGGGATGGAATCGTTTCCGCAGGGAGACATCCCTTTGATACTCTTTTCAGCGCATGGGCTTCCCCAGTCATTCATTGATGCTGGTGACCCGTATCTTGAACATATCCAAGAAAGCATCCGTCTTGTGATGAAAAAATTCGAAAGGGTGAGCTATACTCTGGCATTTCAGTCGCGAGCGGGGCCGGTTAAATGGCTCGAACCATCAACAGCAGAAGCTATTAGGGTTTCGGCCGCTTCAGGCAAAAGCAACATTCTGATAGTACCTCTCTCTTTTGTTTCAGACCATATCGAGACACTGTACGAAATCGACATCATGCTGCGGAAGGAAGCGGAACAAGCTGGAATAGCTAATTTCATAAGAACTGAATCGCTTAATTCATCTCCGCTTTTCATCCGCTCTCTCGCTGAGCTGGTGCGTGGCGTTGTATTCTGACAGTTTTTAAACAGGAGATTGATGCCGGTCGAACCGATCATTGCAGCCGATAAAATCTCTGTATAAATATGTTGCCAACAGTTGAACGCGTGTGTTATAAAAATCAACCTTGAATCAATAAAAAACTGAAATAAATTGAGGTTTTTATGACTAAGGCCGACATAGTTGAGAGAATTCATCAAAAAATTGGTTTGACCAAAAAAGAGTCTGCCGAGATGGTGGAATCGGTTTTCAGCATCATCAAAAGCACTCTCGAAAACGGCGAAAAGATCAAGATCGCAGGATTCGGCAATTTTGTAGTAAAGCAGAAAGCTGACAGGAGAGGGCGCAATCCGCAGACAGGCGAGACCATTACTATCACAGCCCGCCGCATACTTACCTTCAAGCCAAGCCAGGTACTCAAGAGTGCAATAAATTCAGATATCGAAGCAGCCTGAGGCTGCTGATGACAGATGGAAAAAACTTTTCCCGAAAAAGTGTATTACAGGATCGGCGAGGTTGCCGCTTATACAGAGCTTAAGAGCTCTGTTCTGAGATTCTGGGAGAGCGAGTTTGAATTCCTCAAACCTGTGAAGAGCAGAAGCGGCCAGAGGCTGTACAGCAGAAATGATCTGGAGTTGATATTAGAGATTAAGCGGCTTCTTTACACCGAAAAATACACCCTGGAAGGTGTGAGGAAAAGGCTCTCCACAAGAGGAAGGGAGAGAAAAGATGAAAAGGACGGTCTTGCAGAATCTCTGGCGCTGCTGAAAGAAATAAAAACAGATCTGGTTAACATTAGAAATTCGATATGATTACGGTGCGTAGCGCAGCCTGGTAGCGCACTAGACTGGGGGTCTAGTGGTCGCTGGTTCGAATCCAGTCGCACCGACCATTTTATGCGGGTTTACAGAGTATTCTGTGAACCCGTTTTTAGTTTCTGCCTCGCACCGCCTCTTACAATAAAACTACCAGTTTTTAAATATCAGTTCTTTCCGGTTTTGTCTGGTCCCGCTTCTACCGATTGTATAGTTGATAGGCTCCATAGGCTCTGATCGGAGCGGGGGGCACCTATGGGGTCAGGCTTGACTTTCGGACATTTGATGTTAAACTACCGCCATGGCTCGCAAACCCCGCATACATTTTCCTTCAGCCGTGTATCACGTTATCCTTCGCGGTAATGCCGGTGATCCGATTTTCTTTTCCGATCAGGATCGGTATCGCCTTTACCTGATCTTCCAATATGCTGTTGAAAGGTTTGACTGCCGGATACATGCTTTTTGCCTGATGAGAAACCATAACCGATTTGGCAAAGTTGTTGGGACGGGATATATCGGCGCTGGGTAAAGCTGCACAGCGGATTGCAGGTGATGTT
>DFZL01000061.1 GCA_002382705.1 Geobacter sp. UBA4057
TCAGCACCAATGATCGTTTGAGAAAAGAGGCATGCGAGATACTGAAACGATCTCTTGACGATAACCCGGAGGTGATGCTGGTCTACGGCGATTCCTGGCTCACTCTGAAGCCGCATCAGACCTTTGAAAATCATGACCGTTGCGGAGAGTTCCGCTGGCCTGGCTGGTCTTTCGAATACCATCTGAAAAACTGCTGCGTTGGCCCGCATCCCATGTGGCGGCGTGAGGTGCATGATCATGTCGGATATTTCGACGAAACGTACATAGCCATCGGCGATCAGGAGATGTGGCTCAGGATAGGCGAACGCTTTCCGTTGCTGCATATACCGGAAGTAACCGGCCTTTACTGGTACTCTGAAGAGGGGATCGGAAACAGGCGGGAGATAGCCGATCCGGAGATCGAAAGGATATTCGCCATATACCAGGAGCGCCATCGCCGGCGCATTGCCAGGATATCGGAACATATTGCTGTAAAAACAGGGGAGCCATGTTAAAACGATTGCATAATATGTCGATATGAGTATTATTTCCCATATTTCTTCAGGAGCCTGAAAATGACAACCTCCATAGTCCCATACAATCTTTACGAAGCGCAGAATGCATATCAGCGTTTGCAGGCGACCCTAACGCGCGACTCGGTGGAAGCCGCGATCTCCGAGATCAGGACTTTTCTCAAGATGTTTCCTGATGTGGCCCTGGCGCACAATGACATTGCCGTCCTTTATTTTAAGGGGGGGGATTCGCTGCTCGCTCTGGCGCATTATGAGAAGGCGAACCGGCTCCAGCCTAACAACCCCACAATAATCAAGAACCTTGCCGAATTTTACTTTGTGGCCTTGAAGTGGAGTGACGACGCTATCGCAATGCTTACCGGGCTTCTGAACTCCTACCCTGACGATTTTGAAATCCTGACCGCGCTCGGGGCTATCAGCATAGAGGTAGGGCGTCCTGACGAGGCGCGGATATTCTACAGGCGAGCATTGCAGCGCGATCCTGACAACAGTCAGCTTCGTTCGATACTGGCAGAGCTTGACGGCCCTGTCTCTGCCGCCGAATACCGCTCTGCTCCCGCGCCGCTGTTCAGGCCTGAGGCTCCAGCATCTCCACCTCCGGCATCGCAGTCAAGCGCCGGCTCGACTGAATCTGACCTGCTGGATATGATAAAGATTAATCCGCGAAACGGGATCGCCCATAACAATCTTGGAATATTGAGATTCAATGAAGGGCGCTTTCAAGAGGCGGCTGACTGCTACAGAATGGCGGTAGATTCCGATCCCGCAAACCCGGTTTACCGCAAGAATCTCGCCGATCTCTACTATACGGCTCTCGGGAAGACAGATGAAGCTATTGAAATTTATACGGATATTCTCAAAAAACATCCCAGAGACACCGAACTGCTTACTGCGCTTGCCATAATTTCAAGAAATAACCAGTTGCGCGAGCAGGCGAGAGTGTTCATAAAGCGTGTTCTTGAAATAGAACCGTGGAATACGGAGGCCAGGGATTTTCTGGCCGGACTTTAACCTCGCGGATACCGGAAGCAATGCAGAAAGAAGATGACCGGAGAGAGGCTTTTCTCCGGTTCCATATCGAGCCAGAAAAGAGAGGCTTTTGAAATGGAAGCGAAACCGGCCTCTCTTCTCCATTCCGTAATTATTGTCACATACAACTCCTCCTCTACAATTCTTGACTGCCTCTGCTCCCTTATTTCTTCTGAGCATGGCGATATCGAAATAGCTGTTGTAGATAACTCGTCGCGTGACAACACGGTCGAGCTTGTCAGAAAATTCAGCGCTGAAAATCATTTCCCGCTCAGGCTTATCGAAAATCGCGACAACAGGGGGTTTGCGGTCGCTTCAAATCAGGGGGTGCGTGCAACCTCAGCCCCCTTTGTCCTCTTCCTCAATCCTGACACTGTCGTCCCTCCCCTTGCACTCTCCCGCCTCTCCTCGCACCTGATCAACGACCAATCCGCAGGCGCCGCAGGGCCGCTCTCCAATTTTGTTGCCGGGGAGCAGTCGGTCGCTCTCCACTGGCCAGGAGCGCTGCCGGTTTCGGCGTCGCCGGAAGAGGCGGCTCATTACCTCCATTCAGCTAATAGTGGAAAAGTGGTGGAGACCAGGCTGCTGATAGGCTTCGCCCTTATGACCCGCCGCTCTCTTCTGTCCAGACTTGGCGGGCTTGACGAGCGGCTCTTTCTCGGAGGAGACGATCTTGAATTCTCATGGAGAGTCAGGCTTCATGGCTACCGGCTGCTGGTTGCAACGGACTGTTTTGTCTATCATGAGGGGGGGAAGAGTTTCAAAAGCGAATCAAGAAGCTCCACGGATGCTCTTGTGCAGAAGAGTTATGACGCGCTCTACCGCATTCTGCTCGAATCCTATGGCACAGGGAGGGTTCCACCCCCTGAAGATATCTGGGGGATCGACTGGTTCAGGCCGGCAGAAGCTTCATTCAACCGGTTCATCCGTTTTGATGAAGCTCTTTCTCTTCCGAAAGCCCGAGAATACGGTGAATCGCTTGTCTCAATCATAATCCTCGCATGGAACCAGCTTGATTACACGAGAGAGTGTCTGGAGTCGGTAAAGAGAAATACCAGGCAGAGGCATGAGATTATAGTTGTTGACAACGGCTCGACAGACGGCACGACCGGGTGGCTTAAAGAGATGGCTCTTTCCGATCAGCGCGTGCGCCCGCTGTTCAACGAAAAAAATCAGGGTTTTGCCGCTGGCTGCAACCGGGGGATGGCCGCCGCGCGTGGTGAATGGATGGTTCTCCTGAATAATGACACGGTTGTCACCGAAGAGTGGCTTGACGCTCTTCTCGACTGCCACAGAACAACTCCGCACGCAGGGGTCGTAGGGCCGCTTTCGAACAACGCAAGCGGTATCCAGGGGCTCTGCCCGGCTCCATCGTACGGAGCCGGAGGGCTTTCAAACTTTGCCCGCCAGTTGAGGGTTTCGAATCTTCATCGCCATGTTTTTTCCAGACGTCTTGTAGGCTTCTGCATGCTTTTCCATCGCTCCCTTTACGAGCTGATCGGCGGCTTTGAGGAGAGATTCGGAACCGGCAATTTCGAGGATGACGACTTCTGCCTCAGAGCCGCTGTCGGTGGGTTCAGGAATGTCGTGGCTGCAGATGTTTATATTCACCACTATGGCAGCGTCACTTTTAAGGGGGAGGGGATCGATTACTCCGCCCTTCTTGGGGTGAATGGCGAGATTTTCCGCCGCAAATGGTCTGAGCCGGTCTCGGATCCGGAATATGCCGCAAGGATTGCGTCATGCAGGATAAGGGAGGATGCCGCCCTGCTGCTGCAGAGCGGGAAGAGGGATGAAGCTCTTCATCTGCTCAGGAGCGGTATTGAAAAATACCCGAGCGCACCGCTTCTCCTTGAACAACTTAAAACCGCTCTCCGCCATGCCGGTAAATTCAGGATGAGAGCGCTGTCAGGCGACCGTATCGCAGAGGCTTATGCGCTTATCGAGAACGGTGATGCGTATGCTTCAAGGAGACTCCTCCTTTCTTTGAAGCATGAGTGCCCTGGGAGTGGTGAGATCGACCTCCTTCTTTCGTTCATTATTCGAGGGGAGGGGCGCGAAGAGTATGCCGACGCGCTTCTGCTCAGGGCGTTCAGGCTTGATCCTCCTCTTGTCGCAGGGCATTTCCTCGATAACAGGGAAAGGCTCCGGATTCTCCGGTATGGTGAGGTTCTGGATGCGGCGCGTCTCTATCCTGAGAGCAGAGACGTGTCGGCGCTTCTGGTTCTCGCTTCACAAGAGCCGGAAGCTACTCTTTCAGCGGCGGAGTCCTTTATCGCACGATTCGGAGCAGACGATGAAATTCTTCAGATGGGGCTGAGAGCCAGGCGCATTACCGGACTCCATGACTCCCCCGCGCTTGTCATGCCAGCCGTATCTCTCTGCATGATAACAAGAGATGAAGAGAAACAGCTTCCTCACGCCCTTCTCTCCCTGCGCCCGGTTGTCAGTCAGATAGTCGTTGCAGATACCGGGTCAGCCGATGCGACTCCTGATATCGCCGAGCTGTATGGCGCAAAAGTTCTCAGGCACGAGTGGAAAGGGGACTTTTCGGAGGCCAGAAACCGCTCTCTCGACGCTGCTACAGGAGAGTGGATTCTTGTAATGGATGCGGATGAAAGGCTCTCTCCGCGCGATCATGAACTCTTCCGCGCCATCCTTTCAAAAGCAGGAAGAACCGCTTTCAGCTTCACGACGAGAAACTACTCTCCCCACTCCGGGATAGATGGCATCAGAGAACTGGACGGCGGATACCCGGACGAAGAGAGAGGGGCCGGGTGGACTCCAAGCGGCAAGATACGTCTCTTCCCCAATGTTTCCGGCATAAGGTTCGCCGGCCGTATCCACGAACTTCTGGAGGAGAGTGTGCTGGCCGCCGGGATTCCGGTGCTGGGACATCCGGTTCCTGTCCATCACTACGGCAATCTTGAAAAGGGGCGGCAAAAGCGGAAGCAGGAGGAGTATTACAGGCTAGGACAGCTGAAGCTGGCGGAAGAGAGGGGAAATTCCAAGGCCATTTACGAACTTGCTGTCCAGGCCGGAGAGCTTGGAAAATTCGAGGAGGCGGCGCAGCTCTGGCTCGATTATCTTCGCCATGACCCGGCATCTGCCAGGGCATGGTTCAATCTGGGGTACGTCTGCCTGAGGAGCGGCAGGATTGGCGAAGCGATGACTGCCACCTGCGAGGCCATGAACCTTCAGCCAGGGCACGCCGGCGCGGTTGTGAACCGTGCAATCTGCCGATTTCTGCTGGATCCGAAGGGGATTGATATGGCTCTTGATGTGGATATCGCCGCTTTTCCTGACGAACCTGCCCTGAAGATACTCTTTTTGTCAGGAAAATGTTTCAGGGGGGAGAGCGACGGTGTCTCAGGGCTTTTCGACCTGCAACGTGGAGGGGTTGACGCTTCTCTTTTTCTGGAGGAACTAGGAAAACTTTTCAGGATGAGAGGAGATGACGAGGGGGGAGCGGTGTCGGAACTCCTGTCAAACGCCCTGGCAGGCTGCGTTCTCGATAATTTTTGACAAAAGGGTCTGTTCGTGTTCCATCAGCTTTTTTGTTGATTTAAGGGCATGGTAATGGTCGCCTCTGTCAAGGAATGAGACGATCTCTTCCAGTATTTTCGAACTGCTGGGGGCAGCCTCCAGTATCTGCCTCTGGAGTTCAAGATACGCGTTGCGGTAGCCTGCCGAATTTTCAGGGTCCACATACATCAACTGAACAAGGAAGTAGAGTCGCCGCGCGGGGGAGTTTGCGGCATCTTCTTTCATAATGTCCTTCTCGCGCAGAATTGCCGCGCTGTTTTCTATGAAAAACTCAGAAGATCTGTCGCCATTCCTGATCACCGCATGACCTATCAGCATCTTCTCGTCAGGTTTCAGCCTTATCTTCAGCGACACGGAGGCTTTCTCCTATCCCTGGAAGAGCGACTGTGTAACGGAAGAGCTTATATCCGCCAGAGACTTTGCCGATTTTGCAAGGTCATCCACGGCGCTGCCGACTGCACTGTCGGAACTGTCAGTCTGGAGCGGGGGGATGGAATCGGAGCTTAACCGGCCATTCTCTTCGAAGAGAGATCCCCAGAGATGCTTCACCTTCTCATAAACCGGAAGAGGGGGGGGAGGAACGGTCATTTTGAGTATCTCTTTGCGTATCGAGATGTAGCTCATCAGGATTTCCTGCCGTGTCTTGTTCTCAACCGGAAACGGGGGGAAATTCTTGACTATCGCGCTGAGCGCCGCGGAAAGTTTTTCGACTCCGTCCGCCTGCTGGTTTATAGCTTCATTGGTCTGGCGAACAGACTTTATCTGCTGGTTCATCCTCAAGTGCATCTCTTCTATGGCGCGGACAGTGTCTACATTCTTCATGGTGACTGATGATGTAATCCGGACACTGTCATTTTGCGGGGCAGAGGCTTTCCCCTGGGTGACAGACAAGATGCCAGTTTCAGCTCCGGAATCCTGTTTCACCCTGTCGCTGTTTACCTGCTGCACCTGTTGCTTCATAGCCGCCGCCTGCTGGGCGACAGAAAAATAAGCGGAGTTGTCAGAGCCCGTTATCTTGTTGAGTTCCATTGATACGCCTCCTTGCTGACCTCATGAAGTCTGAAAGAAAAGGGGGAGACCGGTCAGTCCCCCCCAAAATCCTGCTGAAAGCCGCTGCCTTATATCTCCTGACCTAGAAGAGTCTCAGAACGGCCTGGGCAGCCTGGGAAGCCATGCTCAGCGAGGAGATGCCAAGGTTCTGGCGGGTCTGCAGCATCAGCATGTTGGCGCCCTCTTCGTTGGTGTCGGCCAGAGTCAGGTTGTCAGCACCGATCTGCAGGGTGTTGATCATGGTGTCGGTGAAGTCCTGACGGGTTGTGACGACGCTCAAGCTTGCGGAAAGAGCTGAAGCCTGTGTACGGAGTGTCGAGAGTGCGGACTCGAGCTTCCCTGCGTCGGTCATGATGTTCGACGTTGTGGACCAGTTTGCAGCAGACGTACTGGACAGGTTCAGCCCTGTAGAAGTAGCAACAAAGCCGTTGATCCCGAGGGTAGCTGCGCCGGTGCGCTGACCGAACTCGACTGTCTGGGAACCATTGGTGAGGAAGTTGGTTCCTTTGTAACCGGAGTCGCTCGCCAGCTGGTTGATCTGGGAGAGGAGGGTGTTGAAGGTGTTGGCGTATGCCGACTGCTCAAGGGTGTTGGTGGTTGCCATAGCGGAAGTTGCCACACCTTGCGCAGAGTTGATCAGGTTCTGTATCCCCTTGATCCCGGCGTTTGCCGCGTTCAGCATCTGCACGGCCTCGCTCATTCCGTCTTTTCTGATGTCGAGATCGCCTGCGCGCTGCAGGTGTCCCTGCGCCGCGAAATAGTTGGTAGGGTTGTCGAGAGGTGTGTTGACTTTCTTGCCTGTCGCAAGCCTGTTCTGGGTGATGCTGGTCTGTTTGTTGGTCTCCTGGAGGGAGAGGAGGTTCTGTCTCATTCCTGCGGTTAATGAAATATCGCCGATTGCCATGGTGCTTCTCCTTTCTTGGTTCTGCTTCCGCTCTTCTGAGCGGGGTTGCATGAAAAATTGAACTGCCTGACTGTTGTATCGGGATTAGCGGTAAATACCTTTAAGGAAAAATTCGGTTCACTCCGAATATTTTTTGGTTTGTTTTTTTTTACGGAAGCTGCGATTCTGCAACTCACTGTATATTCCTGTAAAAATAGTAATAAGTTGTCATTCCCGAAGAAGTAACGGGAATCCATAAAAAAGAGCCGTCACCCTGCGCGAAGTCGCAGGGTCCATAAAGATTCTGGATTCTGCAACTCCGCTTCGCTCCGCGCAGAATGACATAAAGGATAAGAAAGAGCCGTCACCCTGCGCGAAGTCGCAGGGCCCATAAAGATTCTGGATTCTGCGACTCAGTTTCGCTCCGCGCAGAATGACATAAAGGGCGACTCCGCTTCGCTCCGCGCAGAATGACATAAAGGGCGGCTCAGTTTCGCTCCGCGCAGAATGACATAAAGGGCAACTCCGTTTCGCTCCGCGCAGAATCCACAAAAAAACGTAGACCCTGCGACTTTGCGCAGGGTGACAGATAAAGGCGCAGACTGATTCGTCCGGAAAGGGGTTTTCAGCTTGTATGAATGAAAGCGGGCGTAAAAGAGCGGAGCATCTTCTGCTGGATGGGAGGCATCTGGAAGCCATGAAGTTATGCGAATCGCTGCTGGCTGACTTTCCGTCTGATATCGAGGCTCTTTTTCTTATGGGGTGCGCCGCCTCCGCTGCCGGCGACTGGAGCCGGGCGATCATGGCATTCCGTAAAGCCTGCGCGCTTGCTCCTGATATCCCTGTTCTCCTCAACAATCTCGGTTTTGCCATGATGGAGGGGGCAAAAAAAAGTCCCCCGGTTGCCGGCGCATCGCTTGAAGATGCATCTGTCATCCTCGAGCACGCTCTTGCTATAGATCCGGAATATACGGATTCGTGGGAGAATCTCGGCCTTGTCCGCCGTGCAGAGGGGAGGATCGAAGAGGCGAAAGTTTGCATGTCAAGAGGCCTTTCAGCCGATCACAAGGTTGTATCGCTCTGGCTGCAGCTGGCAGCACTGCATGTCGCCACTTATCATTTCGACGAGGCGGCGTACTGTTATCGCAGAGCATCGCGACTGGGCCCTGACGACCCTGCGGAAGTGATCAACCGGCTTGCGACGGTACAGGTTTATACGGGGGATATAAAAGACGCCCTGGAGAATTTTTCCCGCGCCATAAGCGAGGCAGCGGTTTTCGAGCAGAAGCGGAGCTACACCCAGAACCGCCTCTTTACGTTGCATTACCCTTTTGAAAAGCACCCGGAGGAGATATCGGAAGAGCATCGCAACTGGGGGATGACTTTTTTCAATCAATCTGCTCATGCCACTTTTTTAAACGACCGGACGCTTGGCCGAAGGCTGAGAATCGGCTATGTTTCGCCCGATTTCAGGATGAATGCGGTATCTTTTTTCATACAGCCTATTCTTGCGGCTCATAACCCGGAAAATGTGGAGGTGTTCTGCTACGCTAACGTCGAAAAACCTGATATCGTGACCGGACAGCTTCAAAAGCACCCGGTTATCTGGCGGGATATCTATGGGATCGGGGATCAGACGGCTTTCGACCTGATAAGGGGTGACCGTATTGATATTCTTGTCGAGCTTGCCGGGCATGGAGCGAACAACCGTCTCCCGCTTTTCGCGCTAAGACCTGCGCCTGTTCAGGCGACATGGATCGGCTATCCCGACACGACAGGCCTGCAGGCCATTGACTACCGGATCACCGACTCTCTTGCCGATCCCCCCGGAATGACGGAGCATCTGCATGTTGAGGAGCTTCTCCGACTTGACCCCTGCTTTCTCTGCTATCGTCCGGGCGACGATTTTCCAGCGCTGAAAGAAGAGCCGCAGTTTGCCGGAACAGGAGTGATAAATTTCGGTTCAATGAGCAATTTCAGCAAGATAAATCCACCTGTGCTTGAGCTTTGGGGGGATATCATGGCTCATCTCCCCGGCTCCAGGCTCGTCCTTCGTTACCGGGGGGGAGAGCGGGAGCGGATCAGGCGAAATCTTCTCGGCATCCTGAAAAAAAAGGGGGTCAATGAGGAGAGGCTGATTCTCCTGGGGCATGCGAACTCAGTCGTCGAACAGCTTGAGGGGTACAATATGATAGATATCGCGCTTGACACCTTCCCGTACAACGGAACGACGACGACCTGCGAGGCGCTTTTCATGGGTGCTCCGGTTGTAACTCTTGCGGGCAGATCGCATGTTTCGAGGGTAGGGGCATCGCTGCTCAATTCGGTCGGCATCGGAGAGCTTGTCGCTTCGTCTATGGAGGAGTACGCTTCAAAGACGCTCGCCCTGGCCAATGACAGAGATATGATCTCGCGGTACAGGAAAAACCTGCGGCGCTGGCTTCTTGAAAGCCCCCTTTGCGATAATGTCGGCGCGGCATCGAGGCTTGAATCCCTTTACCGGCGGATATGGCTTCGATGGATAAGGGAGAAAGCGAGCCGCTTGTGAGAAGAGATGCCGGGAAAAGCGGCATTGCCGATGCATTGCGCGAAACTGCCCGGCTTTTGCAGTCCGGAGATAATGATGCTGCGCTAGCCATTCTTTATCCGGCGCTCTATGAAGAGCCGCTCAATTCCGGAGCTTTTCTCTTTTTTTCTGATCTCTGCATATTTTCCAAGAGATGGGATCTTCTGGATGAAATATGCCACCTGCGTCTGAAGGAGATGCCGGATGAAGCCGAAACGCTTTGCCGTCAGGCGCAGGCTAGGCTTGGTCTTGGTCGATACCTCGAAGCGGCGCGCATTCTCGAGGGTGTTGCAGCCGGATCACCGTTGAATGGCGTCGCCTGGCACGAGCTGGGGAGAGTGCAGAAGAGGTTGGCAATGCCCGATGAGGCGCTTGTTTCATTTAAAAAAGCTGTGGAATCTGACCCCGGCAACATGGTCTTCCAGGACAGTTCTCTTTTTGCCATGCTATTTTCCGACACCGTATCGCCGGAAGAGATTGCTGTTGCGCACCGTTCGTGGGGGGAGAAGTTCGCTTTCCCGGTTCTCGGGAGAAAATCTGCAGTTCATGGGGGTAAGATAACTGTCGGATATCTCTCCCCGGATTTCAGGGAGCACTCCGTTTCTTCTTTCATCCGGCCGGTTATCGTTAATCACGACCGCGAGCGGTTCAGGGTAATCTGTTATCACTGCGGGCCGGAGAAAGACCGGACGACCATGCAGTTTTCAGAGATGGCGGAGTTCTGGCGCGATATCACTGATATGAGCGACGCCGACGCTTATTCTCTTATCGCAGACGATAACGTTGACATACTGGTCGAGCTTGCCGGACATACGGCATGGAACCGCCTCCAGCTTATGGCCATGAGGCCTGCGGGGATAAATGTCTCCTGGATCGGCTACCCTCACTCCACAGGCCTTTCCGGGATCGATTTCAGGTTGACTGACGCTATGGCTGATCCCCCCGGTCTCTCGGAACCGCTCTCGACTGAACGTCTTGCGCGCCTTCCCGGCTGCTTCCTCTGCTACTCTCCACCGGTGGATTCCCCTCTCCCCTCTTTTGCTCCTCCAATGCTTGAAAACGGCTTTGTGACGTTCGGCTCCTTTAATAACCCGGGGAAGATAACTCCTAAGATTCTCGGCTGCTGGAGGGCTCTTCTGAAGGCTGTTCCCGAATCGAGACTGATGCTTAAGGGGGAGGCGTTCGATGATCCAGAAGCGTGCTCGGATATGCTGGAAAGGTTTTCTCTTCCTGAAGAGCGGGTGATAACTGCTGGCTGGACGCCTGACAGGAGATCGCATCTTGCGCTTTACAACCATGTGGATATCGCTCTTGACACATGGCCGTACAACGGGACTACAACTACTTGCGAGGCGCTCTGGATGGGGGTGCCGGTGATAACTCTCGCGGGGAGCCATCACGCATCGAGGGTAGGCGCGACTCTCCTTTCAGCTGCCGGTCTCGGGATGTTCATATGCAAATCGGCGGAAGAGTATTTGAGGAAGGGGATAGAGCTCTCAGGCAATCCAGGGCTCCTTGAATGGTCACGGAGAAATCTGCGGAAGATGGTATCTGCGTCTCCTCTCATGGATGGCGCAGGCTTTACATTGGAACTGGAAAAGCTCTACGATTCCCTTGTTTCAGGATGTTCCTGCCGATAGCATGAAAGCGCTTCGCCGCTTCGCTCCACGACAGTCTTGAAACTGTGTCGATCACCGCTCTCAGCCCCTTTTTTCTCAATGCGCTTCTGTCATGATAGGCTTTTTCGAGCAGATCCAGAACCTCGCCGACATCCGGCTCGAACCAGAATCCTTCGGCTGCATGCCGATAGTGCCTGATGCCGTACCTGGTGAGCGGGAAGGCGTTTTCCACGGTTATGATGTCGTTATGTCCGGTCATGTCGGAGGCTATCACTGTTCTGCCGCACGCCATGTACTCGCACATGACCATATTGTTCCCCCCTTCGCATCTGTTCGGGAAAAGGCCGATATCCGAAGAGAGATAGATGTCGCGCATCATGCTGTTGTCAAGAGGTGGGTGCAGGATTGCACGGTCGGCCGGTATCCCGTTATCCGTCAATGTTTCACGGAGCATCAGGCTGCAATCCATATCCTTATGCCTGTAGTTTATGACGTTCGAAAGCTCCATCGTAGCCATCGAGAATGGCCACTGGTTATGCCAGGCGCAGGAGATGAGCACATCGTCGTGCCTTGCCATGAATTCACGCATTGCGGAAATCACAATATCCTGCCCCTTCCTGACCTCGAACTTTCCCCCTGAAAAAATCACAAAACTGTCATGATTTCCGGCTTTAACTCCTGGATAGAAGATGTCGCTGTCTACCCCCTGCAGTATCGTCGCGCAGTTTCTGACACCTGCGCTGCGAAGCTGGTATTCGCACCAGCGGGAGCCGGTCACGATCATGTCCCAGCGCCTTCCCGCCTCCCGGGCGTGCCTGAGAACCGAGATAGCGTCCTCGAAGAAGCAGTAGCCTATGTTGAACCGGTTCCACTCCTCCGGTTCGAATGGCTGGAGATCGTTCCCCCGCATGCAGTGCAGGGTGACCCCTTCAAGCGGCGGGAGGGCGGAAATCTCCCTGGCGAGATACTCTCCTGCAATCCCCCAACCGTGCGCTCTTCCTCTCGGCATGGAAACTTTCATCGTTTTCCTCCGTTACGATCTGTCACCAATAGTTGCTGCAGATTTACCACGGCGGTAATCTGTTCAGGAGAGGCCACTGCCGTCTTGAAGTAGAATAGAACCGCCAGTTGCTTGCAGCCCAACATCCTGCAAGCCAGCGCAATACTCAACAACCTGTCGGGAAGGTCAGAGCATGAATTGTCCTGCACCGACTCGCGAATGACCTGCAGCAGATTAATCGTCAGCAGCCTCTCGACAGCTTTTCTGTACCGTGCGGATTCCGGCTTGAGGTACCAGGCGCGTTGCAGGTAACGCCATGCGGTTCCCCAATCCCCATTATTTTCGAACCAAAGTCCAATTCTATGCAAGAATTCCGGAGAAACGCCACCGTCGATCTGAGGCGGCACGGCAGCATTTTTTTGCAGATGTTCCAGAATATCAGCTTCAGTGGCTGAAAGCAGCTCCTGCCGGCCTGTTGGCGCAAGCAGATGTCGATAGCATTCGCGTATGGCATAAAACTCCAGCGTCGGCAGCTTTCCTTTGCCGGAAAAGGTATCGGGAGATGTCCAGACAACTCCCAGAGGTTCGCTGATGCTTATTCCGTCAGAGGCGTGGGCAGCCCTGATGAAAAATTCGTAGTCGGCAGCCGAGCTGTAGCCAATGTCAAAGAATCCCAGTTCTGCATGAAGCGCACGTCGCCAGACCGGTTGCGATCCGGTTATGCTGTTCTCCAGCAGGGCATTCAGACTGTAAGCCGGGCGATTTGTTGTTGCATGGGCGCGATGTGACGTGAAAGTCTCATTTTCATATCCGGTCAGATGGAAGTCGGCAAAGGCAAGGCCTGCTTCCGGACGTTGCAGCAATGCCCCGGTCAACCGCTCCAGGGCATCGTAACGCAACCGGTCGTCGGCATTGGCGTTGGTCAGAAACTCCCCCTGTGCGAGCCGTACACCGCGGTTCCATGCCTGATACACCGTTTCACGGCATCCGGTTCGGATATAGCGGATGTTATCGCTGACCCGCTGATATTCTGCCACAATGTCGGACTCATTTTCAGGCGAAGCGCTGTCTATGACCAGTATCTCCAGCCGGGAGCCAAGTGACTGGGCCAGCAGATCTTCCAGTCTGCCGCGCATGAAACGCGCCGCCTTATATGTTGATACGATGGCAGTCGCGAGATACCGGCGGTGACGATAGTTGGCGTCTCTGATGTAACAGGGCAGATCAAGATATGAGGATGGCTTGCAGGCAGCATAAGGGGCTATCTGATCATGGTGCAGCCGCATGAGCGCTGTCGCCAGATGTTCAGCCTGCTGCAGTTCGCCTGCTTCAAGAGCGGCATATAACGCCCGGTCAAGGCTTTGATCCAGGAGATGCCGTGTCATGAACGTCCGAGCAGTTCCCTGGTTAAGGCTGAAAGATGTCCGTCGAACCGGAAGCCCGGATGCAATTCCTTGCAGAAGCGCAGATATGAAATGGCCTCTTCCGGCAGCCCCAGCCGGGTCAGCACAAATGCGGCCAGGGTTTGGAGTTCCGGAAGCTCTGGGGCCAGAGAAGCAAACTGGTGTGCCGCAGTGGAGGTTGTGGCGCTGCCGGACTGAAGAGATGCAAACAGAAACTGCCGGGCATAGGATGTGAGCCTGCTGTTCAGCGCTTCAGGATGCCTGAGCGTCTGTTCACGCCATTTTGCCAGAAAAAGGAGCCGGTTTTTCTTCAGTATCTCCCCGGCCGTCTCACTCCGGCCGAGGCATTCGATCTCCCGTCTGGCCGCGATGGAGCCGCTCCAGTGGTGCGTATAGGCGGTGGTCGGAGTAATCCAGCTTTTCATGCCAAGCTGCCTGATCTGCAACCCCATATCCCACTCTTCAAAATAACAGGGGGTAAAGGCTTCCTCGAACTTCAGGGCACCCGGCCCGAACAGTCTCCGTTTGACGACAAACAGAAACCCGGAAACGGCATCCACTTCTACAGGCTCATGAAAACTCCCCTTGTCAAAATAAAGGTAATCTCTGGTCAGTGCATGGTTGACAAAAGAGCCCTGGGGACCGACACAGGCCGCCTTTTCCAGGGTGTCAAGGGAGTTTTCCATAGTATCGATTGCCGCGGCTTCAACATGGAGATCCGCATTGAGAATGAAGACATTGGGGGTTGTTGCCATGCTGACACCGACATTCCAGGCGCGTGCCACACCGATGTTTTCCGACATGACAGCCGAACGGGTGATGCGGGGGTGTCCCTTCAGATCCTCCGCGACAGCCGGGTTATTGAAAACCACGATGACATCTCCCGGAATCTGCTCCAAATCCTGTAACAGGGTGCTGATATTGAATTCACTGGCCGGGGAGTAATCCAGTACCGGAATCACAAAGCTGCGGCTCTGATCGCTGACATTGATGTATGTTGCCAGTTTACGGGCAAAAAGCGGTTCAACACCCACCAGAGAACGCTCCCTCAACTCAGTGGCACTGCAGGTCTCCGGTTTGGAGCCCGATACCACCGCCAGCATATCCTTCATCCGGTGAAGGTATGTATGGGCGTTGTGAACTATCCGGCAACCACGGGCTGCAATCTGTTCCCGCAGATCGTCATTATCCAGATAGAATTTTGCGGTTTCTATAAGCGTTGAATCATGATAGCGGGCGTACTCCTCGCCATCCCGGAACAGCTCATCCTGGCCGCTTCCATAAGCCAGGTCTGAAAGCAGCATGGAACCGGAGCAGAGCGCCTCGAAGAAACGCATGTTGAGGTCGTTTCTGGCAAAGGTATTGAAAACAATCTTTGAAGCAGCAAATACTTCCGCCATATCATGCCAGAAACAGCGGGCACGATAGAGATTGACCTCACTACCCAGCTTGTCGAGCAACTGCTGACGTCTGGGGTTAAAGGCCAGCGCTCCGACAAATCCAACATCATATTGCTTCCGGTTCGATTTACCACCATGAATATCCGGATCGCAGGCAAGCGGCAGCCAGTACGAGTTGCGATTCACCTGTCTGAACGAGGGGATGTATTCGCGCTGGGCGGTGAAAACATAGTCAAACTGCCGGCACCAGGCGAGATGATGTTCCAGATTCAAGTGGCTGTCGATCAGGTAGCAGGCCTTTGGGCAACGCAACGCAGACAAGTTGCGCGGTTCATGACCGCCTACGGATTCGACCCAGAGATAGAGATCGGGCTGCTGCGCCTCCGGCATTGCCGACAGGATTTCCGCCATGTCCGGGGTAAAAGTGGTCGGGATCATCTGGTCGCGGAGCGGAAGCTTCATGTTTTCAAGCTTCCATTTTGTGATCAGTTCTTCCGGAAAATGCGGGCCGATGGTTGTGACAGTCGCAAGCTGGCGGAGCGCACGTTCAAGATAAACAGCCGTTGTTACAGGGTAGGCTACATATCCAATCCAGATATTCATAAATAAGCATTTCCTCCAAGAATTCCTTTGCAGTAAAAGTTCAGGGAGCTTAGATTATCCTAAAACCGGCTTTTACCAAGAATTTACGCAAATAAACACGAATAAAATCAGAGTCTTTCAAGTAATAGGGGTATATTCTTTCAGATGAACACCAGTTTTGTTGTAACAGTTTGTTTTATTTGTGAAAATTAGTGTTAATTCGTGGCCAGCTGCGTTTTTGGGATTATATTTCATTGCATATTACTCCTCCGTGGGTGGCGCTATTCTCTTCCCGTAAAATGTCCGGGGAGCGCCAAGAATATAAGACCGGTGGTCGCCATGCCGCAGATAGCGCTGAAAACCTGGAGGAATCTGCATGAAACTGCAACCATTGGCATAGAGGATAAAGCTGGCCAGACGCTCGCAAATCTCCGCCACATTCTTGAGATTATTGTGAATATGCGGAATGCCGTCTGCCTGTCGCCATATTTCAATTGCCCGGCGGCTGAACAATCCAGCTACTCCCTGTGCAAAAACCGGCGGCATCGGCTCAAGATAGCGGCCATACCCCAGGATTCTGCTGACTATCTCGAAATGCTCCACCAGCTTGTCCGTGCTGCAGTCCAGCAGATTGCCGAAAATATCTATATCGGGATTGTTGTCAGCAAGGTGCGACAGGGTTTCAAACCAGTCTTCGTCTTCAAACAAGTGGTCATCATGCAGCAGGATGAAGCGATCATACTGCTCTGCGGGGATATGACGCAACAATGCATCAAATCCGGCAAGATCAAAACCAAGATTAGGGCGGCTGAGAAAATAGTCTGGCTTGAAGGTCTGAATACATGCAGCAAGGTCATGAGATGAACCGTTGCAGACAATTGCAAGGTCAAACCGGCTCCGATTCACCTTGAATGGATGGTTGAAGCAGTGACGGAGAAGGTTCCGCCAGGTAGCCTCTGAAGTGGCTACGCAGACGAGCGGCTTTTTATCCGGGCATGAACCGTTCATGAATCACCAGGTACATCGTTTTGCAGTTGCCGCAAATAAAACCGGTAATGTTCCGAGTCTGGTGACAGCGCCAGCGCCTTTTTCAAAAGGGTTATCGCCTTGGCACGATCTCCCCCCTTTATGTAGCTACAGGCCAGGAGAAACATTTCGTCCGCCAATGCTTCAATTGCGGTAAGCGGCTGAACGGATGCGTGCCATTCGGGCAGCTCACAGCTCTCGTACATATGGCACACACCCGTGGCGTAGTTGTTGGACGGATAATCTTCCGAATACGAGCGGTCTGCAAGCAGCCCTTCAAAAACAGTGTTACAGGTCTGTTGATTGCCGGTAGCGCACAGTCTATCCTTCAGGACAATCGGACTGGTCTTCATCCGGTTAAATTCTGCAATGACAGCAGCCGCAGATGCCTTGTGAAGATGGGAAGACAGGTTTGTTGTAAGATTGACAAGAGATTGCCTGGCACTCCTGTTCCTTGTTCTTCTGGTAATAACCTCTTCCAGGTCAAACAGCCTCCAGTGCGCTCCTTGCAGCATGTCGGCAGGCAGGACGCTTACCTTGTGTTCTGCCATTACATCCATGTTGGGAGTCAACCAGCTCATGTGCTGTCCGTTCAGCACCACCGCGTGATTACCCACTCCCCAGACGATATCAAGGCCTGCTCTGGCAACAGTCGGCTTGATGTTGCAGTTTGCTATTGTCGGATCTCCGTGCCGGCGTTGCTGGAGCACCGGTTTGGCTGCATCAAGCCTGTTATCGTCTTCATGCTGGTATACCTGCCATAGCGTCGAAAAATAGAGGTTTTTATCCTTTGATATAATATGGTCTTTAACTGAATCAGCCAGACGGTTGCAGGTGATGAATTCATCTGAATCAACAACAATAACGTAATCTGCATCAGTGATGGAGCGGTATTTCTCGTTTATTTTTCGTGATTTTATCAGATCATCCATCATGTCCGGAAAGGTAAAACGCTCAATGGAGACATTGGGGTAACGCGCGGCAACTTCTTCGGTGGAGTCATCGGTATCTGCATCAAGCAGGATGTGAATTTTATCTACCCATGCATAATGCTTAAGAAAAAAAGGGGCAAGAAACGCCTCGTTATACCACATTGTGATCAACTGAATATTCACTGCCCCTCCTGTGTCGTGCGCATGACATGCTGTATCGCCTGCAGCAGCTCCTGCTCCTGCCTCTGAACAGTATACGCTGCGGCGGTCTGTTGTGCCGCGCTGACTATCCGCTCAACTTCGGGACTCTTCTCCCATACCATTCTCACAGCCGTTGCCAGCGTACGGGCACAGGCCACCAGATCGTCTTCTGCACACCAAAACCCATTCTCTCCGTTGGCATATTCAAGACCGCCGAAACCGGTAAACCCCACAACCAGGCAGCCGGATGCCATCGCCTCTAGCGGAGGCAGGCCGAATCCTTCCAGCCTGCTCAGGGACAGAAATAATGACGACTCAGACAAGGTCCGGGCCACAGCCGTTTGCGGCACCCCATCCAGTGCAACCCACTCCATCGGAAACTGTGGACCTAGCATACGTTCACAAAGACGTTGTATGAACTGCGCTTCAAGCGGACGTTTGCGAGGCATATAAGCGATCTGAAGCTTTTTGTGGGACGATGGCCTGAAAAGCGGGGATACGGCACAATGGACAGTCTGCACGGCCGGAGCATCCAGATTGGTAGTGATGAAATCAGCGACGACATCTGAACAGGCCATGACGCCAGAGATGCCCATTTCACGCCAGGAACCGGTATTTTTCATGCCCTCGAACAGGTAAAAATGATTTTGACAAAAGACCACCTTGCGTCCCGGCACAGTACGGAACAATTCAAGAAAACCGGCATGGTCTTCAGGCAGTATTATCAGGTCATCCGGCTGCGGGTTAAAGTTTGTATCACAGTAAAGCACCGGCGCGTCGCTCTCAAACCAGTCAGGCTTGAACCCTTGGTGAAGATGAACCACGGCTGCGGGATATCCGTTGCGCACCAGATGCCCCACATGCTCGTATATAACCTTGACCCCTCCGGATGGGCCGGGATTATCATGGTTCAGATAGAGTATGCGACCTGGATATTCGGCATTCAGCCCTGGTTTATGAATCATGAGTGTGGTTTCACATTATTCTGAATGAGTGACTCAAAAGCATGAACAACCTCAATATTCTCATCGGTGCTTCCGGCTGCTTTCTTCAGGCAGTCACGCAATGTTGCGCGAAGTTGCGGATCACTTGCCAGCGCCGCAGCCAGCACAACATAATCATCATCGTTCGTTGCTATGGCTGCTGTCATGCCAATCTGCCGCAAAAGCCCGGCTGCCAGCCGCTGACGCATGAAGCAGCCCTCAAGGGTGACAACCGGCAATCCCCGATGCAGAGCCTGCCACGCGGTGGTGTAGCCGGAAAAGGCTGGCGTATCAAGGTAGATATCCATGCTGTCCAGCAGTCCCAGAAACTGCTCCCCCGGTAGCCAGTCAATAATCCGGATATACTCTGCGGCATTAAGTCCATAGGCAGCAAATGCACCTTGAAAGCGCTCCTCAAGCCGCGCCTCATCCCAGGAAGCCTTGCTATCCCGGACAAACCAGAACCGGCATGGCGCAGCGCTCAAAGCAATACGCGGATAGAGGCTGTCAAAAAATGAATCAAACTTCGCTGCCTGCTGGCAGACAAGAAAACGGGTAATATGGCGGTCTGCCGGGAGATCCAGCCGTTCGGGATCAGGCAGGATGGCAGAGACTTGAGGCAGCACGCTGCAGGCGCCAACACCGGGTAATCGTATCAGGCGTTCACTGTAATCAAGGTCTGCATCGGGCCGCTCAAGCAACTCACCTGAACAATACAAATCCATGGTTGGTAATCCGCTGGTGATGGGGTGGCCCCACCCGGCAATCTGCAATGGCGCCAGGCGCAGGGTTGCAAGTTGCACGGTGATCACGTCCATGGCTATTTCCGGATAAAAAACACAATCAGGCTGGTCATCAACTGCCTGCCGCACCCAGTTGGTCAAGCCGTGGTGATATTGATCCACCAGCGCCATTGCCGTTGCTGCCTCATCGGCAGTATGTGGCGTGGTGTTATACAGGATTGTTTCAAACCGGTCGCGGTCCATATGCTTCAACAATCCATGCAACAGCACATTCCAGACCGAGTGATTGCTTACCTGACCGGAAACGATCACAAGACGTATGCGCCTGCGGACAGGCCTGCTTTGCGCCTGAACATGCTGAAACCGCTCGGCAAACCAGGCTGCCCGAGCCTTGCAGGCAATAGCCCCGTAGCGTTTCAAGGCTGCCGTATGGTCACCGGTCCGATAGGCCAGTGCAAACGGTTGCACAGCGCCGATGCACGCCCCCAAAGCCGACCAATCATCTGGCCTGGTTCCGTGTTCCAGTTCGGCAAGCGCTTGCATAATAGCCTGATCCGTCTGTTCGGAAACTGTATCAGGGCGCAACGGGGGCAACAGCAACGCAAGTTTCAGGCGGCATTCCTGCAAATCCGGCTTGAGCGCAAGGGCTTGCCGGTAGGCGGCAACAGCTTCATCATAGCGTCCCTGGCCGGCCAGCAGGCTTCCCAGACTGCTCCAGGTGGCGGCAGTATCCGGCTTAAGCGCAAGCGCATTCCGGTATGCAGCCTCGGCATCCGGGATTCGGCCCAGTCCCTTTAAGGCAATTCCCTGATTGGCGTGGGCCTCGGCCAGTCCCGGAGCCAAATGAAGCGCCTGCGTACAGGCCTGCAAAGCCTCTTCATGACGCCCTGCGGCATTCAAACTGACACTGAGATTATTGAACGCATGGAAATAGAGCGGATTACAATCTATGGCCTGCCGGTATGTTGTCATTGCTTCTTCAAGCCTGCCTTGGTCGTGCAGTGCATCAGCAAGGGTGCAGAGTAGTTCAGGGCAGTCCCGCTTAAACTCCAGCGCCTTGCGGCACAGGGCTTCAGCCTCTTCCGGATAGCCCCGTTCGTTCAGCAGGCTTCCGAGGTTTACATATGCCTCGGCATTGTCGGGATGTGGGCTGATTATCTTGCTCCGGGATTCAACGGCAACGGCATGATTTCCGTTATGTATATACTGCACAGCAGTGGCAAACAACGGATGCATTTTGTGCACCTAACGTTTTCTGAGTATGGCTGTTTCTGAAGCAAAAGGTGTTACTTTGTGGATTTCACAGGAAGCCAGTTGCTGCTGGATATACTGTTTGTCAGCTTCTGAAATATAGTCGCTGAGTATTACCCCGGAATGCCGGAGCACCTCCAACATCAACATGGTGTTGTATTGCGTTCCAGTAGGATTGCTAATGTCATGATACGAAGTGTGCAGATCTTCAATAATATAGTAGCCACCGGACTTAAGGTATTTAAACAGATAACCAAGCGTTATCTGCTGGTGGTGCATTAAATGGCTGCCATCATCAATAATGAGATCTATATCGCTACCAGTAGTTGTGACCACGCGATCCAGATTCCCGGGAATAACACCTTGGTCTGCTACGATAGTTGTAATCCTGCCCGTATTGATGAATGAGTACTCATGCAGATCAACGCCATAGATGTGCGCATTGGGAAAATATTCTGCCCATGACTTCAGGCTGGCTCCGGCATTTTCGGGAGTAGTGCCAAATATGCCTATTTCAAGCACTTTTCGTGCTTGAAAGCGCATCGGATCGAGTGCTGCATGGTAAATGCCTGCAAAATTATGTTGCTTTGAACTCTTGTCTGTTCCAAATTTACAAAAAATGTCGTCAAGAAAATTCATGGCTACCTACCAATTGATTAGTAATCAAAATAGAGAGATTCGTAAATAGCTTTGATTGCATCGGTATCCTGCATTGGCAGAAATAGTTGATGTATTTTGCCCTTGTCTACTGTAGGAGGAAGAACCGGGAATGAATACCAATTTTGCAGGTTATCATTTCGCATCGCTTTAACGAGTTCAAGCCATTCAGAAAATGACGCAGCTGGCTTGGAAGGTAGCCTGTTAGCATATTTAAGCGCCAGTCTTCTGCATGAGGCAACCGTCAGCCAAAGGCGGCTATCTTCCGATAAACGCTCACAAGAGTTGTTTCTGTTGGTATCACGATAACAATGGACAACCCCTGGATTATGCCTGCTGACAATTTTGTAGCCTCTCAAAATACAGCGCAGACAAAGGTCTATGTCTTCCCCGTAAACGGGGAAAAACCCCTCATCCCAGCCACCGATTTCCCCAAACAGAGAATGTCTGATGAGCATGTTGTAGCCAGGTATAACCATCATCTCAACCGGCTGTTCAGGCACTACCCCCTCAAAGTCCATAACATTGCTGACGACCAAGCCACTTTGAGGTTGAATCCAACAATAATGACCAAGCACCGTGCTGCTGCCACTACCAGCAATGCCGACATCTTTCTGCTCCTCCAAAATACTCACCAGTTTGCTTAACCAGTTGCTATCGGAATATATGACATCGGAATCGGTGAACAGCAGATAATCGGTTTCTTTATCGGCAGAGGCTGCCCCAAGGTTTCTGTTGGCAGCATTGCCTGACTTGTAGCCCCTGAAAACAGTTCGTACTTTCGGATGACTATTCGCAACCGTATTAAGAAAATTCTTTGTCGCAGTCGAGGCATCACAAACAACAATGATCTCTACATTTTCATAATCAGTATGCATTATGAGTGAAAGCAAACAGTCTGACATGAACGCAATGTCATTGCCGCTGATGACCGTTATGATAGTGACTCTTGGCATTGCCAATTACCTAATGAAGGTCCGTTCTGGACACAGCTGTTTTGTTTGCATGAACAAAGAATCCCCAGTACGTATCCTCGCCATCATCGATAGTTTCAGCGAAATAGTCCACTGTTCCCGCAATGGCAAACCCGGTGCGTTCAAGGAGCGAACACCACATTTCCTTACCAAATATGCTGTAATGGTTTGGGTTTCGCTCATGTTTTAGGGTGTCAGGAGCCGGTACTTCCATATACAGAATACCACCTGGGCACAGAACCCTTCTGAATTCCGTCAGGGTATAGAGCGGCATTAAGCTGTGTTCAAGAACGTGGCGCGCCCAGATCAGATCAAAAGAGTTGTCCTCAAAATCGAGAAACGATTGGTCCATTACCCTGACATCAAAGCCAAGCTGCTGACATACGGCTGCATCAGTTGCATTGAGAGTGATTCCAGTGGGCAGAAATCCCCTTTCATGAAAAGGCTTGAGAGCAACCCCCTGCCCACAGCCAACATCCAGAATCCTGGCGGACGACGGAAGCACAAAATTATTGAACAGATAGTTCAGCGCCTTCAGCGTAATCTCTGTATGTCCTTCTGTAGGCACTTCCGGATAGGTTTCAGTGGCAATCCGTTCAAGAAAGTTCAAGAAACGCGCCATCGAACGAGGGGTAATCTGCATCATGACTCCTTACCATTTTTCGCGTCAGGTGATGTGCATGGCAGTTCACACAACGCACACCGAAGCTGTTCCACTACCTTGTCCCAGTTATGCTCAGGAGCGGTTTGACGGAAGAGCCGCGTAGAAGGATACCACGGTGTACTGTCGCTTGCCAGCCCCCAGCGCCAGTCCGGGGCAAAGGGAAGCAAGAGCCAGACAGGCCGACCAGTTGCTCCGGCCAGGTGGGCAACTGCCGTATCAACGGTAATAATCAGGTCCAGTTCCGCCATCAGGGCCGCGGTATCATGGAAATCAGTGACGGAAGCGGTCAGGTCCATCAGAGAAAAACTGCAATCCGGGAGGGCCAACTGCTCTTTTCCAGGACCGAATTGCAAGGAAAACCACTGGATTTTTGGCAGATTAAACAATGGGGTCAATAGTGATAACGGGCAGGAGCGGAAGCGATCGTTAATATGCTCATTGCGCCCCTTCCAGCAGAGTCCTATACGCAACCCCTGCCCGGAGCCGATAGTCCGCTGCCAGTATGTGCGCCGCTCATGATCGGCAAACAGGTAGGGTACGTCCTTCGGTATCGTTTCCAAAGTTGTCTTCAACACGCCGGGAACACTCATCAAAGGAATATGCAGATCAGCCTCCGGCGCATGGCCATCCCTGGTTATGACGGTGCAGTCGCAATCAAGCGTTCGCGCCAGTGAAAGGAGGGTGTGATCCTGCAATTCGAGGATGATTTTCCTCCCCATTCCGGCAAGGAGAGGGATAAATCTTAGAAACTGAATGGTGTCGCCATACCCCTGCTCGGCATGCACGAGCAGCCTCTTCCCGGAGATATCCTCCCCCTGCCAGCGGGGGAGATCCGCATGACGAAGCGGTATGGGGGGCTCTTTGGCGAAGCGCGCCTCAAAATTTTTCCACCCGTTTCTGTAGTCGCCGATAAGGAGCTGCAGAAGCGAGAGATTGTATTTTGCGGTTTCATAGGCTGGGCGGATACGGAGGGCGGTATTGAAGCTTGTGTAAGCGCTGTCGTATTCACCAAGCGCCTGTTGCAGAACAGCCAGATTATGCCACGCCTCCGGATAGCCGGGGGAGAGTTCAATCGCCCGCTTAAGCGCCGCTATCCCCTCTTTGGTCTCTTCATTCTGATGCAGCGAAACTCCGAGGTTGAGCCAGGAAGCCGGGGTCGCGCCGGTGCGGTGTGTCGCCATGCGGAAGCAGTCAAGAGCTTCGTCGTGCCTCCCCGATCCGCTTAGCTCATGTCCCAGCTTGGTCAGAAGCTCTTCCTCAAGTGATGAGACGACTTGTGAAACGACCTCCCCCCACTCACCCGCTTTTCTCTGCCTGAAGAGTCTCATCCCCGGATACCAGAGGCTTGCATCAGATTCGAGCGGATGCCATCTCCAGTCCGGAGAGTTCAGGAGCATTGTCCAGCAGGGGATATTCATGGCGCCGGCGAGATGCGCCACCGCTGTGTCGATTGTGATGACCAGGTCAAGATTTGCAATCAGTGCTGCTGTATCGGCAAAATCGGCTATGTCCGCTGAAAAGTCGTTTATCCCGCGGATGGTGCCGGATAAAGGCTCCGGATGCAGCGAAACGAATGAGCACCCCTGGATTCCGATTACAGGAGCTAGCTCTTCAGGAGAGATTGAGCGGCGATAGCCGCTTTTGTTCATGTTCCTCCCCTGCCAGGCAAGTCCTATTTTCATGCCTGAAAGCCGGGACACCCTTCCACCCCACAATTTCCTTAGCGAGGCATCCAAAGTTATATAGGGGATATCCACAGGAGGGGAAGGGTTCATGGCTGTCAGGCAAAGCGGGAGAGTCAACAGCAGAGTCTGGTAATCGGCCAGAGGAAGCGTTTCGCCGTGCGGTATGACAGCGGATACCCCCTGCACCTGACCCAGCAGCCTGAGCATCGGTTCCGGCGCGGTCAGGATTATTTTGACACCGGTTGCGGCCAGCAGGGGCAGATATCGGGAGAACTGGATAATGTCGCCGTAACCCTGCTCGGTCTGGACTATTATGCTTTTTCCGTCAAGTCTCTCGTCTGCAAAGAGCCGGTGGAGTTCCGGGAAGGGGGGAAATTTTTCCTTTATGTAGCGTTTCCGCCATTCGAACTCTTCCCATCCTTTTTCCCAGTTCCGCTCCGAAAGGTAGCAGATCGCCAGGTTGACATGAGCATCGGCATCGTCCTGATTTAGTTCTGTCGCGCGCAGGAGAAAGCTCTTCGCCTCTTCGTGGTGGTTCAGGAATATCAGGCACCCACCAGCGCGGAGATTTGCGGTGTGAGATTCTGTTTTTCCCCCGGCGATCCGGGCATATATACCGAAAGCCTTCTCCCACTCTTCCGATTCGCGGAAAGCGTCCCCTTCGGCCATAAGTTCAGCAATGTCCGGCTCGGCAGAATCCGGGTCTGTGATTCTGCTTATGCAGAATCGCACTTCATCAATGCGTCCCAGGCGTTCCAGGCATGGAATCGCCTCGCGATAAGGCTCTTCTGCCTCAGGTCGTATGATGGATGCCTCGTAAAAGCGCTCGACAGCGGCATAATGGCGTCCTTTCGCCGCATGCAGCCGGCCGAGCCGGATGAATGCGTCAAAATAGCGGTGGTTGTACTCAATAGCTGCAAGGAAGAGCTTTTCGGCTTCATCATGGAGCCCCGCTTCTGCTGCCGCTATCCCCTTTTCCAGATAAAATGCCGGCGATACCGGGAGTCGCTTCTTCTTATCAGGCAGAAGAAGGTTTCCAGGGACAGCCTTCCGGGTTGCGTGGCGGCGCAGAAGTTCATTCCAGAGGCGTAGGGGGAGCGATGCAGGGGAAAACCATTTCTCCCATGTTTTTCTCGCCTCGCGGCACCGCTCCATCGGGTCGTCGTCCCCCATTCCAGCCAGCCACTCGATAAGCAGTTTTCCTGCGGAATCCTTTTTTTCCGGCGGTATGCGGAGAACAAAGCGATGATACGGTATGGAGCCTTCAAAAGGGAGTGGAGCGTCTGATATGAGGAGAGGGAGACGCCCCATTGAGAGGGCTTCGAAGAAGCGGATCGAATTTTTTCCGTCGCCGGCCGGGGAGATTATGCATAGGGAGGAAGAGCAGATTTTCAGGTATCGCTCTCTCCGCTCTGCTCTTTTTTCATCTGTCTGGTGCCCATGAAAGGCTTCCGTCGCTTCAATCAGAATCGAGAGGCGCGGTTCGTCGGCAAAACCGGCCAGAAGCGGAGCCCTCTGTTTGCGATGGCCAAGATAACCGACAAAGGAGGCGTGGAATGAGAGTTTCTCCGCATCGAAATGAATGGAGGAGGCAAAATCTTCAGTCAGATAGGGGATCGGGATGGCACCGGCATCTTTTCTGACCGGGTCAAGGCTTGTCCGGAACCACCAGGCGTAACTCTGATACGGCGCGGGTGAGTCGTGATCGGAGAAAAAAACATGCGAATCTTCCCGCGTACAGAACGCCGGGAGGTTCTCTGTGAGTTCGAGCATCCCTTCTATCCCGTGCCATTCTGTCAGATTCTCCATGTAGTACGGGAAGATAATCAGGTCTGCCGCTTCTCTTTTTTCAGTTAAAATTACCGGCGCATCCGGAACAGGAGATGAGATGTCCGCAAGAAGCGGTACGAGCCGAGTCCCCAGATGTTCAGGCGCTTTGAAGTCCATATCCGGCTTGCATATGTAAACTTTCGGAAGTGCCACTCTGCGGAGCTCGTTTCTGATTTCATCAATGACCCCCTCCCATCCGGAGCCGCTCTTCCGGCGGAAAATCCGCATGGTCGGGTACCAGAGAGAATCTGTGCAATCGGCCTTCCAGCGCCAGTCAACCGTTTCGGGGAGCATCAGCCAGACCGGCTTTCCGAGGGCTCCGGCCAGGTGTGCGACAGAGGTGTCTATGGTGACGATTATGTCGAGGCATGAGACAAGAGCGGCTGAATCCGCGAAGTCGTCGATTCGATCAGTCATGTCCGTTATCAAAAGCCCCGGTGGAGGAGACGCCCCGCCGATTTGGAGGCTGAAGAGCGATATCCCCGGTATATCCATTAGCGGCAGAAGAAGCTCAGGCGGGCAGCTCCGCCTACGGTTTCGCATCGTCTGGCGTCCTGACCAGCAGACGCCGATTTTTATCCCCGTTTTGTCAGGCATATTTTCAAGCCATGCGGAGATTTTCTCTTCGGAAGGCTTCAGGTAAGGGAGAAGATTTGCTGCTTCTTCAGGAGAAACCCCGAGAATATGCGGGAGAGACATGAGCGGCGCACGGCATATGCAGTCCGGAAGGGGGGCATCAGGGGGAAGTGACGATGCGACTCCGGCTGCCGATGACATCAGGGTGACAATAGCCGGATGCTGGCAGGAGAGATAAACTTTCCCCCCCTTCGCTGCGACGGCCGATGCGAATCGGACAAACTGTATGGTGTCTCCGAACGCCTGCTCCGCTTGCAGGAGTATCCCCTTGCCGTCGAGCGGGGATCCGTCCCAGAGAGGGAGGTGGCTGTGAGGGAGGATTACAGGTGAATGTTTCCTGAAACGATATTCGAACTTCTCCCACCCCCGAATCCAGTCGCCATCAGCTATGAGCGAACAGGCAAGGTTCCATTGGCCGTCGAAATAGTCAGGGGCTCTCTCTGTCAACTCTTCAAGGGTGGCGACAGATTCCTTGACTTTCCCGAGGAGAAGCAGGAGAGCCCCCAGATTGTTCCGTGCGTGCAGGTAGTCGGCTTCCAGCTCGAGAGCCTTTCTGTAGCACGGTTCCGCTTCATGGTCCATCTCCATGCATTGATAAACTATGCCCAGTGAATTCCAGCTTCCGGCGGAACCGGGGGAAGCTTCAGTCGCGGATATGTACGCCTTTGCCGCTTCTTCGAAACGTTCCTCTTCCTGATAAAGCTCCCCCAGGGTATGTAGCGCTTCGGCAAAGTCAGGGCGATGCTGAAGCGTGCGGGCCAGATGTTTGTGCGCCATCTCCAGGTTTTTCCGCTCTTGCGCTATCTTGGCCAGATTGTGGTGCGCTTCGGGAAAATCCGGCTTGAGCCGCAGAGCAGTTTCGTATGAGGCTTCGGCCTGCTCCGTTTCTCCCAGTTTCTTCAGGCTGTTTCCCATGTTGTAGAGCGTTACTGGTGAATCCGGGGAGATTGATAGCGCCGCCTGGTACAGTGAGAGGGCTTCCTTAGAATCTCCGCGGCTCTCCGCCAGAACTCCCAGATTTGAAAGCGTCTCGACGCTTTCAGGGAGCATGATGGCCAGCTGCTGCTGAACACGGGATATGACCGACGCCCAGTCGTTTCGGGAAGGCTGCCTGAAAAGGCGCATGGAGGGATACCAGGGGGAGTCATCGCGGTCGAGCAGCCAGCGCCAGTCCGGTACAAAAGGGAGGAGAAGCCACGCAGGTTTTCCCATCGTCCCTGCCAGATGGGCTATGGATGTGTCAATGGTTATGATCAGGTCTAAAAGGGAGACAAGAGCCGCAGTGTGATGGAAATCGTCAAGAGAGGAAGAGATGTCAACAAGTCTCGGGTCTGAAAGAGAAAAGCCTTCCGGGCACTCTTTCTGAAGAGATACAAACGTGACTCCGGGGATGTCGAGCAGTTTTGAGAAGATTTGAGGCGGGCAGCTCCTCTTCCGGTTCAAGGGGGGCTCCATCCGCCCCGACCAGGCCAGCCCAACTCGCGGTTTATTCTTCTCTGGAATCAATCGTTCCATTTTCGAGATGATCGCAGAGTGAGGCTTGAGGATCAAAGGCGCCGGCACTGTCTCGACTGTCGTTCCGAACTGGCGCGGCAGGCTCATCATCGGAATATGGAGATCGAATCCGGAAAGATGCGCTCCTTTCGGCAGCACGCCTTCCAGAAATTCAAGCTGCTCAAGCAGAGATACAAGAGGCGCCGGCACTTCCAGCCACAATTTGAAGCCGGCAGACGCAAGGAGCGGGATATATCGTATCATCTGCAGTACATCGCCGTATCCCTGCTCCGCTGAGAGGAGCAGACGGCTGCCTGGAGGAGTCGTGCCGTCAGGGAGGGGAATTTCGGGGTGTCTGCGCGGCACCGGATTTGAAAGAGTGTCAAACCGGTATTCATACCCCTCCCACCCTTCAGGCATCAAGCCTGCCATCAGCAGCAGGGAGCCGTGTATGAAATATGGGTCAGGCATTCCTGGCCAGCGGTTTATTATTGCGGCTGTGATACGGCGCGCTTCTTCAAAACGCCCCTGCTCCTGCACGGAAATCGCGAGATTCAGCGCGGCCTCAAAAAGCTCCGGCTCATAGGCCAGGGCTTGAAGAAACGCCTCTTCAGCAGCTTCATACCGCTCGAGGCTGTTTCTTACGATTCCCAGATTATAGGCTCCCCTTGAAAGGAAAGGGTACTCTTCAAGAAGTTTTGAGTAGAGCAGCTCCGCTTCCGGAAGATTCCCCAGAGCATGGGCCTTCATGGCTGCTTCCATCAGGTAGCGCCATGATTCCCCTGCTTCTCCCATCCCTTTTTTATCTTCACGCTTCAAAGCATTTGCCTTTTTGCCGATAAATGTTTTATATGCTAGGCTCTTGCAAAAAGGGGGGGGCATTCCCGAACTATTCTATCGGGAAGCCAGCTTTCTCAGATAGTTGAAAAAGTGGACACCCGATTACTGCAAAGGGCAATGACATCTTTTGTGTTTTTGCAAGAACCTCATGCGTAATTTATATACACGCTAACAATGTTTTGTGGCAAGCTGGTTTCCGAATCTGAAACAAACTGTTCCTCGTCCGGAGCTTCCGGATTAAAACAAGCCGGTTTCCGCATATGGAACAATTTGTGTCACCGTCCGGGTTTTTTGGATGGAGACAGGTCATGATTGCCGATATTCAGTAATAAGGAGGACGCAATGGAACTTCCCGGTGCAAGTCCTGTTTTCACTGCGCTTTCAATGCGGTCCACCCTAATGGACAACGCTGCAAACACTGCGCTTTCCAGTGGCATAACATTGATGCAGAATAAAAAATACAGCCGGGCTGTGCAGGCCTTCAAGCAGGCGGCGGCGCTGAAGCCTGATCTGGCCGAGGCTTATGCTTTCCAGGGTGACGGCCTTGTCCAGCTTGGGAAAAAAAAGGAAGCTGTTGAAGCGTACAAGCTTGCCTTGAAAGTGGATAAGACGCTCGATACGGTTTACTCCTCACTGGCGAACCTCCAGATTGATCTCGGGAAAAAAACCGACGCGGAAAAGACCTTGAAAGACGCGGTAAAGGTCAACTGGCAGAATACACCTGCATGGTACACTCTGGGACATCTGCAGGCTCAGGATGGCAAGTACAAGGATGCGGAAGCGAGCTTCAGGAAAGTGATCAGGCTTGAGCCGAAAGATGGCAACGGCTATTACGGGCTTGGCCTGTCGCTGAACGGCCAGAAAAAATATGACGAAGCGATAGCCCAGCTGAACAAGGCGACATCGCTGAAACGCGATTTTTCAGCCGCAATAGGAGAGCTGGGCCAGTCTTATATCGGCAAGGGGGACGAGAAGAAAGTCCAGGAGCAGATCGTCAGGCTTGACAAAATAGGGACTAATGACGCCACACTGGCCGCCGTTTCGCTCAAAAACCAGATTACAAAGCCCAGGATTTCATATTCGGACGCTTCCGGCAGCTCTCTTTCGCTGATATATGGCCCCATTCCTCTTCTTGCGATCGATTCGGGGTTCATTTCTGCCGGAGAGTCCAGGGATATGACCGTGAAACTGGTCTTTGACAGCGATATGGACGCAAACAGCATAAGGGACATAACGAACTGGTCTATAACCAGGGCATCGGGCGGAGACGCCGGCCTTTACAACAACGGCCTCTACAGTTCGAAGAGCGTCGCCGTACCGGCCATTCCGAAACAGGTCAACTACGATCCGCTTACAAGGGCGGCTGTGCTTACCTTCAGTGTCTCCCAGAATGCGACGGTAGACGGCACTATTGATCCGTCGCATCTCGTGTTCAAATTCAAGGGGACAGATTCCCGTGGAGTGGCGATGGACCCGACCGGGGACGAATTTAACGGCTTCAGGATGGAATCATTCTGAACCTGCTTGCATTTCGCATTAATTTTGTTAATATCGTGGCAGTTTGAAGACAACCGCGCAGGAGGCCTTAGATCATGCAGCAGGCATTGGAAACATATTCGACTATACAGAAAGAAAACCTTTCGGGGCGTGAGCTCGAAGCCTCCGTTCTCACCAAGGCCGCCCTTATGTTAAAGAACGTCCAGGACAACTGGGATGATCCGAACCGCGACCAGAAACTGACGGAGGCGATAAAGTTCAACCAGAAGGTATGGAGTTTTTTCCAGGCGGAGCTTTCCGATCCGGAGAATCCGCTTCCCAGGAATATACGCCAGGATATTCTGAATCTGAGCATCTTTATTGACAAAAGGCTTTTTGAGACACTTGCTTTTCCTGAAAAGGAAAAACTTAAAATTGTTGTGGACATCAATCTGAATCTGGCCGCCGGTCTCAGAACCAAACCTGAATAATAAAAATCATCCGCGAAGCTTTTCAAAACTGAAAGCTCCCTTGAATTAGGGGGCTTTTTTTCTGATTAATGGCCTATTGCAGAGATGTTGTACCCCATATTCTGAAGGTGGCTGATCACTTCGCGGGTATGCTCGTTTCCGCGGGTCTCGAGATCAATCAGAACCTCGGTTTTTCCTAGCGCAAGCGATCTGGACCGCCTGTCATGATTGATCAGATGCACATTGGCCTTAACCGCGGCTATCTCCGCGGCAAGCGAGGCCAGCGCGCCAGGGAGATCATCAAGCTCCACCTTGAGTTTTAGATAGCGACCCGCCGCGAGCAAGCCTCTTTCCACCACCGTAGCTATCGTTTTTACATCGATGTTCCCTCCGGAGAACACGCAGACGCTCTTCCCCTTCAACCCCGCTATCCGTTCGTGCATGACAGCCGCCATTGTGACTGCTCCTGCGCCTTCAACAAGCAGTTTGGTGCGTTCAAGCAGCGACACTATCGCCTGCGCTATTTCTTCCTCTTCAACCTGCACGATCTCATCGACAAGCCGGTGAATAAGAGGGAGAGTCAGCTTGCCAGGGAGCTTTACCGCAATGCCGTCTGCAAGTGTGACGGAAACCGGCATTTCAACCGGCTCTCCCTTTCTGAAGGACTCTTGCATGGATGGCGCCGCCAGAGACTCCACCCCTATGATCCTTACATCCGGAGCAAGCTTTCGCAGGGCTGCCGACATCCCGGCAATAAGCCCCCCTCCTCCTGCGGGTATGATTACATTGCGGATGTCCGGGTGGTCTTCCAGTATCTCCAGAGCTATCGTCCCCTGTCCGGCCATTACAAGCTCGTCGTCAAAGGGATGAACGAATAGAGCGCCTGTCATCCGCTCTGCTTCTCGTGCCGCCGCGCAAGCTTCATCGAAGTTTTTCCCCACAAGCCGCACTTCTGCTCCGTAATCCCTTGTCGCCTCCACCTTCTGTGGCGGGGTCGTTTCCGGCATGTAGATCACCGCCCTGACTCCGAGCAGGTCAGCCGAAAAAGCGACCCCCTGGGCGTGATTCCCTGCTGATGCAGTAATCACTCCATTTGCAATGGAATCCCGTGTCTGGGCTGTCATGAAATTCAGGGCGCCCCTGATTTTGAATGAACCTGTGCGCTGAAGGTTTTCGCATTTGAAGAATAGCGGCAATCCGTGCTTTTCGCTGTAATAGTGTGAATGGATCGTTTCCGTCTTTCGAACCCGTTTTCTCAGACGTTCGCGGGCTTCAAAGATATGTCTGCAAAGCTTTTCCATCAGATTTCTCCTTTTTCGGACGGGAGCCGATAGTAGCAGAGCGCTTCAATCTGGTCAAACGGCTATATCCGGAGAGTTTTGATGCTTGGCAATCCGTTTGTTTGCTGGTATACAGTATTTTACCCAATCCTTTCCCGGCCTAGCCCCCGGATTGAATCTGATTTTCTGGAGGAATCAATGGAACCTGTTCACCACAGGCTGATCGTTCTCGGCTCCGGCCCGGCCGGCTACACCGCCTGCATCTATGCGGCAAGAGCAAATCTGAACCCTGTTCTCATAACCGGGCTGCAACCGGGGGGGCAACTGACCACAACTACTGAAGTCGACAACTGGCCTGGAGACCATGCAGGGGTCCAGGGGCCTGAACTGATGGAGCGGATGCGGCTTCACGCCGAACGGTTCAACACGGTTTTCGTTTATGACACGATAACGGGAGCGGATATCGGGAGGCGCCCTTTTATCCTTACTGGGGATTCTTCGGCATACAGCTGCGACGCACTGATTATCGCGACCGGGGCTTCGGCCAGATATATAGGACTCCCCTCCGAGGAGGCTTTCAAGGGTAAGGGGGTTTCGGCCTGCGCCACCTGCGACGGTTTCTTCTATCGCGGCAAGGATGTCGCTGTAATAGGCGGAGGGAACACCGCTGTGGAAGAGGCGCTCTATCTTTCGCGGATAGCCAGGCATGTCACCGTGGTTCATCGACGCGACAGATTAAGATCGGAAAAGATACTGGCCGACCGCTTGATTGAGGCTTCCAGAGCCGGTAATGTGACGATAGAGTGGAACAGCCGGCTTGAGGAGGTGCTGGGAGACTCCGGAGGCGTCACGGGGATAAGGATAAGGAATCATGACGGGAGTTCCAGGGATATCCCCCTGCATGGGGTATTTGTGGCGATAGGGCACGCTCCAAATACGGCAATATTTGAAGGGCAGCTTGAGATGAAGAACGGGTATATACTCACACGTTCGGCAGGTGAAGATAGAAATTTTACCGCAACAAGCGTGGATGGTGTTTTTGCTGCGGGGGATGTGCAGGACAGCGTTTACAGGCAGGCGATCACATCTGCCGGGACAGGGTGCATGGCTGCGCTCGACGCCGAAAGATACCTGGAGTCGATTTCAGGGTGAAGGCGCCGGCCTGAAAGTAGCTTGCTGAATTAATAGCTTGCTTTTCTATTTTCATTCAACTATATTTCAAAAACAATCACTCAGAATGGCTGCGATCCGCACGCCATTTCATTTTGATCATCTCGCTTGCCGATCCGGATTCAAATCCCTTTTTGAATTTAGCAGAACGTTTGGAAGGCGAAGATTCTGCCGTATGCACCATGTGCGTCAGCGCCAGCAGATGTGAGTACGGCTCCGCTCTCTCCGCGGTTTTCGTATTTATGCGGTTCAACGTTCTGTGCCTTTATTTTTCTTCCGCCCCCGCATGCCAAGGCAAGGCGGACAACTGCGGGTTCACACCCGTTTTTATAACAACGCTGTTTTTGAAAGGAAAGAAATGACATTTGCAGAACTAAAACTTCACCACTCAATCCTGAAAGGGGTCGATGCCTCCGGTTACACTACTCCGACTCCGATACAGGAGCTGTCAATTCCGGTCATAATAGAAGGAAGGGACATTATCGCAACAGCCCAGACCGGCACAGGTAAAACGGCTGCTTTCGTGCTCCCCGCGCTTGAGCGTCTGACCTCTCCATCGAAAATGCCTGGGAGAGGACCCAGGGTGCTGGTGCTGGCGCCTACCAGGGAGCTTGCCGCTCAGGTTATGGATGCGGCAAAAAAATACGGGCGCGGCATAAAGTTCCGATGCGGTGCGATTCTGGGCGGGATGCCGTATCGCGAGCAGTTGAGGCTTCTTTCTGCCCCTGTGGATATGATTGTGGCCACTCCGGGGAGACTGCTCGACCATCTGGAACGGGGAAGCGTGAATCTAGAGCGGCTTGAAATGCTGATTCTGGATGAGGCTGACCGCATGCTGGACATGGGATTCAGCGAGGATATGGAGAAAATTGTCTCCAAAACGCCATCAAACCGTCAGACACTCATGTTTACCGCAACGATGGAGAGTTCCGTTCTGAAACTGGCCGAAAGAATGCTGCGCGACCCGCACAGAATCGAGCTGGCCGTTCGCACCTCTTCACATGCCCTTATTGAGCAGCGGCTTCATGTCGCTGACAACACTGGTCACAAGAAGGAGATGCTCCGTCATATCCTGAGTGATTCCACCCTGAAGAGAGCCATAATCTTTTCCGGCACAAAAAGAGATGCAGATGCGCTAGCCTTTGAGCTGAACAGAGCCGGTCATCCTGCTGCCCCGCTGCATGGTGACATGAACCAGAATGCACGCAACCGGACTATAGAAAAGATGCGGAGAGGGGGGATAAGGGTGCTTGTGGCGACAGATGTCGCTGCACGTGGCCTCGATGTCAACGGGATAAGCCATGTAATCAACTTTGATCTGCCGCGTTTCGCCGAAGATTATGTTCACAGGATAGGGCGGACAGGGAGGGCGGGTGCGTCAGGAGTTGCCATCTCTTTTGTCTCTTCATCGGAGTTGAGCTATCTCGAACGGATCGAGCGATTCATAGGCAAGAAGCTTCCCGAGCAGAATATCGAAGGGCTTGCCCCGCTTTCACCTCTTCGCAGGGTGTCGAACGGCAATGGTGCCAGGCGCCCCTCAGCCCGCCCGGCTGCCAACTCCTCCAGGTTTGCTCCGAAGGGTAGCAGCGGGAAAAACGAGATTAATCCTCCCCGTCGCAGCTCTTCCGCAAAGCCGTCGCCATACGGCGGAATACGCAAAAGAGCTTCCGAGCCTTCCAGGAATCCGGTGATAGAGTATCGCAGGAGCCGGGTGGCTGCGATTGAAAGCGGAAATCCGGGGTTTTAAGAAGTGTGGCATATAGCCGCTTCATCCCGTCAACATTCAGGAATTGAAAAGGCGTCCAGGAAGGACGCCTTTTTTTAATTCAGAATTCAGAAAAGTTCGATGTTCCAGGATCATCTGGCATGTTTCGCCAGATAGTCGGCAACCCCTTCTTTTGTCGGTTTCATGGCCTCTTCGCCTGATTTCCAGTTCGCCGGGCAGACTTCTCCGTGAGTATCGGCAAACTGCACGGCGTCGACCATTCTGATCGCCTCATCAACGCTTCTTCCGAGCGGCAGGTCGTTGATGACGCAGTGACGCACCTTGCCGGTAGTGTCTATCAGAAAAAGCCCTCTCAATGCTACGGAGCCGCCGAAAAGTATGCCGTACGATCTGGCTATCTCCTTGTTGAGATCCTGCACCAGCGGGTACTGGATATTTCCGATCCCCCCGTTTTCAACCGGAGTATTTTTCCACGCCAGATGAGTGAATTTGGAATCTACCGAAACGCCTATGACCTCGCAGTTTCTCTGTTTGAATTCATCAAGCTTCCTGTTGAAGGCTATGATTTCAGATGGGCAGACAAAAGTGAAATCGAGCGGATAGAAAAAAAGAACCAGATATTTCCCTTTGTATGACGAAAGTGTGATGCTTCCGAAGCTGTTGTCAGGCATAACCGCTTCAGCGGTGAAATCAGGAGCCTGCTGGGTTACAAGGGTTGTGAGGCACATGATTGTTTCTCCTTTCAGAAGTTGAATTTGATTATCAAAAAAATAACAGCAACCTTGCTATGTGTCAACAGGATAAAATCAGTCTTTTATTGTATTCTTCTTGAAAAACCTTGCAAAAGAGGCAATAGCTGAAATTGCGGAATGAACTGAAATTACTGCCGAAGCAATAAAAGATGTCATTTCCCTTTGCAGTAATCTGGAATCCACTTTTTCAACCATCTGAGAAAACTGGGCCCCCGATGGAGTAGTTCCGGGATGGCAACCTTTTTGCAAAAGCCTCAACTGATAAACAGATCAATCGGTCTTTATGAAAATATCATCCCCTTCAACGTTGAGCCTGTAAATCTGGAGTTTGAGCTCCGGATGCTCGGTGCAGCTACCGTCGATCAGCGAAAAACGATAGCCGTGCCGCGGGCAGGAGATGCTTGCTTCCCTGTTCACAATCGAGGCTGAAAGCGGAGCCCCCTGATGCGGGCATTCATTCTCGCAGGCGTAAATCTCCCCTTTGATTCTGACCAGCAGGATTTCGCGATTCGCAATCTTCACCACTTTTTTCCCGAACTCCTGCAGTTCGCTCTTTTTGGCTGCAAATTCCATCATTTTTCTCCTTATCGGGCAACGTTTCACAATTGTTTCGGAAAACCGCACCCCTCTGCTTTCCTCACTGTCACAATTGAAAGAGTACCAAAAAATATTTTCAGGTCAACAGCTTAAGAAATGCACAAAAAAAGGGCATTAAAAAATTTCTCCAGGCTTTCAACTGTTTTTCAATACTAACCCCAGTATATAACATGTTGTATTTGCTTCTGTTTTTGAAATGGCACACTGTATGCTTGTAAAGCTTCAGAGGCTATGGGCAGCCGCTTTATATTCCGGAATCTGGAACTGGCGCCACAAAAAGATAAAAAGGGGGAAAAGTCATGAAGCTTGTACAGGCAATTATTAAACCTTTCAAGATGGATGAGGTCAAGGATGCCCTCAACGAGATCGGGATCGAGGGGATAACGATCAGCGAAGTAAAGGGGTTCGGAAGACAGAAAGGGCATACTGAACTGTATCGCGGAGCAGAGTATGTTGTTGATTTCATTCCTAAGATAAAAATGGAGATAGCCATCGCTGACGAACAGGTCGGCAAGGTCATTGAGACTGTTCAGAATGCCGCGAAAACAGGGAGGATCGGAGACGGGAAGATATTTGTGCTTCCGCTTGAGGAGGCGGTCAGGATCAGAACCGGTGAAACAGGTCTGGAAGCAATTTAAAGATATTATTCCAAGAGATGAATATTCAATACCTGGAGGAGATTATGAAATCAAGAATTGCAGTTGCGGCAGTTTCACTGGTTATCATTCTGGGAGCGATGCTACCGGCAGGCCTGATGGCCGAAGAGGGAAAAGATGCCGGCGCAGCTTCATCCGCCCAGGCAGTCACGGTGACGACATCTGTTGGATCCGAAGGCACGGCGGTTACAGCGCCGACATCCACCCCTTCTGACGTAAAGCCTGTTCTGAATACCGGAGACACTGCCTGGATGCTTGTTTCATCGGCGCTTGTGCTCCTGATGATCCCGGGTCTGGCTCTCTTCTACGGAGGTATGGTGCGTCAGAAAAATGTGCTTTCGACCATGATGCACTCGCTTGTTGCAATGGGGATAGTAGGGGTGCAGTGGACGGTTATCGGTTATTCGCTCGCCTTCGCGCCTGATCTTGGCGGAGCTGGCTTGATCGGCAATTTAAGCAAGGTCATGCTCGACGGGCTGATCATTATTAAAGATGCCGCAAGCGGAACCGTTGACTGGGCGCTTTTCCAGAACTACACGAAAGAACCAGGAGCGATTCCTGAACTTGTTTTTGCAATGTATCAGGCAATGTTCGCCATGATCACTGTTGCCCTTGTTTCCGGGGCCATGGCAGAGCGGGTCAAGTTTTCAGCTTACTGCATTTTTGTTCTTCTCTGGACGACACTTGTTTACGATCCGCTCGCTCATTGGGTCTGGATGACTGACGGATGGCTCTTCAAGAAGGGGGCTCTCGATTTTGCCGGGGGGACGGTCGTACATCTGTCTTCCGGTATTTCTGCCCTGGCCTTTCTGATTTTCCTCGGCAAGCGTCACGGTTTCCCGACAGAGCGGATGGCGCCGCACAACCTCCCGCTGACCCTTCTGGGAGTCGGCCTCCTCTGGTTTGGATGGTTCGGTTTCAATGCCGGCTCTGCGATTGTCGGCGTTAACAACTCCGATGCCGCAGGCGGTCTTGCGGGGCTTGCGTTTGCCACTACCACTATCGCCCCTGCTGCAGCAGGGCTTTCCTGGATGTTCGCTGAATGGGTGCATTCGGGGAAGCCAAGCGCTCTGGGGTTCGGTTCCGGCGTAGTCGCAGGTCTTGTGGTCATCACCCCGGCAGCAGGTTTTGTGCAGCCAGGGGCTGCCCTGCTTATGGGTTTCGCAGCCGGCATTGTCTGCTATATCGGTATTATGCTCAAGGCCAGATTTAAATACGACGATTCGCTTGATGCATTCGGTGTTCATGGGATAGGGGGGACATTCGGGGCGATTATGACCGGAGTTTTTGCGACAGTGGGTGCTACAGGGGTTGTCAGCGGCAATGCGAAGCAGCTTGTAATCCAGCTCGTTGCGGTTCTTGCAGCCGGCGGATATGCCTTTCTCGTAACTCTGGCGATAGCATTTGTCCTGGAAAAAACAATCGGTCTCCGCGTGGAGAAGGAGGACGAGATAATGGGGCTCGACCAGACCCAGCATTCGGAGTCAGGCTACAACATGTGATCTCCGCGAAGAAGTTCACAGGCTGTAATGAGAGAAAACCGCTGAACTGGCCTCCGAACCGTTCAGCGGTTTTTTATTCAGTTCCCATCAGGAAACAATTTGCCATAAAAACCGTTTTTCCCAGGTTCACAAGGCAAACGGCCAAAAAGAGGATCCGCTCACATGGAGAGAGCGTTTTCCTTAACCGGAATTATTACTACCTTTGACATCTCTCTTCCCAATATCCCTATTTTTTTTGCTGCAGCGCGGGAGAGATCTATCAGATGATAGCTCTTCGGCGCGCAGCGGTCGTTTATCGTAACTTTTACCTCAAGATTGTTTGCAGGGTTTATCACCATTACCAGAGAGCCAAGCGGAAGGTTGTGATGAGCCGCAGTAAGCTTGTCCGGGTGGTAACGTTCGCCCGAACTGGTTTTTCGTCCGACGAAGCGCGATGCGTAGTAAGTGGCAAAACCGAAAAAGGCTCTTTTAACGTCATCTTTCCATTCAACCAGCTTTTCCAGCTCTTCGGCTTTATCTGTGATTCCGGCGGCAAGCTCTTCTGATACCCCTTGAAGATGGAGCGCCGCGTCGTTTGCCGGAAGCGGGCCTGTGGCTGCGGCTGTAGCAGAAAGATATGCAAAGGCGGCAATGGCTGCCAGGACCGATATTTTTTTCGATTTTCCACGGCACATATTTTCCCTTTTTTGCTGCTTGTTCCTTTGTTGGTTAAAGCAGGGTGCCGCTGCATCTTTGCAGGCCTCCTTTTCACGCTTTGTCAATCAGGATGGAGGCCTTTCAAATCAATATCTGCTGTCAGTGTGGGTATCTGGAATCGATCTCTGCTGGAAAAGCGGCAGAATAAAACTGTGGCATTTTGAGAAATCGGATGTATTATCTGCCAAAAAAGCTCTGGCAAATCAAGTTGAAAAACTTTGTTTCAGAACCGTTGTCCGGGGAGAAGCGTTGCCCCCTTTACGGGTGGACTCTGGCATCTCTTCTTCACCTTCAGCAAAAAACAGATTTCTCTCTTCATCCCGACTTACAGTTTTCCGGCTTCTGTTCTGCCGGCATGGCCTATATCTTCTCCTCGGTGCCTTTCATGAAGGGGATGATGGCTTACTGGTATCACTTCGCAATAATGTTCGAGGCGGTGTTCATCCTGATTGCGGTGGATACCGGCACGAAAGTGGGACGGTACATGCTCCAGGAGATGTTCGCCAAGGTTGTCCCGCACTCTGGCGCGTTCCTGGCGGGAGCGCTCCAGACCGGATGCGGCAAACATCGAACACCTTATATTGCGAATCCGGAGCTATTCTCTCCACTTCAGGAGGTGAACATGATCTACCTGCTGTCATACTGTCTGCTCGGATGTTTCGCCGGAATTCTGGCAGGGCTTCTGGGTGTAGGGGGGGGGATTGTCATTGTCCCTGCGCTCACCTTCCTCTTCACTTCGCAACACCTGACAGGAGAGCATACAATACATTTTGCCCTCGGAACATCTCTCACCACTATAATGTTCACATCGATTTCCAGCATGATGGCGCATCACAGGCGAAACGGGGTCGAATGGCCGATTGTATGGAAAATAGCGCCAGGGATAGTAGCCGGAACATTTTGCGGCTCCTGGGTCGCAGCGCATCTTTCTACCGGTTTTCTCAAGCTCTTTTTCGTACTCTTCCTCTTTTATGTGGCAACCCAGATGCTTCTGGAGATAAAGCCAGGGGCGCATCGTCAGCTTCCGGGGGGGGCAGGAATGTTCGGCGCAGGAAGCGTCATAGGGGGCATCTCAAGCCTGGTCGGGATCGGGGGGGGGACGATGTCTGTCCCTTTCATGCTATGGTGCAATGTCTCTCTGCACAGGGCGATAGGCACTTCGGCTGCGATAGGTTTTCCGATCGCATTTGCCGGAGCTGCCGGATACGCGCTGAACGGTATGATGGCGGCTTCCTCTCTTCCCCCTTACACTCTGGGTTTCATTTATCTGCCGGCGCTTGCCGGCATCGCCTTGGCCAGCATTCTGACCGCCCCGATCGGGGCCAGGTTGGCGCATACCCTCCCTGTCGCCACACTGAAGAGAATCTTCGCGCTTCTCCTTGTCGTAATGGGGATAAAGATGTTATCGACTCTGCTCTGATTCCGGCCATTTCCCTCGAAACTGCGAAGGCGCTTCTCTTCCGCTTCTTTTGTATTGCCTCTCCCCGCTGCGCTGTCGTAAAATCAACCGTTCAAATATTCAGAAGATTTGTTACAGGAGAGAAAAATGTATTTTCCTGAATTCAGGGCTCGCAGAATAAGGGGGAGCGAACAGTTCCGCAAAATGGTCAGAGAGACCTCGCTTTCGGTAAACGATCTTGTTTACCCGATGTTTTCAGCTTTCGGCAGAGGAATAAAAAAAGAGATTTCTTCCATGCCTGGCATTTTCCAGCAGTCGATCGAGAATCTGCTGGCAGAGGCTCTCGAGGTACGGGAGCTTGGAATCCCGGCGGTGCTTCTTTTCGGGATACCTGAAACCAAGGATTCTGTCGGAAGCGACGCATATTCAGATAAAGGGATAATCCAGGAGACCATACGCGCCATAAAGCGCGAAATTCCAGGCCTTGCGGTCATAACTGATGTCTGCCTCTGCGAATATACTGATCACGGGCACTGCGGCCTGATAAAGAATGGAGATGTGGATAACGATTCAACCCTGGAGCTTCTGGCGAGGGAAGCGCTCTCCCACGCTGAGGCCGGCGCGGATATGGTGGCCCCTTCTGACATGATGGACGGGCGGGTCGGGGCTATCAGGGAAAAGCTCGACAAAAACGGCTGCTCCACTATTCCGATCATGAGTTACGCCGTAAAATACGCTTCCGGGTATTACGGGCCATTCAGGGAGGCTGCCGAATCGGCGCCGCAGTTCGGAGACAGGAAAAGCTACCAGATGGACCCCGGCAACAGGCTGGAGGCGTTGCGCGAAGCGGAGTCCGATATCGCTGAGGGGGCGGACATAATAATGGTCAAGCCCGGGCTTCCCTATCTCGACATTCTCCGGGATCTCCGAAATGAGTTCAATCTTCCGCTGGCAGTCTACAATGTCTCCGGTGAATACAGCATGATCAAGGGGGCGGCTGCCAATGGGTGGATAGAGGAGGAGCGGGTGGTCATGGAGACGATGACAGCTTTCAAGCGTGCAGGAGCCGACATAATCATAACCTACCATGCGAAGGATGTCGCAAGGTGGCTTGAGAGGTGAAAAGCGTAATACAGAGAGTGAGCTCGGCTGCTGTTACGGTTGACGGGGAGATTGCGGCGGAAATCGGCGTCGGTATTCTGGCGCTTCTAGGGGTTGAGAAGGGGGATGACATCCGGAAAGCTGAGATGCTGGCCGACAAGATAGTGAATTTGAGGATTTTTCCTGACGAAGCCGGAAAGATGAACCTCTCTCTGAAGGATGCCGGAGGAGCTGTTCTTGTTGTTTCCCAGTTCACTCTTGCAGGCAACTGCGCCAAGGGGAGACGCCCTTCATTCGATACGGCCGCCCCATCCGAAGAAGGGAAGAGGCTGTATGAATATTTTGCAGAAAGTGTCAGAAGACTCGGGGTGGATGTCCGCACCGGTATTTTTCAGTCGGATATGCAGGTGAGTCTCGTGAATGACGGCCCTGTAACCTTTGTCCTGGAAGCTTGAGAAGCCTTCAAAAAGAGTCACGGGAAATCACGCGGCTTCCAGGCCTGCCACACGAAGCATCAGCTTCTTTGGTCCAACAGAGTCGAACCAGACTATCACCTTCTCCGTATCGCCATAACCCTCTATCTTTCTGATTGTCCCTCTTCCGAACTTCCCGTGTCTTACCTTCATCCCTATGTAAACTCCACTGCGCTCTTCCGGCGGTTCGGGAATCATCTCTATATCGTTCATCGCTTTTGCCGCTCCGGCCAGATTGTGAGGCTTTACGGCTTTTGGCACAGAGGCGGGTGAAAGAGCGGGATTCTCTCCGTATGATCCGGCGCTGTCAGATGAAACGGAAAAGCTCTCCTCTTCCAGCAGTTCGCGCGGGATGCTCTTGAGAAAGCGTGACGGCTGGTTTGCCTGCTCCTTGCCGAAGAAGTAGCGTCTTCCGGCATTAAGCAGGTAGAGATGCTCCTTTGCCCTGGTCATTCCTACATAACAGAGCCGTCTCTCCTCTTCCATGCCATCCAGGTCATCAAAAGCATGGAGATGCGGGAATAGGCTTTCTTCCATGCCGATCATAAAAACAACCCTGAATTCAAGTCCTTTCGCGGCATGAAGGGTCATTAATGCCACCGATGATTTACCCTCGACCCTCTGCTCAAGGTCTGAAACCAGTGAAACCTGTTCAAGGAAAGCGGAAAGAGTGGCGGCTTCGCTGTTTTCGCTGAACTCCTTGAGCGCCGTCAGGAACTGCCCGAGGTTTTCTAACCTTTCCGCGTCGTTTTCGTCCCGGCTGTTTTTGAGTTTTTCAAGATAACCGCTCTTCTCGAGTATGTTTCCGGCAAGCTCCGGCAGGGGGAGTGAAGCCGCTTCATGTCTGAATTCTTCCATCATAAGAAGAAACTGAGTCAGTTTTGCAGTCGTCTCTCTTTTCCCGGACGCTTCAATTATCGCTGAATAGAGCGGGACGCGGTTTGCGGCAGCCATATTTGTCAGGCGCTCGATTGTGGCGGGACCTATGCCTCGCGGAGGGACGTTGATGATCCGCAGCAGTGAGACGTCGTCGGAAGGGTTGTCCAGCACCTTCAGATAAGCCAGGATATCCTTTATTTCAAGTCGGGAGTAGAAACGGACTCCCCCTACGATATGATAAGGTATCGACCCGGCTACGAGGCTCTCTTCAATCTGTCGGGACTGCGCGTTCGTCCGGTAGAAAACTGCTATCTCATCCAGGGGGATTCGATTTCCTGCGAGCCTGTCGATTTCGCGGCTTACAAAACGCGCCTCCTCCCGGTCGGTTTCCGCCCTCTTGTACTTTATCCGGCTCCCTTCAGGATTGTCAGTCCATAATGTTTTTCCTTTCCGGGCAAAATTCTGCTTTATGACCTCCCCCGCTGCCTTAAGGATATTTCCGGTCGATCTGTAATTCTGTTCAAGCCTGATAACACGTACTCCCGGGAAGTCTTTCTCAAATTCCAGGATATTGCGGATATCAGCTCCTCGCCAGGAGTAAATCGACTGGTCATCGTCTCCCACCACGCAGAGATTTTTCCGTTCTCCGGCCAGGAGTCTTATAAGCCTGTACTGCACCGGGTTCGTATCCTGGTATTCATCTACAAGGATCCATTGAAAACGCTCCTGATATTCATGTCTTACATCAGTAAAATCGTTCAGGAGCCTGTATGCGAGCAGAAGAAGATCGCCGAAATCAAGCGAGTTGCACCCCTTCAGGCGCTCCTGGTAGATCGAGTATATTTCGGCAATTTTTTCGCTGAAGATATCCGGTGTTTCAATCCGGTCGATGTCGTCAGGGAAAATTGCCCGGTTCTTGAAGTCGTCGATTTTCGCCGAAACCCCCTTTACAGGGAATTTTTTCTCATCCAGGTTTAGGGAGGCGATGACATCCTTCAGGAGGCGTTCAGAATCACGCTCATCGTAAATGGTGAAATTCGGCGCGTACCCGAGTCGATCGATGCTTTTCCGGAGAATCCGTCCGCAGGCCGCGTGAAAAGTCGAGATATTATACGGTATATCTGAGCGCCCGAGCAGCTTCTGCACTCTGGTCGCCATCTCTTTTGCCGCCTTGTTGGTGAAAGTGACTGCCAGGATATTTCCGGGATTGACCGAGCGGTTATGCACGAGATTTGCGATGCGATGAGTTATTACGCGGGTTTTGCCTGATCCGGCTCCGGCGAGGATAAGAAGCGGCCCTTCGCCATGCAGCACCGCTTCTCTCTGTGGTCTGTTCAGGTTGGCTATTAGATCCATATTGATGTTTTAATATCAAGCGTGGAGATGGTCAATAGGAAATAGACATATTAAAATCAAGATATTCGGAAACAATAAATAAAAAACCGCATTGACAATTCTCATGGGGTGCATTAGATTTCAGACATCCGTAGAGGATGATTCCAATTTCAACTTCAGTCGGAATGCTTCATGATTTGTAATTGGATCAATATCTGAAATGAAAGGAGACCCCGCACATGTGGACTGAAAGATTCAGAATTCGCCCGGTATCCCACTGCAAAGAGGGTTGCCCTAGTTAGCCTGCCGCACCCTCGCGGCAGGCTCTATTCGAAGAGCCCCGTTCATTTTCATCTGGACGGGGCTCTTCTTTTTTCGCCACTCTCACTTCAACTGATGCGCTTTTGTAAAATATTTCCTGTACCCCTGGATTATGATCATAAAAGAGGTGACAGCCACGGCGCAGGTGATCGCGAAGATGATCGCTATCTGGTAACGCACCGCAACGGCCGGTTCTGTGCCTGACAGTATCTGTCCGGTCATCATACCGGGGAGAGCCACTATGCCGGTGGCCGCCATTGTGTTCATGGTAGGAATCAGCGCCGCGCCGAAGGCTTTGCGGACGGCGCTCTCCGAAGCCTGTCCGGATGTCGCTCCAAGGCATAGCGCAGTCTCTATCTCGTCACGCCGGTCATGAATTTCCGAATCGAGCCGTTCGGCTGCAAGAGCGGCTCCGTTCATCGCGTTGCCGATAATCATGCCGGCCAGCGGGATCAGATATCTGGGATCGAACCAGGGGGTGTAGCCTACAACCAGGAGGGAGAAGTAGAATGTAACCCCGCCACACCCTATGATTATTGAAGAGCCGACAACCCTGTAAAAGTGCGGCATTTTCTTTTTGATTCTCCCCCCCGCCACCTGCAACGAGAACAGGGTCATCGCAAAAAGCATCAGAATCACCGGGAAAGGGGAGTTTACCGCAAATACCAGATGAAGCAGATACCCGGTAGCAAGAAGTTGAACGACCATTCTAATCGACGCCCAGAGCAGCTGTTTTTCCAACCCGATTCTCATCAGGCGCGCGAGTCCGGCAGATACAAGTATCAAACCGAATGCAAGGGAGAGCTGGAGAATATCTATCGGAACGATCTGGCTCTTTTCCACGCTTAATCCTTTCTCCATGCAGGTTCAGCCATAAAAAGCCCGAATTCAGTGGTTTTCGGGTCTGCCAGCATCCCGGCGGTTTCGCCGGTTTCAATTACTTTCCCGTTTTCAAGGTAGACCAGCTTGTCAGCCGTATGCTCGGCCAGACGCAGGTCATGAGTTACCATTATGACTGTCAGGCGTCCTGAACTGCAGATGTCGTGAAGCGTGGCAGCCAGATGATCGGCTGTTGGCCGGTCGAGCGCGCTGGTCGGTTCATCAAGCAGAAGCAGTTCCGGTTCGCCTGTCAGGGCGCGCGCGAGGTTAACTCTCTGTTGCTCCCCTCCGGAGAGCGAGCGGGCGCTCCGTTCCAGTATCTTTGCGGAAAGTCTCGCAAGTTCGAGAACTCGGAGAATTTCCGGAGATATGGCGGAAGGGAGTGGAGCCCCCCGATAGATGAAGGAACGCTGGAGGTTCGCCAGAACGGTGCCATCGAACATGAACGGCTTCTGCATGACCATTGCGACACGCTTCCGGAGGAGAAGCGGGTCGATGCCGGAGATATCCTCACCCTTAAGATATATGGCGCCAGAGGAGGGGTCGTCCAGTCGGTTGAAGAGCCTGACAAGCGTGCTTTTGCCGCTTCCGGAGGGGCCTATGATGCAGGTTGACTCCCCTTCAGGCGCAAAGAGCGAAACATCGTCAAGAATTGTTGCACTCTCTCCATTTTCATTTCTCTTTATGACCGTTACGCGGTCGCACCAGATCTTAGGTTCTTTTTCCGGCTTGTCAGCAGAATTCATAAAAGAGTCCTGGCGTTAGATGTTGTCCGTGTTACTGTTTCAGAGCGGTTTTCTACAGAAAAGTCATCATGGCCTCATGATTGCGTCATGGAGCTTATTGAACAACCAAAAGAATGCTCCAGCAAAACTATTCGTTAAATTGAATGCGACTTGCCACGTCACGGAAAAAGTCGTGCGACCAGAGTGCGAGAAGTTGCTGATCCTTGATGAACGGGGCAACGTCTTTACGTGCCTGGTTCACGTCGAGCCGGTCAATGGTCTCGAACAGCAGGTCTCGGAAATATCTGGACGACAGACACTTCTCCCCGCTCCAGTGGCCGGTCTGGCGCATCCTTTGCTCAAGGTGGGCAAGATGCAGTTGAGGATGATTGGCAGCATACCAGACAAAATCATACCAGTCTCGCCCCTTGACCCGGTTTTTCCATTTCCGGAAGAGAAGCGCATGCATCTTGCCGGCAAACAGATCCGGGAGCGAATAGCTCCTGACAGCAAACGGAATCGGTTGCAGCAGGTAACGGGCCATTGTGGAAAATCCGGCAGGCGGATCAGTGTCCACCTCGATTTTCACTTTCAGCACCTGGCCTGCGGAAATCTGTCCGGCAAGTTTTTCCCCGGCTTCAATAACCAGGAGTTCGTTACGGGTATTCGCCTTGAGAAAGGCAGAGTGCACCGCCGATTCCACAGCCTTGTCAACCATCTCCACCCGCACATTGAAGCCGAATGCCAGCAACTCCTCTTCAAGCGATGCCGTGAACCGCGCCAGATTGAAATCGGCTGACGGCTCCAGCAGCGAGAAATCCAGATCCTCGGAAAAGCGGTCGAGTCCGTACAGGATACGCAGGGCCGTCCCGCCATAAAAGGCGGCGTGCTCGAAGAACTTTGCCCGCCAGAGTCCGAGCAGTGCCACTTCCTGGATGATCTCCCGCAGAGCCCTGACCGAATCGTCAACACTCTTCGGTTCATATTTGGCAAGCATCCGCTTCACGGCATCATGCATTCCTGTCCCCCTTGCGTAACCGGCTGACAAGACCGGACAACAGCTTCACTCTGCGGGAACGATAGTGGTGCACAATCTCTGCAAGCCGAGCCGGATCGAGTTTGCCAAGCATGCCGGGGTCAATTCGCAGACTGTTGAGCAGATAGTCGTGTAACTCTTTCTGGGTGGTTATGCCGGCGCCCCGGTCGGCAACAACCTGGTCGGCCAGCGCTTTTTCCGGAACCGCAATGAGAAATGACCGTCCATCGTCAAGTTCTACCCGGTCCATGCCGGTGCGGAATGCTTCCAGCGGAATCATGCGATAGGAAAACCTCCCGACCGGCGTGTCGAATGTCCGGGATCGCCCGCAGGTAACCGATGTCAGGATTTCTGCCCGTTCCGGGGTCAAACCGTGATAGTGCAGCGCGTATTCGAGGGATACATAGGATGGGCCATAGATGAGATTGGCGAGCAGTTCCCGACAGAAGGGGCGACGTCGGAGTGACTCCCCGAGGATATATAGACCTTTCTTGACGCGAATGATATCCCCTTTGGCCAGCATGCCGGAAATCTTCATCCGGGGCCGGGCATACTCATGCACAGCATCAAGCAGAGTCTGATAATCAAATTCCTCATAGGGAACGCTTTTGAGCAAATGCGTATTTGTCAAGATACTTGCCTCCTGGAAACGAAACAAATATAGCGTTTGTTAACATAGTTTCCGTCCGGAAAGGGTGCTTTTTCCCCCTAGCGGCGTCAATCTTCGGATTTTCTTGTGCGGCGTACCTCTGTACGCCTCCGCGCAAATACTCGATTTCCTTGCCAGAAGAAAAAATCCNNCCGGAGTTTCCGGATGGAAACTAACATAGTATGTCCAGTTATGTTGGACTTACTATGCCGAATAGTTGTTTTTTTTGCGCTTGTGCGGCGGTTTCACAGGATTTTTCTTATGATATCCCGCAGAGTTGAAAGCTTGTACGGCTTCTGGATGAAACCGGCCAGCCCTTTTCCGACAAAACGCTGTGTAACCTCCTGCTCGTTGTATCCGCTTGACATTATCACTTTCACATCCGGGTCGATCCGGCGAAGCTCCCTGAAGGTCTGCTCTCCGTCAAGGCCGGGCATTGTCAGGTCAAGTATTACACAGCTTATCTCATTCTGATTCCGTTCGAAAATATCCAGCGCTTCACGCCCGTTCATGGCCGCAAGCGGAGTGAAGCCAAGCTCTTTCAGCATCTGCGTCCCTATGCCTATGACAGTCTCTTCATCATCGACAATAAGAACCGCGCCGCTTCCCTTCCAGTCGTTTTTTCTCTCGTTTGTGCAGTTGAAGAGCTCCTTCGGTTTTTCTCCAGCCGGCAGAAGTATCTTGAAGGTTGTACCGCGACGAGGCTCGCTGTATACCTTTATTGCCCCCCTGTGCCCCCGGACGATTCCAAGCACAGCCGCCATCCCGAGCCCTCTGCCGGTGAATTTTGTGGTGAAGAACGGGTCGAACAACTTTGAAAGCGTATCTTTGTCCATGCCGCATCCGGTGTCGGCGATTTCCAGCCAGATATAGAGCCCTTCCGGAATCTGCTCGTTCAGCCATGCTGCGTTAAGGTATTTCCTGTCGCACTGCATGCAGCCGGTGCTTATCGCTATGATCCCGCTTCTGTCGCCTATCGCTTCTGAGGCGTTGATCACGAGGTTCATGATTATCTGCCTGAGCTGTGTGGCGTCCCCTTCCACTGCCGGAAGCGCATCGGCGAAGTTGAAGCGGAGGACGCATTTCTTGGTTATCGAGACTTCCAGCATTTTTGTCATTTCTTCTACAAGGCGGTTTATGTCTATAGGCTCGATTACGAATTTCCCTTTTCCTGAGTAGGCAAGCATCTGTTTTGCCAGATCGGTCGCCCTGGTCGCGGCCTGCTCGATCTGAAGCAGGTTGTCGCGCGCCGGGGATTCCGGGTTCATCCGCAGAAGCGCAAGATCGGTATTTCCTATGATGGATGTCAGGATGTTGTTGAAATCGTGGGCTATCCCCCCTGCGAGCACCCCCAGGCTCTCGAGCTTCTGCGCGTGGAGAAGTTGCTTTTCCAGGTTAAGACGCTCTTCCTCGGCTTTCTTCCGCTCTGTTATCTCCTGAATGGTTGAGATCACCCCGATTATTTCGCCTGAATCATTTTTCAGCGGCACACAGTTGTTTAAAACCCAGTTTTCTCTCCCCTCCGAATGGAAGGAAAATTCAAACGCTTCCTGGTTCTCTCCGGCAAGCGCCCTTTTCAGGCGGTCAACCATCCCGATACCTTCAAGGAAAGGGAAAAGTTCGAGCGGGCTCCTGCCTATCGCGTAAAAGGCCTTTACCCCGGTCAGCTTCTCCATGAAGGGGTTCCATACCTGATAGCGGATGTCCGTGCCATGAACGACGATCCCTTCATGTGCGGATGAGATGATCTGGCTGTTGAAGGCATTCGACGCGCGGATCGCCTCCTCCATCTGCTTTCTCTCGGTTATGTCGCGGGCTATCGCGCAGTTGAACTCCCTGGCGTCATGCGCGACGTAGCTTGCTATGATCTCGACCGGGAAGTCACGGTTCTCCTTTGTCCGGTGCCTGGATTCGAAACGAATGATCTTGCGCTCCCTCAGTTCGATAAACTCATGCCGAACGCTTTCGATGGTGGTGTCGGGATCGATATCAGGCACATTCATCCGGAGAAGCTCTTCGCGGCTGAATCCGAGGTTTCTGCAGGCCGCATCGTTCACGTCACTTATGCTCCCGTCCGGAGCCACCCAGAAGATCGAGTCGGAAACGGCATTTATCGTGACGCGGGTGAATTGAAGCAGCTCTTCCGCCTCTTTTTCGTCGGTGACATCCCTGGCCGCGCCGTAGAGGAGAAATTCATCATCTGCTCCCCCTTTTTCACAGCGGAATCTGTCCGAAATCCATCGCACGTTTTTATCCCGGGTTACAATTCTGAAAGTTATCACCTTCACGTCTCCAGGATTCATGACTGCTGCAGCTTCCTCTCTTGAGTCACTATCTTCGGTATGGATGATTGATCCCCAGCTGCCGCGTTCGTACAGCTCTTCTATGCTGTAACCGGATATGGCGCTGAACGCGCCGCCGATCCATCTGATCCGGAACGGTTCATCCCCTTTTCGGGCGCAGATGTAAACAAAATCGGAGGTGAGTGACGCAAACTGGCGGTAATTCTCTTCACTGACGGCAAGAGCCTCGGTGCCCTGGTGCAGCTCTCTTTTCAAGCGGAGATTGAAAGTGTAGAGAAGGGCAAACACAACCACAGCGGAGATCGAAAAGGTCGCCGCCACCATAGCCGCGGCAATGTCGTTATTGATCGGAATGCGGACAGATTCAATCGCCCTGATTCTGCCGGTCTCCTCATTGAATCCCCCTAGGCCGGAGTATATCTTCTGCAGTTCATCCGGTGCATCTTTCCTGTCGCCGTGGCACCGCATGCAGGCCTGATTCGTCTCCAGAAAAGGTTTGGCGTAGATCAGATACTTCTGCCCGTTTATGGTCGCGACTTCGGAGTACTCGTTGAGTTTCCTGTCTGCGTTGAACATTCTAAGAAGCGCCTCTTCCCTTGCATCCCCACTGTTGGCAGGGTTCCGCGGGTTCTCGGAGGCGAGCTTGTAATAAACCGGGGGCAATCCCTCCCTTTCCCTTTCCTCGTTGAAGAGTCCGTGCATTGTGCGGATTATGAATGACGATGAGAGCATTTCGGGAGCATAGAAATCCTTTGAAATTTTTCCCTCGTTCCGCGCCTTGTAATATGCCGGGTGCATCACCTTCTGTATGTATTCGTGAAAGGAGCGGTGATGGAGCATTATGCTGCGGAGGTTCTCCTCGGCCTTTCGTACAAGTAACGCTGAAACCGCGACATATGTAGCTGCTCCGGCGACAGAGGCAAGAACCAGAGTTATCAGCAATTTTTTAGAAAGTTTCATCTTTTTCTCCTCAATGAGGATTCCGTTGTGCGGTTGACGCTGCGAAAAAATCAGAGAAACAGTTTTTTCTCTGATTCCGGCACAATCCCTCTCTGTTCAGCCATCCGGATCAGAAGCTCTATCGCCTTAACCCCCTCATCTCCCAGATCGGATGAAAAATCGTTGACATATAGATTTATATGCGCTCTGCAGATATCTTCGCTCATCTCCTGGGCGTGCTCCCTTATGTAATGAGCGGCCGCATCCGGATTCGCCACAGAGTAGCCTACCCCGTCTCTGAGAGCCTTCTCGAGCAGGGCTATTGTCCCGGCGCCAAGGCTCCTCCTGACGGCGATCCCGCCAAGCGGTATCGGCAGGCCGGTTTCCCCCTCCCACCACTCCCCCAGATCGATAAGCTTCTTGAGGCCGTACCCCTGGTAGGTGAAACGGGATTCGTGGATTATCACCCCCGCATCGACATCTCCGTTTATCACGGAATCCATTATCTCGTTGAAAGGGAGGATGATGAACTTTTCAATGTCCGGATTGAAAAGCCGGAGAAGAAGAAAGGCTGTTGTGTGTCTTCCAGGGATAGCGATGGTTTTTTTATGCAGAGTGGAGATGTCCATATCTCCGGCTGCCACAAGGAGAGGACCGCAGCCGCGCCCCAGCGCGCTCCCCGAGCGGAGCAGCGCGTATTCATTCCGGACATGCGCGAATGCGTGATACGAAAGTTTTGTCATGTCCAGAACAGCTCCGGCAGCGAGCATGTTCAGGGTCTCAACGTCTTCAAGCCGCTCAATGAAGCGGAAATTGCCCGTATCCACGAGATTGTTCAGCAGGGGATAGAAGATGAAAGTGTCGTTAGGGCATGGGGAAAAACCGAGTGTAACTCTCTGTTCAGACATCTGCTCGCTCCATGCAGAAATTCGTTTACAACGATATTTCCCCGGAAAATACCTCTACAGCCGGTCCAGTCATATAGATGCATCCGTCATCGCTCCACTCCATCTCCAGATCGCCACCGGTCAGATGATTCAGTATTTTCCTCTCCGTAAGATTGTTGAGGACGCATGCGGCGGTCACCGCGCTTGAGCCGGTGCCGCAGGCGAGGGTTTCTCCCGCCCCCCGTTCCCATGTGCGCTGCCTTGACTCTCTTTCCGAAACGATTTCGACAAATTCCACATTTGTTCTCCGGGGAAAAAGTTCATGGTTTTCAATAAGCGGGCCATAGGTCGCGACAGGGAAATCATCAAGGCCGTTTACAAATATGACACAGTGCGGGTTCCCCATGGATACGCAGGTGATCCCGAATGTCCGATCCAGCACTGTAAGCGGTGCGGCGACTACCGTGGCCGAAGGCTCTCCGGTCATAGGTATCTCGGCTCTTGTCAGGCGTGGTCTCCCCATATTCACCCTTACCCTGGATATCTTCCCGTCATCCCCCTTGAAAAGTTGAAGAGGAAGGATTCCTGCCCCGGTTTCAACGGTTATGTCGGTTTTTGAGACGATGCCGTGATCGAAGGCGTATTTTGCGACGCATCGGACTCCATTTCCGCACATCTCCGATTCCGAGCCGTCAGAATTGAACATCCTCATCCTTACGTCGGCCTTGCCTGAGGGCATTATCAGAATCAGGCCGTCAGAGCCTATCCCGAAGTTTCTGTTGGAAAGCCTGACTGCGAGGGTTTCGGGAGAGTCAACACGCTCCTCGAAACAGTTCAGATAAACGTAGTCATTTCCGGCTCCATGCATTTTTGTGAATTTCATCGACATCAATCCCTTTCATTAATAAATGTTCAATGCAGAATAGTAAAAAAAACATTTTAAATAAAGCCAAAAACGGGAAAGCGGGAGATTTGAAAATCTTTTCCGGATATGCCTAATAAATTGCCTGGAACATCATCTCTGTGATAAATAATTTTCCTCCGTAAAGGGCGCTTTTCCGTTTGGATCGGTGGAGAAGCCGCACGGCAGGCGTTTCTCTACGCAAATACTTTCAAAGGTGACTCTATATGTCCTTCACCACCGTAAAATGGGATGATGGGGCCGTTGTCATGATTGACCAGCGAACGCTCCCGTCGGAAGAGAGATACATCGTCTGCACAGGTTACGCCGAAGTGGCCGATGCCATCAGAAACATGGCGGTGCGTGGCGCTCCGGCGATCGGCGTGGCTGCCGCAATGGGAGTCGCGCTCGGCGCGAGCTCCATAGCTGCAAATTCAGAGGATCTCTTTCTCAGGGAGCTTTTCCTGATATGCGATCTACTTGCCGCGACGCGACCGACAGCGGTAAATCTCTTCTGGGCGATAGAGAGGATGAAGAAAACCGCGCTTGCCGGCAGAGGGGATGGGGTCGCTCATATCCGCGAGATTCTGAAGGAGGAAGCGATCCGAATCGCGATCGAAGATGCCGCCATATGCCGAAAGATCGGGGAAAACGGCGCAGAGCTGATCCCGGACGGGGCAACGATCCTTACCCACTGCAATGCGGGCGCACTGGCGACAGCCGGCTACGGCACCGCTTTAGGGGTGATCCGCGCCGCCTTTGAATCCGGCAAGAAGATCGAGGTTTTTGTCGATGAGACCCGCCCATGGCTCCAGGGAGCAAGACTCACGGCATGGGAGCTTATGAAGGATAATATCCCGGCAACCCTTATAACAGACAGCATGGCAGGTTTTTTCATGAGCCGCGGCGAAATTTCCTGCTGCGTTACCGGAGCAGACAGGATTGCGGCGAATGGCGATACTGCGAACAAGATAGGGACATATCCGGTCGCGGTTCTTGCGAGGGAGAACGGTATCCCGTTCTATGTGGCGGCCCCCATCTCGACTCTCGATCTCTCTGTTTCCGATGGTTCTGAAATCCCGATAGAAGAGCGGCCTCCGGAAGAGATAACCTTGATAAAGGGGAACAGGATAGCGCCGGAGGGGGTCAGAGTCAGGAATCCCTCGTTCGATATCACCCCTTCAAGATACATATCAGCCATCATTACTGAAAAAGGGGTCGTTCGGGGAGACTATTCCTCATCTCTCGGGGAGCTTCTGCAGAGATGAAGTTTCCGGTTTTATTCTGCCGACCAATTCCTGCCATCAAGAGCGGTGACAAGCGATGCATGTAGAACGCTTCCTGAACGATTTTTCTGCTCTCATGTCGATTGAAGACACATCTGTGCAGAAACTCGGGCTTGGCGAGTTTCTCGAAACCCACGGCTATACTTACGGAGCTCGTTCGGCGCTTAACATACAGATGATGAAAGGGCGTTTTCCGCTTGAGATCATACACAGGATAGTTGTCTCGTCATTGCTCACCCCCTCTCCGGATATGGCGCTTAACGCCTTTGAGCGGCTCTCCGCCGTTATTCCCCGTGAATATCTGGAAGAAGTCTCGCATCGGCGCAAGCGGCTGAGCCAGTTCATTCTTGTCTGCGGCGCATCCCCCTTTCTCGTTAACCTGATTTACAGCGATCCATCTCTTTTCAGGGATATTTTTGTCGAAAACCGGATAGATATCTCGCGTTCTGAGAGCGAGATGCTCTCCGCTCTGAGAAGCGAAGCGGCTGGTATGGGTGGAGATTTCAATTCGCTATTGAAGACGCTCCGGCGCTTCAAGAGGAGAGAGATACTCAGGATCGCCGTGAGAGACCTGAACGGGCTCGCCTCTCTCGAAGAGGTGATGTCGGAACTCTCCAGTCTGGCCGCGGCCTCGCTTCAAGTCGCGTATGAAACCGGAAGGGGCGTTCTCGAAAAGGAGCATGGCGTCCCTTCAACAATGACCGAAAACGGTTTGCGGGAAGTCCCGATGACAATAATCGGAATGGGGAAGCTTGGTGGGAACGAGCTTAACTTTTCGTCCGATATCGACATTATCTACTTCTACGAGACCGACAGTGGTGAAACAAGCGGTGTTGACGACGGTTCAGGCGGGGTAAGGGGGGTCATATCGCTTCACGCATTTTTCAACAGGGTTGCGGAATTGACTAACAAGGCGCTGTCACAGGTGACTGAAGACGGTTTTGTGTTCAGGGTTGACGTAGGCCTGAGGCCGGAGGGGAAATCTGGGGATATGGCTGTTTCGCTCAGATCTGCGGAAATATATTATGAATCGTGGGGGCAGTCGTGGGAGCGCACCGCAATGCTGAAAGCGCGTCCTGTCGCCGGCTCGATACCCCTGGGCGAACAGCTGCTCCGCTCTCTCAAACCGTTTGTTTACCGGAAATATCTGGACTACAACCTGATAGACGACATGAAGAGCATGAAACAGAAGATCGACGCCTCGCTTGTGCGATCGATGGAGGGGGAGACAAATCTCAAGCTCGGGCGGGGTGGAATCAGGGAGATCGAATTTTTCATCCAGGCTCTGCAACTCGTCTATGCCGGCAAAAATCCGCAGTTGAGAAACAGGAACTCTCTCCAATCCCTGGTTACCCTGAGGGATGCCGGGTTGATTTCCGAAGAGGATTATGGAAAACTTGCAGAGGCCTACCGATTTCTGAGAAGGGTAGAACATCGCATCCAGGTCGTGCAGGAGCGGCAGACTCATAATCTTCCTGCAAGGGATGAGGAGCTTGTCATGCTTGCCCGTCGCTGCGGTTTTTTGCGAAAGGAGGGAGTCAAGCGCTTCATGGAGGTGCTGGGGGAGCATCGTTCAAACGTCTCGGCAATTTACGGAAACCTTTTTTATTCACGGGATGAGAAACTGCAGCAGGATGTCAAGCCTGAGGCGCTTTTCCTCCTTGATCAGAAGGCCGAGCCTGATTTTGTCAAGGATATGCTGGCGGAGCTTGATTTCAAGGATGTAGAACGTGCATACGAAAACCTTCTGATCCTCAGGGATGGACCGACAAGGGGGATGACCGAACGGAGCCGTCGCCTGCTTGAGAAGATTTCTCCGCTTCTCATGCAGGAGCTTTTCGACTCTCCGGACCCTGACATGGCGCTTGCGAACCTGGAGCGGTTTCTCAAGACAGTCGGCACCCGTTCATCCATATACGCCCTTCTTGCCGAAAACAGGGAGACCCTCAAGCTTCTGGTCTCTCTCTTCGGCATTTCCGAATTTCTCTCCAAAATCATCATTCTTCACCCGGAGCTCCTTGAGAGCATGCCTAACAGCGCCTATGAATTCAAGGGGAAGGAGACGATGCAAAGGGAGCTTGCCGGAATTCTCGCGCAGACCGATTACCATGAGGAACAGCTGGATATTCTGAGGCGATATCGCAATGAAGAATTTTTGAGGATAGGGATGTGCGATATCCAGGGAAAACTCGGGCAGAGTGAAATCGCAAACGAGCTTACCCTGCTTGCCGAAGCCTGCCTGGAAGCGGCGTATCAGATAGCTGCAGGGAGCATGTCCCGTTTCGGGACTCCCCGCTCTGCCGGAGAGAAAGGGGGGGAGGAGGCCTCCCTTGCGATTGTGGCGATGGGGAAGATGGGAGGGAGCGAGCTCAATTACCACTCGGATCTTGACATTATTTTTGTTTATGACCACCCGGGACAGACTGACGGCGAGAAACAGATATCCAACCATGAATATTTCGCCAAACTGGCCCAGAAACTGATTTCTATTCTCACCATGCAGACCAGGGAAGGGCACGTTTACAAGATAGACACCAGGCTTCGCCCATCAGGCAACGCCGGTCCGCTTGTGACTTCGCTCGAATCTTTTTGCGAATACCATCGCAGGGAGGCGCAGATATGGGAACGCCAGGCAATGACAAAGGCGCGCGTGGTTCTTGGCAATGAGATGCTTGCAGCAAGGCTTGACGAAATCATCAGCCGGACGGTTTACGGCTACTCCGTGACCAATGAGGGGAGAGATGAAATAAGGCGGCTCAGGGCGCGAATGGAGCTTGAGCTTGCGAAGGAGACTTCCGACAGCTACAATATCAAGACCGGGCGCGGAGGGATGGTTGACGTGGAGTTTGCCGTGCAGTATCTGCAGCTTCTGCACGGCTGCGAACATCCGGAGATAAGATCACCAGGGACTGTCGCCGCGTTGAAGGAGATCAGAAACGCTGGGCTCCTCCCGGACGAGCAGTCGGAAACTCTCCTTGCCGGCTATAAATTCCTGAGGAAACTAGAAAACAGGCTTCGCATAATACATGACTACTCGGTCAACGACCTGAAAGGGTCGGCCGGATATATGAACAAGCTTGCCAGGAGGCTCGGCTACGACCCGAAGCTCAAGAATCCGGGCGAGGCGCTGCTCAGGGATTACGAGGAGATTACAGGGAAGATAAGGGACTGTTTCGATTCCATAATGGGAGAAAATAGTTAGCGGATTCGGGAAGGGTAAATCATGAAAATTCGGAAAAAAATCCTGGATTATGAGTACGAGGAAGTCCTGGATGTAAAAACCAGGGAGCTTATAAGGGTGGCTTGCGCCATTGTGACAGGGTGCCCCACCTGACTGAAAAAGCACTTCGCGGTCGCGAAGGAGGCGGGGGCTACGCAAGAAGAGCTTCGGGAAGCCATTGCATACGGCGTCATAGCGCCATCGGGCAGGGCGAAGAATTTCGCCTTCGGCATGCTGGATGAGATTGAAAAACAGCCAGAAAAAACGGAGTGACGGAAAAATGTCTATCAAGGAAGATGTAAAAAAGATCGCCGGCGAGGCACGCGCCGCTTCATTCGCGATGTCGCGCGCGGATTCGGAAAGCAAGAACAGAATCCTTGCAGAGATGGCCTCCGCTCTGGAAAGCAACAGCGCGGCCATTGTAACTGCAAATGAAACCGATCTTGCAGCGGGGAGAGCGAAAGGGCTCTCCGAAGCAATGCTTGACAGGCTGATGCTTGATGAAAAGAGGATCAGGGGGATCGCAACCTCAATCATGGAAGTAGTCGCACTCCCTGACCCTGTCGGAGAAGTTACGCGGATGTGGCAACGCCCAAACGGGCTGACAGTCGGCAAGATGCGGATACCTCTGGGTGTTATAGGCATTATTTACGAGTCAAGGCCAAACGTGACGGCGGATGCGGCGGCGCTTTGCCTCAAGGCAGGAAATGCCGTTGTTCTGCGTGGGGGGTCGGAAGCCTTCAATTCTAACATGGCGATAGCATCCATCCTGAAGGGGGTGATCTCTGAAAACGACTTGCCTCCGGCGGCGTTGTCGCTCATCCCTTTTGTCGAGCGTGAGGCGGTTACTGAGATGCTCAAGCAGGAAGAGTTCATCGATCTGGTGATTCCGAGAGGTGGCGAGAGCCTGATCAGGTTTGTCTCCGAAAGCTCCAGGATACCTGTCATCAAGCATTACAAGGGAGTGTGTCATGTTTATGTCGATGAAGGGGCGGACACTGAGATGGCGGAAAATATCATAGTAAACGCAAAAACCGCGCGCCCCGGGGTATGCAACGCACTTGAAACCCTGCTTGTACATCGCGGCATTGCAGGAGAATTCGTTCCAAGGATCGCGAGAACCCTGGCCGCCATGAATGTGGAGCTTAGAGGGGACGAGGAGTTCTGCGCGCTTGCCCCTTCCGCGCATCATGCTGAAGAGTCGGACTGGGGGGCGGAATATCTTGATCTGATACTGGCGTGCCGGGTGGTTGGCGACATGGATGCGGCAATCGACCATATAAACAGGTTCGGGTCAATGCATACTGAAGCTATTGTCACTTCCGACTATTCGCGTTCGAGAAGATTCATAAGAGAGGTGAACTCAAGCTGCGTCATGGTGAATGCCTCTACCCGCTTCGCAGACGGCAACCAGCTGGGACTTGGTGCGGAAATAGGGATATCGACGACGAAGCTGCACTCTTTCGGCCCGATGGGAGTGGAAGATCTGACTACGACTAAATTCATAGTATATGGCGACGGCCAGGTAAGAAAAAGCACCTGATGCTGATTAGCGTCTGTCGGGTGAGATTTTTATCGGTTTGGAGCAGTCGTCAGGCTAAAGGTTGTTGCCCCTGCAATGCCCGCCATTATCCCGGTTTTAACTTTCCGGAAGAGCGGTGGAGAAAATTCGTTTGACTGTAAATATTTTTTGAGCATTATGTAGTCACATTGTAAACACATTTTGCAGGAGATTGTAATGCTGACTCATCTGGTGTCGATAGGAAATTCAAGGGGAATACGCATCCCCGCAACTCTGTTGCGTCAGTATAATATCAATGAAGAGGTTGAACTGTTGCCCGGCAAGGATGAGATTATTATCAGGCCGATAACCAGAAAACCGCGTGAAGGGTGGAGCGAAGCCTTTGCCGCCATGCATGAGCGCGGCGAAGATGAGCCTTTGATCGATGATGCGCTTGAACCGGAGGGGTGGGAGTGGAAATAGTCCAGTACCATGTCTACCTGATCAACCTCGACCCTGCTGTTGGTCACGAAATTCAGAAAACACGCCCCTGTCTCGTTGTCTCTCCTCAGGAAATGAACAGTAATCTGAGAACAGTCATGATTGCACCGATGACAACAAAATCGCATGGATATCCAAGCAGAGTTGAACTTTTGTTTGAAGCCAGGAAAGCATGGATTGTTCTAGACCAGATAAGAAGTGTCGATAGATCGCGTCTTGTCAAAAGGATTGGCAAGCTGGATGCCAGGCATATCCGCAAGGTCAAGGATATAATCAGGGAAATGCTGGTGGATTGAACCATCCCGCCATTATCCCGGCTTTAACTTTCCGGAAGAGCGGTGGAGCGAGGAAAAGCCTGCCGTTTCTGCTTGATGATGTTGTGCCAGATTTCATTCAGATTGTGAACAAAGCGGGGTTCCGGCCAGCCGGAGATAACCCCCTGGGTTGAGGCGCCCCGCCTATTCATCGGAGTTGAGAGCTGAATCGATCGGGTCGTGGCCGGGGAGAAGAAATGTGAAGTCTGATCCACCAGAATCACACTCCGAGACCCATATGACCCCTCCGAAGCACTCCACGGCCATTTTGCAGAAGGCAAGTCCGAGACCGCTCCCTGCTTTCGATTTGCTGTTCCTGTCCGATTGCACAAAACGGTTGAAAATCAGAAGATGCTCCTCCTGTGGTATTCCGGGGCCGTTATCCCTGATGCTCAGGGAGAACAGCGATCTGCATCTTGTCAGTGCAGTCGGGAGCTGCATATATTCCGGGAGCTTCAGCGAACGGATCGAGTCTGTCTGGCAGGAGGATGTTTCAAGCGTGATCTTTCCTCCAGAAGGGGTGAATTTGATTGCGTTCCCCAGGAGGTTTTCAATTATCCTGACAAAGATATTTGAATCCACGGCAATGTATGGAGGGGACGATTCAATTTTACTCTCAAGGAAGATATCCTCGCGTTCGGCGAGTATTTTAAACCTGCGGATCACTGCCAGAAGAGTATCTGTCGGGTCGATAGCCCTGAGATGCATCTGTATGAGACCGGCCTCGAAGCGGTGAATGCCCAGAAGGTTGTCTATCATGGAGACAACTTCGTTGCAGCTTTCTATAGCCGAATCAAGATACTCTTTCTGCTCGCTGTTGACATTTCCAAGCCGCCCCTCTCGGATTATGTCTATCGAGCCTATTGCAGCCGTGAGCGGGTTTTTCATGTCATGTGAAAGCATCGAGACGAAATCGTCCTTCTCCTGTTCCAGTTTCTTCTTGGCTACTAGAGCCCGCTGGAAAAAGAGCGCGCGTTTTATTCGGCGGAGGATGTCAGGCATATCGAAAGGCTTGACGAAATAATCGACCGCCCCGGCTTTCATGCATTCAACCGCGATGCTCTCGTTGCCGTGAGCCGTCATCATGACCACGGCGACATCCCTCCCGGTTCTTCGCAGCTCCTCCAGAACCTCAATTCCGTTCATGCCAGGCATCTTCACGTCGAGCAGAAGAGCCAGATATTCCCCTGTTGAGAGCATTTCAATCGCCCTGCGCCCTTCGTTAGCCCACGATGTACGGTAGCCGGAATCTTCAAGATAGAGTTTCAGTATGATCGCTATATCGGTCTCATCGTCGACTATAAGTATCTTTTCCCGGTCATTAAGCATGTTTTACTCCTCCAGGGATATATCTGAAGCGAGAAATGCTTCCGCAAGCAGCAGGTCTTCGGGGGTAGTGATTTTTATATTGCGGTAATCTCCGGGAATGACCGTGACTTTGCCGCCGTTCTGTTCGACGAAAGAGGAGTCGTCAGTGCCGGCAACTCCTGATGCTACCCCTTTTCTGTAGGCGTCGAAAATGATTCCGAAACGGAATGTCTGAGGGGTCTGTGCCTGCCACAGTATTTTCCTTTCCGGGGTTGAGGTTATTATTCCGCTCTCTACGACCTTGATTGTATCCTTTGCCGGGACTGCGACGACCGCCCCGCCGGAAGCTGCGGCTGCATTCACGGATTCTTCGATCATCTTTTCCGTGACAAAAGGCCTTACCCCGTCATGTATCATAATCAGGTCATCAGGTTCCGCTGTTTTCAGGAGCGCAAGGAGTCCGTTCATGACAGAGTCGCTACGCTCCCGCCCCCCTGGAACTATCGCAAGTATCTTCCTGAACTCTCCGCTCTCGACAACATTTGCCCGGCAATACGGCATCTCTTCTTCCGGAATCACGAGAAAAATGCCGTCAATTCTGGGGGATTTTTCGAAGCGTTCAATTGTGCGCGACAGGATAGGGCGCCCCCCGATAGTGAGGTACTGCTTGTTTATGGATGCCCCCATCCGTTTCCCCATCCCGGCTGCGGGAATAAGCGCAAAAGTTCTGAAGCTGTTCATGCATCACCATTTTTAAGAAAAGAGGCGGCTTCGTTCAGAGAATCGGCCAGGGTTCCGATTTCGCTATCGGCAATAGTCCTTGAGTCGATAAGGCATCTGTTGTGTGAAATTCTGGCGATCACCGGGACTGTAGCCTTTCTTAGGGCAGATTCGATCCGTCCGGGAGACGCGCCGTCGAATTTTATCTCGATGAGCGATGTAGGAAGCTTGAGGAGTGGAAAAGCACCGCTGCCTGGGGTTGATTCTCCTTTCATTCTTGCAAACGAAATTGAAGGATCCACCGATTTTGAGAGAATCCTGACCATCCTTGCAGAGCGCTTTTCCAGCTCCTGGTATGTGTAGCCGAGCATCCGGAGCGTGGGAACTCTTTTCATGGCCCTCGCCTCGTCCCGGTAGAGGCGGAGAGTAGCTTCGATGATGGCCAGCGAGAGCTTGTCTATGCGGAAGGCGCGCGCTAGAGGATGCTTTTTCATCGGCTCCAGAAGTTCCCTTCTTCCGACGATTATCCCGCCTTGAGCCCCTCCCAGAAGCTTGTCGCCACTGAATGTGACAATATCCGCCCCTTCCCCTGCAAGCTGCCTGACGGAGGGTTCATTTCCGATGCCGTATCTGGAAAGATCGAGTATGGAGCCGCTTCCCGCGTCAACCATTAGCGGTATTCCCTGTTTAGCGGCTGCGCCGGCGAGCTCATGGACGGAAACTGCCGTGGTGAAGCCGGAGACGAGGAAGTTGCTTGTGTGAACCTTGAGATAAAGAGCCGTCATTTCAGTGGTGGCGGAGAGGTAGTCGGTGAGGTGCGTGCAGTTGGTTGTCCCGACCTCGACCATTCTGGCGCCGCTCAGGTGCATTACGTCCGGTATCCTGAACGCCCCTCCTATTTCGACAAGTTCGCCTCTCGATACGACCGCTTCCCGTCCGTTCGCCAGAGAGGAGATGGCAAGCATCACTGCGGCTGCGTTGTTGTTCACTATCATTGCGGATTCGGCGCCTGTCAGTTCTGAAATGAGCGCTTCCGTATGGGTGCCTCGGGAACCGCGCTCCCCCTCGGAAAGGTCGAATTCAAGGTTAGAATAGCCGGTTGCAACAGAACGGACGGCGTTGTAAACTTCCTCCGCGATCGGAGAGCGTCCGAGGTTTGTGTGCATGACGACTCCTGTCCCGTTTATTACAGGCCTGAGGTTCATTCCTGAAATGCGGGACGTTTCTTGCGAAATCATCTCTATAAGTTCTTCTCTGGATGGTAGGGAGGAGGTCAGGAGGCCGTTTTTTATCTTCCTTCTCAGGTCGCCGAGAATGGACTGCACCGAAGTTTTCACTTCCTTACGGGAGTACCTGCGGGAGAGCTGCATTATTTCAGGCCATGCAAGCAGCAGGTCTACTTTCGGGATCAGTCTCAGGTTTTCTTCAAAGGTTATTTGCATCGGGAACCTGCATGGAGATTAATTTGCCCGGTTCTCTTTTGAAGAGTAACCTTCGGACTGATTCACAAGGGCTATCCCTCCGTATTCGGCATTTTTCCGGACAAGGGTTTCGGCTGCGTCCGCGTCTCTTTTTTAAAATGCTTCTATTATCCTTTCATGTTCCTGAACTGATATCTGCATCCTTCCGGAAATGCTGAGGGATGTGAGACGGAGGCGCTGAAACCTGTTTACGAGGCTCATTATAAGTTCCCTGAGTTTTTCGTTGTCAGCGGCTTTTATGAAGAGCTCGTGGAAGTCGTTATGAATCCTGAAAATTTTTTTTATGTCGCCGTTCTCCGCGAGTTCGGAAAGTCTGTCATTTATAGCCTGCAGCCTGTTTATATCCTTTTCGGTAAGCCTGCTGCAGGCGCAGCGGGCGGCGTATCCCTCGAGGATGCTTTTTATCGCGTAAAAATCCTCGACATCCTTCCGGCTGAATTCACGCACAATAGCTCCGCGTCTCGGGACGATCGTCAGGTATCCTTCGGATTCGAGCTGCCTGAAGGCTTCGCGGATCGGGGTTCTGCTGATTCCGAATCTTTCGGCGAACTCAGGTTCCGACAATTTTGTGCCGGCCTTGAGCGAGCCGGAAATTATTGCGTCCCTGATGTTTTCGAGAATTTTCTCCCGCAATGTCAGATGTTTTTCCGGTGCCCTTTTCATTTGTTGATTCTCCATGATTGAGTTGTGATTATAGTATACAGTATGCAAAGCTTGTCAACCTGCAATTCCGGAATTTCAGCATGTTGCACTGGAGCCGCTGAAGCCGGTCTGAGCCCGATTCATGGATATTTCATGATGTCAATCGAGCAGAAGGAGTCTTAATGATGAACAATCTGCATCTGCATGTGCCGTATCAGCATCTTGCGGCCAGGATGAATTTCATTCTGGAGAGAAAGATCAACCCGGAGATTTTTTTCAGCGCGGGATCGCTCGAGAGAGCAGAAAAGAGAGAGATTGCGGCCCTGGCTGACACAATCCGCTCAGCTTCCCTTCCCGCTACAATCCATGCCCCTTTTCTCGATTTGAATCCTGGAGCCATTGATCCGACGATCCGGGAGGCGACAAAAAAACGCTTCATGCAGCTTTTCGAAATCGCAGAGATATTCAGGCCAAGGGTGATAGTCTTTCATCCCGGTTTTGATGAACTCAGATACGGTGACAACAGGAAGGCATGGCTTGACAACAGCATTGCCTTCTGGGGGGAGTTCATCCCGCTGGCGGAAGAACTTGGAACCGTGATTGCGATTGAAAACATATTCGAGAAAGAGCCGTCAACCCTGCTGGAGCTTCTTTCAGCGATTGACAATCCTCTTTTCAGGCACTGTTTCGACACAGGCCACTGGAACATGTTCGCAACGGTCACTCTGGAAGAGTGGTTCGAGCTTCTCGGGGGGTTCATCGCCGAGGCTCATATTCATGACAATCATGGCACGGCTGACGAACATCTCCCTGTGGGAGAGGGGGATATTGATTTCGGACGGTTCTTCTCTCTTCTGGGCAGGTATGCGCCTGATGCGGTCAGAACGGTTGAACTGCATACTCTGGACCGTATTGAGAGAGGATTGCGGAGCGTTGCGCGGTTTATTCCGTTAAAAGCGACCTTTCCGGATGGAAACTGATACCCGATGCATTCTGATTCGGGTATGACAATTTTTTGCAAGAGCCTGGAACCGGATGTGAAAAATTTTCTATGAGAGGTTGGAATGAAGCCTTTGATTCTGGTGGTGGATGACGATGCCTCGTTAAGGAGGGTGCTTGAATACAACCTTCTGGAAGAGGGGTACCAGGTAGTGCCGGCCTCTTCCGGGGAGGAGGGGTTGCGGCTGTTTGACGAGATATCCCCCGACCTTGTCATTACCGACATGAAAATGCCCGGCATAAGCGGCATGCAACTCCTTTCCGCGATAAGGGAGCGCTCCCTGGATGCGATGGTCATAATCATAACCGCTTTCGGCACTATCGATCTTGCCGTAAAAGCCATCAAATCGGGAGCTTACGATTACATAACGAAGCCTTACAGCCGTGATGCGCTTCGTATTACGGTGGCCAACGCGCTCAGATTCAAAGGCCTTGCAACCGAAAACAGGCGCCTTAAGAGCGAACTTTCCGACCGCGCTGATTTCCGTACGATCATAGGCGCCTCGTCCGCTATGGAGAAGGTATTCGGCATTGTCGACAGGGTGGCTGACACAGAGGCATCCGTTCTCATAACGGGAGAATCCGGCACAGGAAAGGAGCTTGTCGCCCGCTCCATCCATTTGCGAAGTTCAAGGCAAAACAAACCGTTTGTTGCGATAAACTGTGCCGCTATTCCGTATGATCTCCTGGAAAGCGAGCTGTTCGGCCATGTCAAGGGTGCGTTTACCGGAGCAGTCAGGGATAGGGAGGGGAAATTCCAGCTTGCGGATGGGGGGACGATTTTTCTTGACGAAATCGGAGAGTTGCCTGTCGGACTGCAACCGAAGCTCTTGCGCGTGCTTCAGGAAAAGGCTGTCGAACCTGTAGGGGGGACAAAACCGAGCAAGCTGGATCTGCGGATTCTTGCCGCGACTAATCTTGACATCGAAAAGGCCGTAAGCGAGGGTAAATTCCGTGAAGACCTTTACTACAGGCTCTCTGTGATTCCTATCCACCTCCCGCCTCTCAGGGAGCGCCGCGAGGACATCCAGCTTTTGATTAAGTATTTCTGCGGAAAACATGGAGAGCGGAAGGTCTCTTTCGACAGGGAGTGCATGGAGCTTATGGTTTCGTACCGGTGGCCAGGGAATGTGCGCGAACTTGAGAACAGCATCGAACGTATCCTGATCATGCGAAACGGCGATACAATAAAGGCGGATGATCTGCCGGAGAAGATAAGAAGCGGCGCATCCAATTCACTTTCAGGCATTAACGGAAATGAGGAAGTTATCGTAAGGTTTCCGGATGACGGGTACTCTCTGGAAAGGCTCGAGCGAGAGGCCGTTGTCCATGCTCTTGAGCGTAACCGGTGGAATCAGGCGGCGGCGGCGCGTTTTCTGAGAATCCCAAGGCACACGCTCATATACCGGATGGAGAAGTACGGCATCTCCATGCCTGGGAAAAGTGGCTGAAAAGCGCTGAATCAGTGCAGAAGTAGCAGTATCGTAACCGGGAGGGTGAGAAACGATATGCAGGTCTGCGCTGTTATAACCAGCGCCATCCCGTCATGGTCCCCCCCCATCTGGCGCGACAGGATATAGGCCGAAGGAGCTGTCGGAACCGAGAAGAGAAGCACGGCCACAGAGGCGGCCATATCCGGCAGCCCCAGAGCTCTGGCCATGCTCCATGCTATGACCGGTTTGCAGATGAACTGCACGAAGCTGCTCACAACAAGGAGCTGGCTGTTTCTCCCTAAATGGCTGAACTTGCAGGCGGCTCCAACCGCCATGAGCCCTATCGGAAAAGCGGCTTTTCCGGCCAGGGCGAGCGTACCGTTTATCGCCGAGGGGAGAGTTATCCCTGCGCCGTTTATCCCGACTCCTATAAGACATCCTATTATCAGCGGATTTCTCATTATATCCAGAGCCACTCTTTTGATATCGATTTTCCTCCCTCCTCCGACCGCCAGAGAGAAAACCGTCACCGTCAGGAGATTGATCAGTATGATCATGAATCCTCCCCCCATAGCGGCCATAAAGAGCCCGTCAGAGCCATAGATGTTTTCTGCGAGAGCAAGCGCAACAAAGCTGTTGAAGCGGACCCCCCCCTGGAAGAGCGTGGTGAACGCGGCTCCTCCCATTTCCCTTTTTAGCAGCCACCAGAGAGTCACAAGCAGGGCGCTGGCAAGAATACCCCCCTCAACGGTCAACAGCATCCTGACCCACGGAGTGGAACCGATTTTTTTCCCGTACATGGAGTTTATCAGGGTGGCCGGCATGAGGAAAAAATAGGTCAGCTTCTCTGCGGCAGGCCAGAACGAGGGGTTAAGCCATTCAAGCCGCCGAATCACGAAACCGGCTGTTATCAGGGCAAGGAGTGGAAACAGGGCGTTTGTAATGGTAAGCATCGCATTCTCCCCAGAGTTTTTCCGGATATGAAACCGGCTGTTTCTCATCCGGAGCTTCCGGATGNNCTGTACGCCTCCGCGCAAATCCTCTATTTCCTTGCCAGAAGAAAAAATCCCCGCTTTCCGGACAGGAAACCGACTGTTTCTCATCCGGAGTTTCCGGATGGAAACTAGCTCGTTTCTCATCCGGAGCTTCCGGATGGGAAAAGATAAATATTTCACTCCGGGCTGTATACAAAAAAAAATAATATTCACCCTGACAGGCATATGTCAGCCGGCTTTAATAAATATGTCGATCGAAAATGATGTTCCTGCAAAAGTCATAAAAGATATCATTCCACTCTGCCTGATGGTGAATCCGATATGAAAAAGCCTGTCATTCCCGGAGGGAGTTGTCGGGAATCCAGCTTTTAACCCCTTATGGATGTCCGATAAAACAACTCGGGCATGACAGGATCAACTGCAATGAATTCCCGATCGATAGAGTCATCCAGGGGATGAAACCTTTTTGCAAGAGCCTCAGATTTTATTATGAAATAAAGCGTCCTGATGCATAAGAGCCGCAGTGGTTCCATGTTTCGGAAAATGGTCGAGAGGGTGCGGTCATGAGCTACAAGTACAGCCGGAAGCTGGATTCCATGACAATCATCCTCCGGAAGCTTAATAACGGCGAACGAGTGACTATCGCCGGGCTCACTAGCGAGCTTAACGTAGGGGAGCGCCCTGTCTACCGTTACCTCGAGAGCCTCCAGGTTGCCGGATATCCGATATATTTCGACCGTGCAGGCATGAGCTACCGTTTTGTAGAAAATTTCAGGCTGAAGAATTTTTCGTCAAAAAACGATTTCAAACAGGTGCTGGACATTGACAGGCAGGTTGTCAATCAGGCGACGGTCGCGATCGCTGCGTACAGAAGCTGTGGCGACTGCGTTCTCAGCAACGGCGCAATGAACGAACTTTTCGGGAACTCAGAAGCTGCGATTTACTCGCAGAACTTCAGGGATATCCAGTCATGGAAGGAGTCAGGTCTTCTCGAGATGGCGGAGGAGACTCTGGCAAACGGCAGGGAGCAATCAGGCGATTTCAGGATGCTTTCCGCCAGCGGCTTTGATGTCTGGTTTCATTGTAAAATGACGGTGATAAGCCGGGACGGGGAGCGTTATCTGGTGATGATGGCCCAGAATCTGACGCCGAGGATGAAGAAGGAGATCCAGGTCGCCAGGTTTTTCGTGGCCATAAACAGCCATCCGAGCGTGGTCATGATAACCGAGACTGATGGGACAATAAAGTATGTAAGCGATAAGGTCGAGGCTATGACAGGTTACGCCGCCGAAGAGGTGATCGGGAAAAACCCCCGCATTTTCAGGTCAGAAGTAACTAAGCCGGAGCTTTACAGGGCGCTCTGGAGCACCATAAGCGAGGGGTGCGAGTGGAGCGGAGAGATATGCAACCGCCGTAAGGACGGGACTTTTTACTGGGAGCATATGAGAATATCCCCGATTTTTGACGCGGATAACGTGATAACGAATTTTGTCGCGCTTAAGGAGGATATCACCAGACAGAAGGAGCTTGATGAAGAGCTTTTCCAGTATGCGGTGCTTGACACCCTTACCGGCGCATACAACCAGAGGATATTCACGACTCTCGGAAACAGGGAGATTTCCATGGCGAGGCGTTACGGGAGACCAATTACCATACTTCTTCTAGATGTTGACGCACTTGCGAAGGTGAACCACCACAATGGTTATCCGTCAGGGGATGAAGTTCTGAAGAGGGTTGCCGAAATCTGTCGAACGCAGATGAGGGGGACAGACATACTGTCGCGGTTTAACGGCGATTCGTTCGCGCTGCTTCTGCCGGAGGCGGACAGAAATGGCGCTTATCACGTTGCAGAACGGATACGCAGGGGAATGAAGCGCGCCGTTTTTGCTGGCAGAACAGGAAATTTCTCCTGCACTGTCAGCATAGCAGGCGCCACACTATCCGGGGAACATCAGGGAGTTGATTGCATGCTCCGCGCATGCCGCCGCCTGCTGCATAGAAATTGCGTTCACGACATGGTCGCGGGATTTCATGGTGACCCATCGTCATCGACTCACGATTCATGATTTTACAAAAAAAGCACCATATGACCATAGAGGATGACGGGTGAAGGAATGATGGAGTTTTTAAAGTGTCTTTCAGTTTTGTACGTAGAAGATGACAACCTCCAGAGAGAACTTTTTGTATCGACAACAGAGGGGTGGTTCGGAGAGTTGCGGGTCGCCGAAAGCGGAGAGAAGGCGCTTCAAATCTTCAGAGAGCATGGGTGCGACCTCCTGATCACTGATGTTGTCATGCCGGAGATGGACGGGCTTGCGCTCTGCCGCGCAATCCGATCCATCTCCGCTGATCTTGCGATAGTGGTCGTTTCGGCTGTGCTCAGCCGCAATATCCTTCTTGAATGCGTGAATATCGGAGTTGACGGCTATATCCTGAAACCCTTCGAACCGGAGACGGTCTCGTCGGTTGTCGCGCAGGCAGCAAACCGGATCAGACTCAGGGAACAGAGCCTGAGAGACGCGCGACTCTGGCAGCAGACTTTTGATTCGGTGCCCGACATGGTGGCGGTGCTTGATTCCGATTGCCGGGTCCTCCGCCTCAACCGGTCGGCTATGGAACGCCTGGGTGTCACGGAAAAGGAGGTTTTCGGAAAGGAGTACTGCCGTCTGCTTCACAAGAGGGAGCATCGCCGCTTCCGCTCGCTCTTCGAGAGGGTCGTGCGTAGTGGAGCTGGATACGAAAGCGATATGCCGATGCATATGCTTGGGGGTGATTTCCATGTAACCCTCTCTCCGATGAAGGATATCAGGGGAAATATTACGGGAGCCGTGCATGTGGCGCGCGATGTCACCGAACTCAAGCGTGCCGAGGATGCATTGCGTTATGCGAGCACTCATGACTCGTTGACCAGGGTTTACAACCGCGCATGGTTCGATGCGGAGCTTGAGAGGATCTCCCGCGGGCGGATCAGGCCTGTTTCGATAATGGTTGCGGATGTTGACGGGCTTAAGCAGGTGAATGACCGCTTCGGACACAAGGCCGGAGACAAGCTCCTTGTTCGCGCCGCAGAGCTTATTGCCGGTTGTTGCCGGGCCGATGACGGGATTGCCAGGGTTGGAGGTGACGAATTCATGGTGCTCTTCCCGGGGATGAATGAAAAGGACGCCGCGGAGATGTTGAACCGGATAAATCTTTCAATGGAGAGAGAGGCGTCCGAGCATGGCTCTGCTGCGGTTTCCGTCTCGGTCGGAATAGCTACAGCTTCAGAGCCGCCCGGGCTGAATGAGGCGATAGTTACAGCCGACAGGCTCATGTACGAAAACAAGGAGGCGAGGCGGAGGCGCAGAGCCATTCTTGGTGCCGGAGATGCCGATTATCGCTCTCTATGGGAGAAGCACTCCTGCCCCTTTGATCTTTCCATCGCGTAACGCCGCCAGAGCTTCATTTGCATTTTCAAGAGGGTATGTCTGAATCTCGCAGATGACAGGTATCCGCGCGGCAATATCCAGAAATTCCTCGCCGTCTCTGCGGGTAAGGTTCGCAACGGATGCTATCTTCCTCTCCCCCCAGAGAAGCTCATACGGAAATGACGGGATATCGGACATATGAATTCCGCCGCAGACCACGGTTCCCCCTTTCCGTATAGCCCTGAGCGCCAGAGGCACAAGTTCTCCTGCCGGAGCGAAAATTATGGCGGCGTCCAGATCGCATGGGGGGAGGGTGCTGCTTCCACCGCTCCAGCATGCTCCCATCCTGAGTGCGAATTTCTTCCCCTCTTCATCTCCGTCACGCGTAAAGGCGTAAACTTCTTGCCCCTGCCACGATGCGACCTGGGCGACAATATGCGCGGCTGCCCCGAAGCCGTATATTCCAAGCTTTCTGCAATCCCCCGCCATCATCAGGGAGCGGTATCCGATAAGTCCGGCGCACAGAAGCGGAGCGGCCTGTGCCGGAGAAAAGCGCTCCGGAATATGAAACGAAAATGATGCGCTGGCGGTGCAGTATTCGGCAAACCCTCCATTTCTGTGATATCCGGTGAAGATCGCATTGTCGCACAGGTTTTCACGTCCGTTTTCACAATAGGGGCACTCTCCGCAACTCCCTCCAAGCCACGGCACTCCTGCACGGTCTCCGATTCTGAAACCGCTCACACCTTCTCCAATCCCTTCAACAATGCCGGAAACCTGATGCCCAGGTATCAGCGGAAGAGCCGGGTCATGAAGTTCTCCGTCGAGTATGTGCAGGTCGGTGCGGCATATGCCGCAGGCGGTGACTTTTATAAGAAGTTCGCCGCTCTTCGGCTCAGGTATTTTTGTATGGATCAGCTCAAGCCCTGCCCCTTGGCGTTTCAGCACCATGGCTCGCATCACTCTCTCCTGTTTCATGATAAGATCGCCTCTCTTTCCGCGCAGCGGAGATCGTCGTAAAATCGTCGGAAGTCATGAAAAACGCTTCAGATAATAGCTTGCGATAAAAGGTTTGGATATGATAATTTTACACACTTTTTAAGCAGGCTGGTAAACGGCTCTTTCCAGTCCGGAGTTTTGGCCGGGGAGCACACTTTTAATGATGAAAACAAAATGAACCATGGAGGTGGAAAGATATGGCAGAAAACTCGGCGCCTGAAAAAAAGAGAGCGATTGACCTCGCATTAAGTCAGATAGAAAAACAGTTCGGCAAGGGTTCCATAATGCGCCTTGGAAATGATGAGGCGCTTCCGGGTGTCGAGGCTATCTCCACCGGCTCTCTCTCCCTGGATATGGCGCTGGGTGTCGGGGGAGTTCCGCGTGGGAGGATAGTCGAAATATACGGTCCAGAATCTTCCGGAAAAACCACACTCGCGCTGCATATCGTTGCCGAGGCGATGAAAGTGGGGGGGATCGCCGCCTTCATCGACGCCGAACATGCCCTTGACATAGGGTACGCCCGCAAGCTCGGAGTAAAAACGGATGACCTTCTCGTCTCCCAGCCCGACACAGGGGAGCAGGCTCTGGAGATCGCAGAAACTCTGGTCAGGAGCGGAGCCATAGATGTCCTGATAGTCGATTCGGTTGCCGCTCTGGTTCCGAAGGCGGAGATAGAAGGGGAGATGGGGGATTCGCACATGGGGCTTCAGGCGAGGCTCATGTCCCAGGCTCTCCGCAAACTTACCGGGGTAATTTCAAAATCGAACTGCTGCGTGATCTTCATAAACCAGATAAGGATGAAGATAGGCGTCATGTTCGGCAATCCCGAAACGACAACAGGGGGGAACGCCCTTAAATTCTACGCTTCGGTAAGGATGGACATCAGGAAGGTCGCGACTCTCAAGCAAGGGGATGCCATCATCGGCTCCCGCACGAAGGTTAAAGTGGTTAAAAACAAGGTGGCACCCCCGTTCAAGGAAGTTGAGTTTGACATACTTTACGGCGAGGGGATTTCACGCACAGGAGATATTCTTGATCTGGCCGTCGAGAAATCGGTCATAGAAAAGAGCGGGGCATGGTACTCATACGGCAAGGAACGGATCGGGCAGGGGCGTGAGAACTCGCGCGCATGGCTTGCGGAACATCCGGATGTTCAGGCCGAAATAGAAGGAAAACTTATGGAGCTTTTCAAGGCGTCAGTTGCAGCCAGGGGCTGACCGGAGGGGAAGATGGAACTCAACGAGATTCTTGCGGTAGCGGTAAAAGCCAAAGGCTCTGATATCCATATAAGAACAGGGCTTCCTCCTGTTGTCCGGATCGACGGGAGGCTGCACCCTGTCCCGAATGCTCCGCGACTGACTCCCGAGATGGTGAGCGCGATGGCGGAAGAGATGATGAATGACCGCCAGAAAAGCATCTTTGCAGAAAAATGGGAGGTTGATCTGGCATATGCCGTCCCAGGAATGGGGCGCTTCAGGGTCAGCGTCTACAGGCAGCGCGGAACAGTTGCGATGGTTTTCAGGGCTATTTCAATGATCATACCGACTCTTGAATCCCTTAATCTCCCCCCTGTAATCAAGAAAATCTGCCAGGAAGAGCGGGGACTTGTCCTTGTAACTGGCACCACAGGCTCAGGCAAGTCAAGCACTCTTGCCGCCATGATCGATTACATAAACCAGAATCGCACCAGCAACATCATAACAGTGGAAGATCCTGTCGAATTCCTGCATCGAGACAACAAAAGCATAATCAGCCAGCGGGAGGTAGGCACGGATACGCATTCGTTTGCCGATGCACTGAAAGGGGCGCTCAGACAGGACCCGGATGTCATACTGGTCGGAGAGATGCGCGATCTCGAAACCATTGAGACGGCCATGACTGCTGCTGAAACGGGGCATCTGGTAATGTCCACGCTTCATACAATGGATGCCGCCGAGACGGTGAACCGCATAATAGGGGTTTTCCCCCCTTACCACCAGAGACAGATCCGGATGCAGCTCGCCGGGGTTCTGAAAGGGGCCATCTCGCAGCGCCTTGTGCCGAAGGTGGATGGCAGGGGGCGCGTCCCGGCTGTTGAGGTTATGCTCGGCACCGGAAGGGTATGCGAATGCATTGGTGACGAGAGCAAGACAAAGCAGCTTCACGAGGCTATAGCCCAGGGGTTCATAACTTACGGTATGCAGACTTTCGACCAGTCCCTGATGAAGCTTTTCAGCTCGAAGATGATCAGTTACGAAGAGGCTCTGCGACAGAGTTCCAATCCGGATGATTTCGCGCTCAAGGTTTCCGGCATATCCTCAACTTCCGACTCTTCCTGGGACGGTTTCGAGGAGAAGGATATCGCCGCGGTTTCAGTGGAGTCGCAGCAGATTGACATCGAGAAATACTGAAAAACCTTCAGCCAGAAGGTGCCTTGAGTATGCCCTGAACCTTCTCGCCACGCGTGACTATTCATCCGTCCGCATACGGGGTAAGTTGGTTGAAAAGGGATTTTCTGAAGAAGATGCCGAGGCTGTTATCGACCGCCTGCAGGAAGAGGGGTGGATCAACGACCCGGCATTTGCAGCGCGGTTTGCGGAGAGCGCGATATCATCGGGGCGTTTTTACGGGGCGAGACTTAAAGAAGAGATGCGCCGCCGCGGTATTCCTGCCGGAATTGCGGAACAGGCGCTGAAACAGGCTACGGACTCTTCCAACCAGGCTGAGCTTGTCAGGGGGATTCTGAAAAGACGTTATCCATGTTTTTCGTTCGATCTCTCCGGGGAGAAAGAAAAACGAAGGATTATCAGCTATCTGCGGCGTCGCGGGTATTGTTTTTCAACCATCATGCATGTTCTTGTGGAGCCTGACTCCGAGGGGGGCGATCAATGAAAATCAGGCACAATCTCTCTTTCCTGTTCCTCTTTTTTTCGCTGATTGCCGTTTCTCCGCTTTTTGCCGCTGAAGAGCCGCCTGATACCGTCACGGTTGAGGGGTACGCGATGATTGAGGGGAGGAACAGGAGCGCGGCCAGGGAAAATGCCCTTAACAACGCTTTTCGCAGGGCGACGGAGCAGGTTGTGGGGGTTATGATCGATTCAAAGACGGTAGTCAAAAACAGCGAGTTGATCCAGGACAGAATTTTTTCTAAAAGCGCCGGTTTTATAAAAACATACAGAATAATTTCAGAAAAATTCGAGCCGGACGCCTGCCGGATGACGGTGAGGGCGACAGTCTCAGCCATTCGTCTGGAGAAGAGCCTGAATGATGTGGGGCTTCTCTCTAAAAAGATGGGTAAGCCCAGAGTTGCGATCATAATGACCGAACAGAACGTAGGAAATGATTCGGCCGCAGGCTCGCCAGCCGATTCCGGAATTAACGCTGGGATAGCGGAGACCCTTCTCAATTCGATATTTGCGAGAAAAGGATATAACCTTGTCGAGAAAGAGACCCTGCTTGCCATTGCGAGGCGAAGCGGAGCCGCTTCTTCGTCCGGCAGTTTCAACTCCACCGAGGCCGCCGTTCATGCCGCGGCTGACGGGGGAGCCGAAGTGGTGATTCTGGGGCAGGCCGTTGCAAAGGCCGGAAATGCTCCTCTGAGCGGGAGCAATATGAGATCGTCGTACGCTACGGTTTCGGCCCGCATAGTCGATGCGGATACTGCCCAGCTTCTCGGTTCATCTTCCATCAACAGCCAGTCAGTGCATGTTAACCCGACCGCAGGTGGGGCAGAGGCTATAAGGAAGGCGACCGAGCAGATAGCGGAGAATCTTAACAGGCAGATCATAGCAAAATGGGAAAAGAGGTCAGGGGGGACAAGAACCGTCAGAATTGTGATAAAAAACATCCAGTTTGACAAGATAGCGAAGGTTAGGGAGCTTATGGCGGAGCGGCTCAGGCATCTGGATGAGACTGTCGAGCGGGGGTACAGGGATAACACCCTCAACCTGGACGCGGAAATAGCCGGCACGGCAAGAGAGCTTGCCGATGAAATCGTTTCAACAAATTTTGACGGATTCCCGCTCAGGGTACTGTCGTTCACCGCAAATACGGTCACTCTTCAACTACACAGGAAGTAGGGAGGTTTTTATGATCAGGACAGTCGCGCTTTCTTCTCTCTTTTGTATTTTTCTGTTCATGCTTTCAGGCTGCGCCCCTGGAAGGGATGTTTTCGAGACTGCCAGGCAGCTCGAAGCGCAGAGCAGATACGATGACGCCCTCTCAATGTATGAGGAGGCGATAGCCAAGGAGCCTTCAAACAGTGAATATGTCGCCGCACGAAACAGCGTAAGGGAACGCCTCTCTCGCCAGCAGCTTGAAAAGGTGCGCACCCAGATCGAGATCGTCCCCACAAGGTACGAGAATCTCCGGAGCGCCCAGAATTATCTGGACAAGGTGTTGAAGAGTGACCCGGACAATCAGGAGGCGCGTACTCTCGCATCATCACTTAAAAGCCGCATGGACGGGATGCTCAAAAAAGCTGAACTCTCCTATGCGGCTGCGACAAAGGCGCTTGAAGCGGGCGACTGGATCGGAGCGCTCGGCATTTTCAGGGATATCCGCTCTTATTATCCAGGCTACCTCGATCTGCAGGCGAAGATCGCCGCAGCCGAAAACAACGCTCTTGCCTTTTACCTGAAGGAAGCCGACCGGAACAGAGGCCTGGATAATGTTGAAGCGATGATATCCAATCTCGAATCTGCCCTCGCTATTCAACCTTCAAACCAGCAGATACTTTCTGCATTGAATGAGGCCAGAGTGAAGAACACAGCTTCCGTGGCCATTGAAAAAGCCGAGAAGTACGCCTCGGAGAACAACTGGCAGAAGGTTGCCTCATATGTGAAGCGGGCGAAGGGGCTCAGGCCGTCGCAGCCGGAACTTGAGCGCATCAACAGGCTTTATGCCGATGCCGGCGAAAAACTTGTAGCAAAAGTGCGTGACGATCTTGACAGAAAAGCGCTATACAGCGCTTATATCGATATGATGACCGCTTTTGAGCTTAATCCGGCTGTTTTGAAAACGGCAGGAGTCGATGAGTTGCGGAGCAGACTGATAACCGAGCTGACCGCCCGAGCGGACGAAGCTGAGGCGGCCGGTTTCATCGGACTTGCTCTCTACTGGGACGAGTCGGCGCATAAGGTCTCCGGGACCAACAGGGAAATCTACCAGAAGATTCAGGGGTTGAAGGACAGGCTCAAACAGCGCGTGGTGAAGAAGATCGCCGTGATGGATTTCAACGCCCCGACAAATAATCAGGACGCAGGACGCTTGGTGACGGACAGCCTTCTATCGTACATGACCAGAAACGCAAGCGGAGAAGTGAAGATCCTTGCCAGAGACATACTTGGAGCGCTGATAAAAGAGATAGAGTTCGGCCAGGCGGGGCTCTACGATATCGAATCGGCCAAAAAATCAGGGAAACTCAAGGGTACCGACATTTTTATATTCGGCAGCCTGCTTCAGTACAATGTCGAATTAAACAAGGAAGAGGGGCAGAAAACGGTTATCGCGAAGGTAGGAGTTGACAGGGAACCGAACCCCCAGTATGCGGCATGGTTGTCTAACAACCCGAGGGCCAGCGACGAGGAGCGGAGGAACGCCCCCCCTCCCTTTATTGAAAGAGACAAGACTGAAACGATAAGGTACAAGGTCGGCTCGCATAAAAAGACGGCGAACGTGACGATATCATTCCGGGTTGTCGATGTGGAATCCGGAGAAGTTGTAATAACCAAGACACTCAAGAGCAAAAAAGAAGCGGTCGGCAACTATTCCGAAGGGGTTGACATAGCCGGGATACCATATCAGAAACTCGATCTGGCTTCGGATACCGATCTGCTTGAAAAGGCAGTGGACGAGGCTGTATCGGAACTGGGGCATCAGGTGCTCTCGCGTTTCCAGAACCTTCAGGAAAAATATCTGAACGATGCCGAAATACTTAAAAAACGGGGCGAGACCGAACCGGTCATTGAAAAATACATGGATGCAATCATAACCGAAGAGGTCAAGAATATAAGATCGCCTGTTACCGAAACGTCGAGACGGGAGATTGACCGTCTTCTCAAACAGAACGAAAGCTATCCGATCTGAGGCCTGATATTTCTGATGCATTGTGTAAAGCGGAGTCTATCAACAATATCCGGAGGTAGATGATGAAGGCCAGAACGATCTCTTTCTGCATCTTTTTTCTCGTTCTTGTCGCCGGGACAGTTTTTGCGGAGGACTCCGTTTTCAGGCCTCGGCTCGGATGCGTGCCTTTTCTCGCGACATCCCTCCAGGCCATGGCTTTTACCGAGGATATCTCCTCATCGCTCCTGAACAGCCTGGACAGGGTTCGTTATTTCGAGATTGTTGAGCGGAAGAAGATAGAACAGTTCCTTGAACTTGAAGGGTATCGGCTGGACAATCTGGATCAGGCCGGCATACTGAAAATAAGCTCAAAGGCGGGGCTGGACTATGTTGTCTCAGGGAGCGTGACGGCAGGCGGAGCTGCCACCACACTAACTCTCGAGCTTCTGGATACACGCTCAAAAAATGTTCTGATGAAAGAGAGCTATTATCTCTCTTCTTCAGATTTTTCAAGGAAGCTTTCTGAAGTTGCGGAAAAAATAACGGAAAGGGTCAGGGGGGGGAGCGGGCAGCCCCAGCTCTTTTCACCGGCGCCTGTAAAACATGAAAAACCGGCGCCTCCGACAGGAGTTGAAGCTAGCGGCACCAACAACAGCATAAGAATCAGGTGGCAGAGCAGCCTGAAGCAGAGCGCCGGATTCAACATATACAGAAGCCCTTCGGCGAACGGCCCTTATACCATATATTCGACGGCCCAGGAGCCTTCGTTCACCGACGAGAACCTGAAACTGAACGAGGAGTATTACTACCGTGTCGCCGTTGTCACCGGAGAGGGGATAGTAAGCGAGATGAGCGCCCCGGTCAGGGGGAATACCGTAATAGCTCCGCCGCCGCCCATTTTCATGAATGTGGAGCCGGAGATAAAGGGAGCGACTCTCGCGTGGCGTCCCCGCTCCGGAACTGGCGGAGACCCCAGAACCGAATCAACAGGCTTCAGGATATACCGGAAACAGGGGGGAGAGGCCGGCTTTAATCAGGTCGCGACGCTCCCTGCCGGAACTTCAGGGTATACGGACAGAGCTCTGTCAGACGGAATGGCTTATACCTACATGGTTACGGCGCTTAACAGGGATGGCGCCGAGAGCGATTATTCATCGAGGCTGGGGGTGAGAACTCTTCCGGTTCCGGCTCCTCCTGAACCGGCTTCCGGAGGGATCAGGCAGGTACGCATCACCTGGAACCGATACCCGTCGGAGAGGTGTGACGGGTATGTCATATACAGAGCCGCGTCAAAAGATGGCGCTTATGAAACTGTTGCGAGGCTGGAAGGGATTGCTTCATCGCTTTACGTCGACAGCGGACTTTCAGACAGGACTACTTACTGGTACCGCATCTCCGCCTATAGAAAAGACGGCGGAGAGACCGACATCTCCCCTCCGGTTTCCGCGACCACCAGAGATATCCCTCCCCCTCCGGTGAAGGTGCGGGCGACTGGAGGCCAGCCGAGAAGAATCACTCTTTCCTGGGACTCTGCCGGAACTCCCGAAGATGAGATAAAGGGGTTCGTCATCTACAGAGGCATGGATGAGAAGCTGAGCGAGCCGCTGAAGATCGCAGAAGTTCCGGCGGGGCAGAATGAGTACCAGGATGGAAAACCGCCTCTTTCTGACGGAACTACCTATTACTACCGTATAGTTTCGATAAATTCCGGCGGGGCTGTCAGCAGGGGGAGCTCTCCTGTATCGGCTACGACAAAATCTCCGCCGGAACCTCCTGCCGGGTTCAGGGGGAGTTCCGGAGAAGTCAAAAAAACCGTTCTCTCCTGGGAGAAAAACAGGGAACCGGATATAAGGGAGTACCAGGTATATGTGAAACGACCTGACAGCAGCGAATTCAGGCTGCTAGACTCTGTTTCCGGAAACGGCTTCACCGATTCGGGTCTTAAGGACGGCGCCGGATACTTCTACAAAATCAGGGCGATTGACAGCGACGGACTCATCAGCGATTTTTCTGGGGAGGTCGGAATACGCACCAAACCTTTGCCAGCTAAGGTCACAGGAATCTCAGTGATCGACGCATCCTTGAGGATCATCACATGGAAGCCGAATCAGGAGAAGGATGTAAAAAAATACAATCTGTTCAGAAAGAATTTTCTTGGAATAGGGCAGAAGATAGCGGAAACTGCCGAGCCGGGATGGCAGGCTGCAGACACGAAGGGGACTCTTGAACTTTACGTTACGGCTGTTGACGATGCCGGTCTCGAAAGCGAGCCATCGGAGACGGTTGTTTTTAAAGAGCAATGAAAGGGCAAGCGATGAAAAAATTATTAATACTGCTGATTCTTACGGCTGTCCCGGTAATATTCGGGCATGATGCGGCGGCAGCGCAGAAAGAGCCGCCAATATCGCAGGAGATAGGCCGTTACCAGCTTTTCCAGGGTACATACTCTACAATTGACCTCAAATATCGCCAGTCCTCCTCGACCTATAGCGCCGTTTTTCTCATTGACACAGCGACAGGAATCGTAAAGAGGTATGTGAACCGTATCGATGAAGACGGGAAATATGTTGAAACCTGGCTCCCTACGGAAATCACACAGCAGCTGGATATGAAAAAATAGGTTTTCGTTCAGCAGTTTTTTCCGCAAGAGCCATAAAAAAGCCATTGCCTTGAGAGTGTGACTGGGAATCCAGAAAAATTGCCAGTACCGGGACAGTTATCTGGAATCCAGCTTTTTAAAAGCCTGTGGATGCCGGATAGAAGCTTGCGGATGAAACCATTTTGCAATAACTCTGCATGGCAATAACAATAAATGAAGGGAAAGATATATGACAGGTAACGAGATACGCTCCCGTTTTCTGAGGTTCTTCGAGGAGCGTGGGCATGTTGTAGTGCCTAGTTCCGGGATAATACCTAAGAACGACCCGACACTTATGTTCGCCAATGCCGGGATGAACCAGTTCAAGGACTGTTTTCTCGGATTGGAGAAGCGCGACTATACAAGGGCGTGCAGCTCGCAGAAGTGCGTGAGGGCTGGCGGCAAGCACAACGATCTTGAAAATGTGGGTCGCACGGCACGGCACCACACTTTTTTCGAGATGCTCGGGAACTTCTCCTTTGGCGACTACTTCAAGAAGGAGGCCATCGCCTATGCATGGGAATTTCTTACAGTAGACCTCGGCCTGGACAAAAACCGGCTCTATGTGTCGGTCTACACGGATGACGACGAAGCGGCGGAGATATGGCACAGGCAGGAGGGGGTGCCTCTTGAGCGGATTTTTCGTTTTGGCGAGAAAGACAACTTCTGGTCAATGGGGGATACCGGCCCCTGCGGCCCCTGCTCGGAGATATTTTACGACCAGGGACCCAAGGGGGGGTGCGGTTCTCCTGACTGCACCGTAGGATGCGACTGCGACCGCTACATTGAAATATGGAACAACGTTTTCATGCAGTTCGACCGTTCGGCCGACGGGACGCTCACGCCGCTCCCCAAACCTTCGGTGGATACCGGCATGGGGCTCGAGCGTATTACTGCGGTCATGCAGGGGGTTCTTTCAAACTACGACACCGACCTTCTTCAGGGGATCATCCGCCATATAGAACGGCTTTCAGGGAAGAGATACGGTGCAGGCGAGAGGGACGACGTTTCGATGAGGGTTATCGCAGATCACTCGCGTGCCGCGACTTTCCTCATATGCGACGGGGCTCTCCCCAGCAACGAAGGGCGCGGCTATGTGCTTCGCCGGATAATGCGGCGCGCCGCGAGACATGCCAGGATGCTCGGGGTGTCCGGGCCGCTTCTCTTCCAGATGGTTGACGCGGTGCGCGAAATGATGGGTAGCGCATACCGCGAGCTCGGGGAGCGGGAGGAGTATATAAAGAAAGTGATCCTTGCGGAGGAGGAGCGTTTCATGGAGACGCTCGACCGAGGCCTGGCAATCCTCAACGAAGAGGTCGCCGCGCTCCGCTCCTCAGGAGAAAAGACGATCCCGGGGGAGGTGCTGTTCAGACTCTATGACACTTTCGGATTTCCTGCCGATCTCACCGCCGATATTGTCGAAAGCGAAGGGTTCGGAGTTGACGAATTCGGTTTTGAAAAGTGCATGGAACGGCAGCGCGAGCAGGCGAGGGAGCATTGGAAAGGCTCCGGCGCCGAAGGGATATCAACCATATACAAAGAGCTCTACAACAGGGGGCTGCGTACCGAATTCGTCGGATATGATGAAATGACAGCCTATTCCGGGATAAAGGCGATTCTTAAAGAGGGGGGGGAGACTGATTCCGCGACAGCCGGAGATATGGTTGAAATCATAACTGAAAAGAGCCCGTTCTACGGTGAATCTGGGGGGCAGAAGGGGGATGAGGGGGTAATATCGACAGGCAGTGCAGTTCTGGAGGTTCTGACCGCAACTCGCCCTTATCCTGATCTCATCGTGCACAGGGCTGTTGTCAAAGAGGGCACCGTCAGAAGGGACGAAACGGCCGACCTGCGCCTTTCACAGGCAAACAGGCTGGCGACGGCAAGAAACCACACCGCTACGCATCTTTTGCAGAGCGCTCTCAGAAAGGTTCTCGGCACGCATGTGAAACAGGCGGGGTCACTGGTCTCGAGCGAACGTCTCCGCTTCGATTTCACCCATTTTTCTCCTATGACCTTCGAGGAGATCAGGGAGGTTGAAGATATTGTAAACAGCTGCATCATGAGGAATGATCCGGTGACATCAAGCGCCATGAACCTGAATGATGCTGTCGCTGCAGGGGCTACGGCGCTTTTTGACGAGAAATACGGCGATCAGGTGCGGGTGGTTCGTGTTGGCGACGTCAGCATGGAGCTCTGCGGGGGGACTCATGTCCGCGCCGCCGGAGAGATCGGATTTTTCAGGATAACAGGCGAGACAGGTATTGCCGCCGGAGTGAGAAGGATTGAGGCGCAGACCGGAAACGGCGCGATCGCATCCGTGAGGGAGATGGAGGAGGAGCTGAGAGCCGTGGCAGCGCTCCTGAAGAGCGAAGGGGGGAGCGCCATTGAGCGCCTCGAAAAAATCCTTGCCCGTCACAGGGAGTTGCAGCGTGAAATCGACTCGCTCCAGGCCAGGCTGAATATGGCGGCTTCAGGCGATCTCATGGCAAAGGTTGAGGAGATAAACGGTGTGAATTTCCTGGCCGCAGAGGTTCAGGTCGAAGATGCAAAAGCACTGCGGGAACTCTCGGACAATCTGAAAGAGAGGATATCCGAAGGTGTCATCGTGCTCGGCTCGTCGACAGATGGTAAAGGGAATCTTCTCGTCGCGGTAACAAAGGGGCTTGCGTCAAGATACAGCGGGGGGGATATCGTAAGGCGACTCGCACCGATCATAGGTGGCAGCGGCGGTGGTAAGCCGGAGCTGGCGCAGGCGGGAGGGACAAAGCCCGAAAACATCCCCGCCGCTCTTGCGGAGGCCAGGAAGATGATGCTTGAAGAGCGCGAGGGGAAAAAGTGAAACAGCTCATAGAGAAAGCGGAGAACCTGATGGAGGCTCTCCCGTATATCAGGCGTTTTGCCGGCAAAACCTTTGTCATCAAGTACGGCGGCCATGCAATGGCTGACGAAAGGCTGAAGGAGTCGTTTGCGCTTGACGTGATAATGCTGAAATCTCTCGGGATCAACACGGTCATTGTCCATGGAGGCGGGCCGCAGATCAACCTTACGCTGAAGCGTTACGGCATAGTTTCAAGCTTTGTAAAAGGGATGCGGGTGACAGACGCCGAGACAATGGCTGTCGTGGAGATGGTACTGACCGGTCAGGTGAACAGAGAGGTAGTCGGGTACCTGAACCAGCACGGAGGGAAGGCCGTAGGGCTTTCAGGGAAGGATGGCTCGCTCCTTGTCGCAAGGAAGATGTATCAGGATGTCTGCAATGAGGACGGAAAGGTAGAGCATGTCGATATCGGCTATGTCGGGGATGTGATAAAAGTGAACACTGACCTGATAAGAACTCTCGAAAATGCCAGATACACCCCTGTTATCGCTCCGATAGGTGTTGGAGCGGAGGGGGAGAGCTATAATATCAACGCGGATCTGGTGGCGGGAAGAGTTGCGGCGGCGCTGGGTGCAGAGAAACTGATCCTTCTCACCGACATAGAGGGGGTCAAGGACAAATCGGGAAAACTCCTCTCCAGCATTGCGGTTTCCGATGCTCATCGCCTGATTGAAGAAGAATCGATAACAGGAGGGATGATCCCGAAGGTTGTCTGCTGCGTAGACGCTCTCAGGGACGGCATCAGAAAGGCGCACATAATAGATGGAAGGGTGGAGCATGCCGTTCTGCTTGAAATTTTTACTGACGGCGGAGTCGGAACGGAGATATTGAGATGACTGCTGATGAATGGATAAGGAAGTCCGACAGATACATCATGAAGACTTACGGCCGCTATCCCCTGGTTCCGGTTCGGGGGGAGGGGTGCAGGCTCTGGGATTCCGACGGGAAGGAGTATCTGGATTTTCTTGGCGGAGTTGCGGTGAATGCCCTGGGGCACTGCCACCCGAAGGTGGTTCAGGCGCTGCAGGAACAGTCAGCCCGTCTGATACACTGTTCAAACTACTACCAGATACCGCAGCAGATCGAACTGGCGGAGCTTTTGTGCAGCCACTCTTTTGCAGACAAGGCTTTTTTCTGCAACAGCGGCGCCGAGGCGAACGAGGCGGCCATAAAGCTGGCCCGGAAGCATAGCCGCGACAGGTTCGGCGAGCAGAGGTACGAGATTATAACCGCTGCCGACTCTTTTCATGGGAGAACGATGGCGACTGTTTCCGCAACCGGTCAGGAGAAGGTGCAGCGTTTTTTCGACCCTCTTCTTCATGGTTTCAAGCATGTCCCTTTCAATGACGCGGACGCTCTGGCCTCGGCGATCACTCCCGCCACCTGTGCGGTCATGCTGGAGCCGATCCAGGGGGAGGGGGGGATAAATATCCCTTCCTCTGAATATCTTCAGGAAGTGCGGCGGATCTGCGACAGGGAGCGGCTCATACTCATTCTCGACGAAGTGCAGGTAGGGATGGGGCGCACCGGCAGGTTGTTCGCCTACGAACATTTCGGCATCGAGCCGGATATCATGACCCTCGCGAAGGCGCTTGCAGGAGGCGCTCCGATAGGCGCAATGCTTGCCAGAGACGAGTTCGCCGATGCATTCACCCCCGGAACTCATGGCTCCACTTTCGGCGGAAATCCGCTGGTATGCGCCGCGGCCATTGCGACCGTCAGAACCATACTGGAGGATGGCCTCCTGAACAGATGCGAGGAGATCGGAGAGTATCTGCTTCGGGAACTTGAAGCTGTCGGGGGAAAATATTTCTTCGTGCAGGGGGTACGCGGCATCGGCCTGATGATCGGCATGGGTCTCTCCATACCTGGCGCTGACATCGTCAAGAAGGGGCATGAACTGGGTCTTCTGCTGAATGTCACGCACGACACTGTTCTCCGGTTCGTTCCACCGCTGACTGTTTCAAAGCTGGAGATTGACAGCATGATCAGGATTCTTGACAAAATTTTTGCCGGTATTCAGGAAGAGGAGAGATAGGATGAACGGGCATTTCCTGGCGCTGCACGACTACACAAAGGACGAGCTGGACGCCCTCCTGTCCCTGTCCTCGGAGCTGAAGAACAAGCAGAAGCAGGGCATCCCCCACCGGATGCTGGAGGGCAGGACAGTGGCACTGATATTCGAGAAGGCCTCAACCCGGACGAGGGTCTCCTTCGAGGTTGGCGTCTTTCAACTGGGGGGACACGGCCTGTTCATCTCATCCGGCGCCTCGCAGATGGGGCGGGGTGAGCCGATCAGGGACACGGCACGGGTCATGTCCCGCTACTGCGACGGTGTCATGATCCGGACATTCGGTCAGGAGCTTGTCGAGGAGTTCGCACGCTTTTCAGAAGTGCCGGTCATAAACGGCCTGACGGATACCTTCCACCCATGTCAGATCATGGCTGACCTCCTGACTGTAATCGAACATAAGGGTGGGTATGAAGGGCTGAGATTCGCCTGGGTGGGGGATGGAAACAACATGGCCAACACCTGGATCGAGGCGGCGGCCATCCTCGGCTTCGACCTTACCTTGGCCTGTCCCGGGGGATACGAGCCGGACGCCGGGGTGATGGCCTGGGCGCAGGCAAAAGCGCCTGGCCGGATCGCGCTGACCCGCGACCCGAAGAAAGCGGTATCGGGAGCCGATGTGATAAACACCGACGTCTGGGCCAGCATGGGTCAGGAGGCGGAGCAGAAGGAGCGGGAGCAGGCATTCAGCGGCTACTGCCTTGACGATCCCCTGCTTGCCCTGGCCAAACCGGACTGCATCGTCATGCACTGTCTCCCCGCGCACAGGGGAGAAGAGATATCCGATTCTGTAATCGAAGGGGAAAATTCGGTCGTATGGGATGAGGCGGAGAACCGTCTTCATATCCAGAAGGCGATCATGGCATCTCTGATCAAATAATATCTGCTTGGTAAAGGAGAATTTAACATGGCAAAGAAACAGGAAATCAAAAAGATCGTTCTCGCCTATTCGGGGGGACTGGACACCTCCATCATACTCAAATGGCTCAAAAACGAGTATGGATGCCAGGTAGTCGCATTTTCAGCCGATCTGGGGCAGGGGGACGAGCTTGCTCCGATCCGCGAGAAAGCCTTGGCTACAGGAGCGGACAAGGTTTATATCGATGATCTGAAAGAAGAGTTCGTGCGCGATTTCGTTTATCCGATGTTCAGGGCGCACGCCATATATGAAGGGCATTACCTCCTCGGCACTTCCATCGCCCGTCCTCTGATCGCCAAGCGCCAGATGGAGATTGCAGAGATGGAGGGGTGCGACGCAGTTTCGCATGGAGCAACCGGGAAGGGGAACGATCAGGTGAGATTCGAGCTTGCCTACTACCATTTCAACCCTTCCATAAAAGTTGTTGCGCCGTGGCGCGAATGGGACATCAACAGCCGTCAGGCGCTGATAGAGTATGCGACAAAAAACGATATACCGATTCCGACGATACAGAAACGTCCCTGGTCGTCAGATCGCAACCTGCTGCATATCTCGTTCGAAGGGGGGATACTTGAGGATACCTGGGCCGAGGCTCCTGAAGAGATGTACCTTCTGAGCAGAGCGCCGGAAGACGCCCCTGACAAGCCTCAGTATCTCGAGATAGAGTTTGCTGGAGGAAACGCTGTCGCAGTCGACGGAGTCAGGATGACTCCGGCAGAACTTCTTTCACATCTCAACACGATAGGGGGGGGGCATGGGGTCGGACGGGTCGATCTCCTTGAAAACCGCTCCGTCGGGATGAAGTCGCGCGGAGTTTATGAAACGCCTGGCGGGACAATTCTGCGCGAGGCGCACTCCGCAGTCGAGCAGATCACCATGGACAGGGAAGTCATGAGGATACGCGATTCGCTGATTCCTGAATACGCCAGGCAGGTGTACTCCGGTTACTGGTTTTCCCCCGAGCGCCAGATGCTCCAGACATTGATCGACGACTCGCAGAAATGCGTGAACGGAGTGGCCAGAGTGAAGCTTTACAAGGGGCATTGCCGCACTGTAGGGAGAAAATCGGAGACCGACTCACTCTTCAATCTGGACTTCGCCACTTTCGAAAAGGATCAGGTATTCAATCAGGCGGACGCTGAAGGATTCATCAAGATCAACAGCCTGCGGCTTAGAATCAGGTCTCTCATGCAGAAGAAGAGGAAGAAACACTGAAAGGCCGGACGCTTTTCACGCTGAATCCTCGCCTGAATGAACCGACCGGCTTTATTCAACAATTTTCAGAGAAGGAAGAATCATAAATGTCAAAAGATAAACTCTGGGGGGGGCGATTCACCCAGCCGACCGATAAATTTGTAGAAGAGTTCACGGCGTCGATAGATTTCGACAGACGCCTTTATCATCAGGATATTCGAGGATCCATCGCCCATGCCCGTATGCTCGGCAAACAGGGGATAATCTCTATCGAGGACTCTGAAAAGATCGTTCATGGCCTGCAGCGGATACTTGAAGAGATAGAGTCCGGCAATTTCGATTTTTCAGTCGCTCTTGAAGATATCCATATGAATATTGAATCGCGTCTCTCAGAAAAGATTGGCGAGGCCGGAAAAAGGCTGCATACCGGAAGGTCGAGAAATGATCAGGTGGCTCTCGACATAAGGCTTTACATGCGTGATGAAATTGTTGAGATAATCACGTTCATAGAGCTCCTGATCGACGCGCTTCTCGTACAGGCTGAAAGAAACATCGATGTCATCATGCCAGGCTTCACGCATCTGCAGACAGCCCAGCCGATTCTTTTCTCGCACCACCTTATGGCGTATCTGGAGATGTTCAGGCGTGACAGGGAAAGGCTTGAGGATTGCCTCAAACGGGTGAATGTGATGCCTCTGGGAGCCGGAGCTCTTGCCGGCACGACTTTTCCGATCGATCGCGAGTATGTGGCAGAACAGCTCGGTTTTGATTCAGTCACACGCAATTCGCTCGATTCAGTTTCCGACCGTGACTTCGTTATCGAATTTCTGGCGGATGCATCCATCCTTATGATGCATCTTTCGAGATTTTCAGAAGAGCTTGTCATATGGTGCAGCAGCCAGTTCAAATTCATAGAGCTCTCCGACGACTTCTGCACCGGCTCCTCGATAATGCCGCAGAAAAAAAATCCGGATGTGCCGGAGTTGGTCCGCGGGAAGACCGGACGGGTATATGGAAACCTCGTGGCGCTCCTTACGGTCATGAAGTCTCTTCCTCTCGCTTACAACAAGGATATGCAGGAAGACAAGGAGCCGCTTTTCGACACCATTGACACGGTCAAGGGGAGTCTCAAGATTTTTGCCGATATGACAGCCCGGATGGAGGTATATGAGAAAAACATGAGGAGAGCCGCTACGCAAGGCTTTTCAACTGCGACGGATGTGGCCGATTACCTTGTCCGGAAAGGAGTTCCGTTCAGGGATGCGCATGAGGCGGTTGGAAAGGCGGTTGCGTACTGCATTGAAAACGGGATGGATATCACCGAACTCTCACTGACGGAGTGGCAGCTCTTCTCCCCGTATTTTGCGGAGGATATCTTCGGTTCAATAACCGTGGAGGCAAGCATCAACGCGAGGGATATCCCCGGAGGAACCTCGGTTAACCGGGTGCGCGACGAAATCTCAAGGCGCCGGGAAGGCAGATAAATCGATGTATCAGGATTTTTACGGTTTCACAGAAAAACCTTTCACCATAACTCCCAATCCTGATTTTATCTTTCTGAGCAGGATTCACCGCGAGGCGTTCGCCCACCTCTTTTATGGAATCGACAGCCATGCCGGTTTCATAACACTGACTGGGGAGGTCGGCACCGGGAAAACAACGGTGCTGAGGACACTTCTTTCACAGCTGGACACAGAAAAATACAAAAGCGCGCTCATCTTCAACCCCTGCCTTTCCGGCGTGCAGCTGCTTGCAGGAATATGCCGGGAATTCGGAGTGGAGGCCGATGAAAAGGATACATACGGATATCTGGACGCGCTGAACATGTTCCTTCTTGAAAAACATTCGGAGGGGAGCACGGTGCTTCTGGTTGTGGACGAAGCGCAGAATCTCGCCCCTGCCGTGCTTGAGCAGATAAGGATGATATCAAACCTCGAAACGGAGCGGGACAAGCTTATCCAGATAATACTGGCAGGCCAGCCGGAGCTGAACAATCTTCTCAACAGGCACGATCTGAGGCAGCTGAACCAGAGGATTACAGTGCGCTGCCGCCTTGTCCCGATGGGGCCGGAAGATACCGGAAACTACATCAGGCACCGCCTCAAGGTGTCAGGATGCAGGGTGCCGGGGCTTTTCACCACAAAAGCGGTGAGACAGATACACAGCTATTCCAAAGGGGTGCCCAGGGTCATTAACGTATTGTGCGAACAGGCTCTGATCATGGCATGGACAATGGAAGAGACAAGAATAACATCCCCCATGATTCATCGCGTAGTATCGGAATCCAGATATGACGCTGGCGATGTCGGCGTTCTGGATTCAATACTCGGGTGGCTTAGAAGCAGGAAGGTCAGATAAAGATGAGCTATATTCTGGATGCACTCAAGAAGATGGAGCAGGAAAAGAGCATGAAGTCCGAGCCTAAAGGGAGAGTGAACCTTTCAGGCGCCCTTCTGAAGAACGATTACATACGCCAGGGGAAACGCGCCTCCGGCAGGGCGATACTCTTCTCCGCGCTGATTGCGCTAGCGGCAGGCTCGGCAGGAACATGGTATTTTGTCTGGAAAAAGGGGGGACGTTCATCAAAAACAGCGCAGCAAATCACGCAGAACCCCTCATATTCAAATCAACAGGCTCTTCAGCAGAAGTTCGCGCCGCTTCCTGTCGCTCCTCCCGCTGCTGTAGCCCCTCCTCCTGCTCCTGTGGCAAATACGCAACCCCTCCCCTCCGCAGGCGTCATTTCTCCTCCCGCGAAAGCTCTTCATGGAACGCCAAATCCGGCTGCCGGCACAACCTCTTCAGCCGCAAAAGGTGGAACAGCCAAACTCGCTTCTCCCGCTCCGGCCGCTTCTGCCGGAAGAGAAGAGGCAAGGCCTTCCTCTTCTGCACAGCAGAATACGAAGGTAAAACCTGCCAGAAAAGAGTCTGCAAAGCCGGATTCTGTTAAAACTGCCGGCGCCAGCCGTGAAGCATCCTACGCTTCCGCATCGGCGCCATCACAGCAGTCGCCGCACACTATGCCCGCCCCGGCCAGTATTAAAGTGACAGGGATCGCCTGGCAGGATGACAGGTCTCTCAGACGCGCCGTTATAAACGATCTCCTCCTTAAAGAGGGGAATGTTGTATATGGCGCTAAAATTACGGAGATCAGGAAGGATCGAGTCAAATTCTCGCTTTTCGGCAGTGCATTCGAGGTGCCGCTCGTTTCTAACACACCTCAGGGATCTGCTGGTAAATAGTATGAAATCTCTTTTCTTATCCTTTTTTCTCTTTCTGCTCCTGCTCCCGGCGGGCGGATGCGGTAAGAGAGGAACATTGATATATCCTGACATGCTGCTTCCGGCGCCACCTTCGAAATTCAGCGCGATTCAGTCTGGAAATAGCGTGAAAATCTCATTTTTCATTCCTGGACACGACAGAGCCGGGAGAAAAATGAAAGAAATAGCCGGAGTGAGGGTTGTCAGACTCGAATCGCCTGAAGGCGCTTCCCAGGTCTGCGGCAACTGCGGAGGATTCACGCTTATAAGGACTGTATATCCGGATATTCCTGATGAGGCGGTGCAGCTCTACGGTAGCCGGGCAATTTTTATGGACGGAAACGTGACAGGTGAGAGGGAATATCTGTACAAGGGTGTCGCTTTCACTAAAGAAGGGGTTGAAGGTGAATACTCCCCGGTATTCAAGGTTCATGCACGGGAGCCTCTTCCCCCTCCGGCGCTGGTTGTCTCACCGACCCCTGCGGAATTCAGGCTCGAATTTTCGTATACTTCCGCTTTTGAGGGGAAATTGCTCGGATACAACATATACAGGAGAGAAAAACGGGATGACGCCATGCCGTTGCGCCCGCTCAACCCATCACCCTTCACCGGGGGAGCTTTTCTGGACAGGGGGATGGACAGGCGTTTTACCTATATATATTCTGTCAGGGGGGTGATGCTTCTTCCGTCAGGGGAGATGATGGAGAGTCTGCCGTCGAAAGAGGTTGAAGCGGTTCTCCAGGATGAAGATTGACAGATGATTTTCCGGCTTAGAGGTATCGAGGGATGGGAAGCGGGGAAAGCGCAGGATATTCCTGAAACGGCGATCTTTTCATGCGGCCGCTTTTTTCTGGAGAGAGCTGAAGATCATGTCGAGCACGCTCTTCTGGCGCGCCTCGAATTTGTTGAGCACAGCCAGGCATGTCCCCATGGGGCAGAGCGTATGAAGGAAATCGGCGTCGCGGCCGGAAAGTATTACGATCCGGTTCTTGTCCATGCCGCTACCTGTCGCGTAATCCAGAAGCTTGAGCCCATCCATTGAAGGCATCTCGAGGTCTATCAGCATAAGATCATAGCCGCCGCTTCTTATCTTCTGGAGTCCTGCCAGCGGATTGTTGCAGGTTTCAACGTGCAGCAGCGGATAGTTTTCGTTGATGTATTGCGAAAGAAAATCTGTAAAGCCCTGGTCGTCGTCTATAAGCAGTATTTTACCCATTGCTGAATCATAAAGGATTTTCAATTCTGCATAAACATAAATTTGCCGCTATTATGAGAATTTCTGCTTGCAAAATCGGTTCTGTTATGACAAAAAATGCAATCTTATGGATTGATAGTCGATAATTCTCAACCCTCTCGTTCTGGCCGACTGCACCATGAAAGGTTCATGCAAACCTTGCCGCTCACGGCGCGGCAGTTCATCCCAAAATCATTTTTTCATAAGTTGTAGAAATACAACAATACTTTCGAAAGGAGAAGTAAACGGTGAAAAATCATGTCTGGCGCCCTCTGTATGTTGCTATCTGCATCGTTGTAATTGTCTTGCTGGCGCGAACCGTCCTGGTCCCAAAAGATTACGGCACCCATGAACAGGGCTACATGTACGGGACGCACCGCAAAGGGAGCATAGACGACTGGAAGTCAATGACTGTCAAGTACAAAGGATCCGAAACCTGCAAGGAGTGCCATAGCGACAGGTTTGCCGAGCATGCATCCGGCGCTCATGCCGTCATAAGCTGCGAGAACTGTCACGGGCCTCGGGGCGAGCACCCTGAGAATCCTCCCAAGCTTGTGATTGACAAAAGCCGCGCCCTCTGCATCCGCTGCCATGCGAAACTCCCTTATCCCGGAAGTCCCAGAGGCTCGCTGCCAGGCATCGATCCGGAAACGCATAACACAGGGCTTGACTGCGTGACCTGCCACTCGCCGCACAAACCTCAGATCCCTGGTTTTGAGGATTCCAAGCCGGAGGTGAAAAAATGATAAACCGCCGCGAATTCTGCAAGAAAGCGATGGTCATGGCAGGTGGCATAGCCTTGCCGCTCTCCGCTTTCCAGCTTTTTGACCCCAAGTCTCTGCATGCCGAAAAGAACGACGGGAACTCGACACGCTGGATTTTCCTCGTTGACACGCATAAATGTGTAGGTTGCGGCTTCTGTGTGAAAGCCTGCAAAAGCGAGAACGAAGTCCCGTTTGAAACTAATGCCTCCCGCACATGGGTCGAGCGGTATGTGGTGACTCTTGACGGCCATACCTATATCGACTCTCCGAAAGAGGCCAGAAACGGTTTCACTTCGACAAAAATCGACCAGCAGCATCATGGTCTCAAGGATGTTAAGAACGAGGATATAGCGAAGGGATTTTTCGTTCCCAAACTCTGCAACCAGTGCGACAAGCCTTCATGCGTACAGGTCTGTCCTGTCGGCGCCACTTTCCGGACAAATGACGGAGTGGTGCTCATAGACAGGAAATGGTGCATCGGCTGCGGCTACTGCGTTCAGAACTGCCCTTATGGCGCAAGATTCTTCCATCCGGTTCACCATGTGGCGGAGAAGTGCAACTTCTGCTATCACCGCATAACCAAGGGGTTGAAAACGGCCTGTGTTGACGCATGTCCGTTCGGAGCCCGTAAAATCGGGAATTTGAAGGATCTGAGCGATCCTGTCACAAAAGTCATCATGAATGACCGCGTAGGGGTGCTGAAGGAAGAGTACGGCAATAAACCTCAGGTATTCTATCTCGGTCTCTCCAAGGAGGTAAGATAGCCATGGTACACGGAGAAGTTTGGACCATTAAGGAGTTTTTTACCTATCCCAACGAATATATATACTGGCCTATAACGATCGTCATGTATCCGTACATAACCGGACTTGTGGCCGGGGCTTTCGTTCTCTCTTCCCTGTATCATGTTTTCGGGGTGAAGCAGTTGAAGGATATCGCAAAATTTTCACTGGTATTTTCATTCGCGCTTCTACCAGTAGCCATGATGCCTCTTCTTCTGCACCTGACCCAGCCGTTCAGGGGGATAGAGGTCATGTTGACGCCCCATTTCACCTCGGCCATCGCCGCTTTCGGTGTCGTATTCTCAACATACGGGATGATAGTCGCTTCCGAGCTCTGGTTCGTATACAGGAAGCATTTCGTGGAGAAGGCGCTGGAGCTGAAAGCGAAGCAGAGCAGAAGCGGAGTTGAGGGGATTTTCTACCTGATATACTCACTCCTTACGCTAGGCGCTTACGACATAAGCGAGCATGCCCTTGAAAAAGATGAAAAGGCGGTCGGCCTCCTTGCTGCAATAGGCATTCCGGTAGCCTGTTTTCTTCATGGCTATGTTGGTTTCATATTCGGCTCTGTAAAGGCCAATGCTTTATGGACAACTCCTCTCATGCCGGTGATATTCCTCTGTTCAGCCGTGGTTTCCGGCATCGCCCTCTGCATCGTGACATATGCGGCTGTGGTGTCGATGAGGAACTGCATCTACAGAAGGAAGAAAAAGGATAATCCGTCACTTCCGGATGATCCGACCATCAAGCCGGTAGATATCGAGTCTACCAGAACTACGGTAAAATACCTCATAGCCTTTCTGATTCTAGCGTTCGTTCTCGAACTTCTCGACATGATATTCAGAATCTATACTGCGACAAAGTCGTGGGATATCCTGAGGGTTGTGATTTTCGAGCATGATCTCATCAAGGTATTCGTCCTTCAGTACGGTATCGGGAACATACTGCCGTTTATTCTCCTCCTCCTTCCCGGACTCACGGTCAGAAGAGCCGTTATCGCTTCGACCTGCATTCTCTTCGGCGTATTCATGATGCGATGGAATGTCGTAATCGCCGGCCAGACCTTTTCTTCGTCATACTCCGGCTTCATGGAGTATCATATGCCGCTTGCGCCGGTTAATCTGGAAACGCTGAAAGAGGGGCTTGCAGGCCTGATCGCTGTAATTGTGACTCCTTTCATACTCTTCTTTTGCTTCAACAAGGTGATGCCTGTTTTCGGCAAACCTGATTCGCATTGAATTGCTGAAACAGGAGGTTCTTGCAGAAGTAATAAAAGATGTCATTCGCGGATGACGACCTTTTTGCAAGAACCTCATAGAAAAATAAAAAGGGGGGCTTCCGAGCCCCCCTTTTTATTTTGCACCCCGTGAGAATCGCCGGTTGCAGCTCCCTGAATCAGGCGCGCGAAATGAATCTTCCGTCGCGTGTATCCACCCTTATTTTTTCTCCCGGCTCCAGATATGAAGGCACCTTGATCTTAAGCCCAGTCTCAAGCAGCGCTTCTTTCATCTCCGCTGTTGCGGTGGCGTTTTTGAGCGCCGGAGCTGTTTCAGATACCAGAAGTTCCACCGCGAGAGGAAGTTCTATATTGATCATACGCCCTTCGAATATTCCGAGAGTGACTTCTGTCCCTTCCAGCAAAAAAGGGGCGACAGCCGGGAATTCATTCTCATGCATTTCGTGCTGTTCGTAATTCTCCATATCCATGAAAATCCCTCTGCCTGATTCTGCGTATAGGAATTGTCCCTTGTGTCGTTCAAAGTCAGCCTCGTCAACCTTGTCTCCGGAGCGGAAAGTCTTTTCAAGAACCTGAGAAGTGACAAGATTCCGGTATTTTGTCTTTACCATTGTGTTTGCGCCGCGAGCGGTAGGTGAACTGACTGTTACCTCCACGATAAGGCAAGGGGCGCCTTCAAGCTGTATCACCACCCCTTTTTTGAAGTCCGATGTGCTGATCATTTAAACTCACTCTCCTGATTTTTTATATTCGGCAGTGGGCCAGAACGGAATCCCCCCCCGCGGGGTGAACTCCCCCCTGACCGAAAGCCGCTTGGGTTTGAGAAGTTGAACAAGGTCGTTGCATATCCTGTTGACGCATGCCTCGTGAAATTCGCCATGCATGCGGAAAGAGCAGAGATAGAGTTTCAGGCTCTTGCTTTCCAGGCAAAGCCTGTCAGGCTCGTAATCAATGATGATTTTAGCAAAATCCGGCTGTCCGGTCATGGGACAGAGCGAAGTGAATTCAGGGCATTCGATATGCAGCGTCCCGACAGCGCCGACGCTGTTCATTTCCGGATCGGCAAACGGATTTGGAAATGATTCCAGAAGCGAGGGGTCAGGCCTTTCATAAGAGTACCGGGTGCCGCCTCCTCCGAGCGATTTCAGATTCTTGTGAAGTTCCATCCATTATCCCCCTTGTAGTCGTTGCGGAAATCTGCGATACCATAGCTTTAAATGGTATTGCAACAACTTTTATCCAGAGATATAGGTAGTTTCCATCCGGAAAGGGTGCTNNAGAAGAAAAAATCCCCGCTTTCCGGACAGGAAACCGACTGTTTCTCATCCGGAGTTTCCGGATGGAAACCAGGTAAAATTCTGCCTCAAAATCGGTTGCATTATAAAACAGTAGGTTCTCGTGGAGAAATATTGCCAGGAAAGGTGCAAGAAACTTATCAATGGAACTGATAACAACGCATACAAATTCGGATTTCGACTCTCTCGGAGGGATGATTGCCGCCTCCCGTCTCTATCCGGATGCTGTTCTATCGTTTCCCGGATCACAGGAGAAGGGGGTAAGGGATTTCATCGCCTCTTATCCGGATTATCTCCCCCCGTTTGTCAAAGCCAGGGATATCGACCTGAATGGAATCCGAAGGCTTGTCATTGTCGATTGCAGCGATGCCGCCAGGATAGGGCGCTTTTCACCGCTTACTGAAATGCCGGAGGTTGAAGTCCATATTTACGATCATCATACCGAAGAGGCCGGCAGAATCAGACAGGCTGGCGGTCTTGTCCGGGCGTGCGGGGCGGTTTCGTCGATCATGGCGCTTATCCTGAAGGAGCGCGGCCTGCGGCTGACTCCGGAAGAGTCCACAATAATGCTGATCGGGATTTATGAAGATACCGGAAAACTCCTGTATCCGGGAACCCTGCCGGATGATTGCCTCGCCGCTGCCTGGCTGCTGGAGCAGGGGGCGCAACTGAATGTCGTGGCTGATTTTGTCGCACAGGAGCTTACAAGCGTTCAGATAGAGCTGTTAAACCGTCTTCTGAAAAATCTGCGGACAGTCATGATCCGTGATATTCCGGTCTCGATAGCGTCAGCGTCAGCCGAGAGGTATGTAAGCGACATTGCAGGTCTCGCCCATACCATGCTTGAGATGGAAAACCTGGATGCGCTCTTTCTCCTGCTTGAAATGGAGGGGAGGACGCACATCGTTGCCCGCAGCCGCCTCAGGGAGGTGAATGCCGGAGAAATAATGAAACGCTTCAACGGAGGGGGACATCCCGCTGCAGGGTATGCCACCGTTACAGACTGTTCTCATGAAGAGGCTCTGGCACGTCTCGAAAAAACGCTGACAGAGCTTGTCAAACCGGCGGTTACCGCTTATGAGGTGATGTCGTCGCCGGTCAAAACCGCCCCTTCCAACATAACAATTTCTGAGGCGATGGAATATCTCGCACGCTACAACTGCAATGCGATGCCTGTTATGGACGGGTCCAGGATGGTCGGCATAATATCGAGGAAAACGGTTGAAAAGGCGATATACCACCAGTTCGCATCTGCTCCTGTCACCGATTTCATGCATACGGAGTTCATGCGAGGAAGAGCGGATACTCCCCTGAGCGATATCCAGGAGTATATGGTGACAGGCAACAGGCGGTTTGTCCCCATATTTGAAGGGGAAGAGCTCAGGGGAGCGGTTACGAGGACAGACATTCTGCGGCATATGCATATGGCGAACCGGAAAGTGCATTCATCTCCTGGAAGCGACCAGGGGAAATCTTTTGAGGTAGCCAGGAACAGGGATGTTTCCGGGATCATGAAGAGGCGGCTTCCTTCTTCGACAGTAGAATTGCTGAAGGCTTTCGGAGAGAACGGAGACAGGCTAGGGCTCCAGGTATATGCTGTCGGCGGTTTTGTCAGGGATATGCTGCTCGGGATGGAAAATCTTGATATGGATATAACCGTGGAGGGGGATGGAATATTCTTCGCCGAAAAATTTGCGGAAGAGAACGGATGCCGCGTCAGAAGCCATCCGGTTTTTGGCACTGCTGTCCTCCTCTTTCCTGATGGTGGCAAGGTGGATGTCGCAAGCACCAGGCTCGAGTATTATGAATCCCCCGGAGTCTTGCCGACGGTCGAGAGATCTTCTCTGCGCCACGATATGTACCGGCGTGATTTCACAATCAATACTCTGGCCATAAATATCAACCGGAATAATTTCGGGCTTCTGATAGATTACTACGGCGGACTACAGGATATACACGAAAAAGTTGTCAGGGTGCTGCACAACCTCTCTTTCATAGAAGATCCCACGAGGCTCTTCAGGGCTATCAGGTTCGAGCAGAGGCTTGGATTCCATATCGCTCCCCATACTGAAAATCTCATGAAAACAGGGATCAGAATGGATATGCCCGCCAGGGTCAGCGGAGCCAGGATTCTGGGCGAAATAAAGCTGATTCTTCAGGAAAAGGAACCGGTAAACGCGATAAACAGAATGGCGCAGTTCGGATTGACCACAAAAATTCACCCCTCGCTTAAAATCACCCAGGATACGCTGACGGTTCTGAATGAAGCCGCGCGTATTCTTGCCTGGTTCAGGATGCTCTATCTGGATCAAAAATGCGAAGAGTGGCTTGTCACTTTTCTTGCGCTCTGCAACTCACTAAAGCAGGAGTTTTTCGAACAGGTTTGCGGGAAATTGTCGATCCCGGCCAGGATGGCAAAAGATATTTCTTCTCAGAGGCGGCAGGTCATCTCCACTCTGGATGCGATACGGCAGAAGCTGAAACATGGCGTCTGCATCCACCCCAGCGACATTTATCGCTGGTTCTGCACGCTCTCTCCCGAATCTGTCCTCTATCTCGCCGCCCGCTCCGGGAGCGAGGATGTCCGTCGCTTCACTTCGCTCTATATGACAAGGCTGCGAGAAGTGCGGTGCAGCATGGACGGGAAAGGGATAATGGCGCTTGGCTGTGTCCAGGGGCCGGCGATAAGGGAGATAAAGGAAAAACTGCTGATGGCGCGTCTGGATGGCGTCGTGACTTCGGACGATGAAGAGGTCAGGATGGCGGCTGAACTTATCAGTTTACACCCGGAAACTCCGGATGAGAAACAGTCGCCGACTGCTGCTCCGTGAATGACATCTTTTGTCACTTCTGCAAGAACCTCAGTAGACGGAGTAATTTTCCTCAGATGAGAAAAGCTCTTTTAACAGAAGATTGTTAAGGTGATGCCCGGTTCTGAAGGCTTCAACCTTCCCCAGAATGCGATAGCCGCTGGTATAGAGGTCGCCTATGAGGTCGAGTATCTTGTGGTTGACCAGCTCTTTCCTGTAACGGAGCCCGTGGGGGTTGACGATGTCATTCGCCCCTATGACAACCGCGTTTTCAAGAGAGCCTCCTTTTGCCAGACCAGCTTTTTTAATCTCCTCGATATCCTCCATCAGGGTGAATGTCCGGGAATTGATGATGGAAAATGCATTTTCAACATCCATCACCCGTTTGCGTTGTCTCCCCACAGGCGTCCTGAATTCTATGGTCATTGTAATGTCAAGGGTATTGAGCGGTTTTATCCTCACCCAGGCGTCCCCCTGGCTTGTCTCAATCGGGCGGTTCACCTTGAGGTAGACGTTGTCTTCATTGAACTCGTAAACCCCGGCTTTCCATAAACCCTGATAAAATTCCCACGCAGAGCCGTCAAGGATCGGGACTTCGGACCCGTCGATGTAGACGAGGCAGTTTGTTATCCCTGAAAAATAAAACGCAGCCATGAGGTGCTCTATGGTAGAAACCGAGGCGCCTTCCGATGCAATCATCGTGGAGAGCCTCGTGTCGTCTACCATATCGTATCTTGCAGGGATTATTCTCCCTTTATGGACGAATGCTATTCCCTGCTCGCGTCGCGGGAGAAATTCCAGTGTTACGGTGGCGCCTGAATGCAATCCTGTCCCGGATATCCTGAATATGCTGTTTATGGTCGTCTGCCGTTTGATCATCCGACGTTCCCTGTATCAATCAATGCCGGAGAGAGGGGAAATCCGCAGGCAGCACTGTTTCTCCTGACGCGGAAGAGTTTCATCCGTTTATCTTCTCCTTGAGTTTTTCGTGCTCTTCCGCGAGCGCGGCATATTTGCGTTCCAGTTCGCGTATCTGGTCGAAAAGGCAGGATATCGCTTTCGCTTCGGGGTCAGGCAACTGTCCATGCTGAAGGTCGGCTTTTCCTTCATTCCTTTTTCCCTGCTCCATGACCATTCTGCCCGGTATCCCGACTACCGTGGCGTTAGCGGGGACAGGCTTCACAACTACCGAATTGGAGCCGATCTTGGCTCCTTCGCCGACGGTGAATGGTCCAAGTATCTTTGCTCCGGAACCTATCACAACGTTGTCGGCCAGGGTAGGGTGTCTCTTCACCTTGTCCCAAGTAACACCTCCAAGTGTAACTCCGTGATAAATAGTTACATTGTCACCGATTTCCGCTGTCTCTCCGATTACTACCCCCATGCCATGATCTATGAAGAATTTGCGTCCTATCTTCGCACCGGGATGGATCTCGATGCCGGTCAAAAATCTCCCGATATGCGATATGAATCTTCCAAGAAAGAACATGTCATGAACCCAGAACCAGTGGGCTATACGGTAAATCCAGAGGGCATGCAGCCCAGGATAGCAGAAAAAGACCTCCAGACTGTTGCGAGCGGCGGGATCCCGTTCGAAAACGGAATTTATATCTTCCCTCAGACTGTTGAACATGAAAAGAGCCCTCCGTGGGTAATGGCCTGATTCTAAGCTCCCGCAAGAGCGAGGTTGAAGAGTTGTCTCCGCAATGCGCTGACTGACTCTTCAGGGCGTTCCGGATGACCGGCATTAGAACCACTCCATAAAACTTCTGTCTGCAACAGGTATCACAGCGGATATTCAGTGTCAATTACTCATAGTTCAGGAGAATCCGCATGGGAGCAGACTCATCCGAAGCTGAAACTTCGCTCTCGACAAAGAGTTGACATTTATCTATTATTTTCAATCCGGAATACTCAGCCGAACCGGCTTTTGCTGCTATTCCTGCAATTCAGCGGAAAAGGCGACCTTTCCGGACGTAAACTATTTTAATGCGATTTTGCAGAAATGAGAGGAGAAAGTTCATGGCGACACCGGAGTTTCATTATCAGGAACCATTTCCGCTTGGCAGGGATGAAACTGCCTATCGGAAGATCGAAAGCTCGGAGAAGTATCTGACTGTTGAAAAATTTGCGGGAAAGGATGTGGTGAGGGTATGCCCGGAGGCCATTTCTATCCTGGCCGCAGAGGCGATAAGGGATGTCTCGTTTCTGCTCCGTCCCGCTCACAATGAACAGGTCGCCAGGATACTTGACGACCCGGAAGCCTCTATGAACGACAAAGGGGTGGCGATGGCTTTTCTAAGGAATGCGGAGATATCGGCGCAGTTCGAACTCCCTCTCTGCCAGGATACCGGCACCGCCACGGTTGTAGCCAAGAAAGGGGAACAGGTCTGGACAGGTGTGAAAGACGAGGAGTGGATTTCAAAGGGGGTTTACAGGACATATACCGAAGAAAACCTCCGCTATTCGCAGACTGTAGCTCTCGATATGTACAGGGAGAAGAATACGGGGACAAACCTTCCGGCGCAGATTGACATTCAGGCTACGGAAGGGGAGTGCTACAAATTCCTCTTCATGACCAAAGGGGGGGGATCGGCAAACAAGACGATGCTGTACCAGGAGACAAAGGCGCTCCTGACCCCCGGGAAACTGGAAAAATTTCTCGTTGAAAAGATGAAATACCTGGGTACCGCCGCCTGTCCGCCGTACCATATAGCCTTCGTCATTGGCGGCACCTCGGCAGACGCCTGCATGAAGACGGTCAAGCTCGCGACGGCGAAAGAGCTGGACGCATTGCCTGCCGAAGGAAACGAGCATGGCCAGGCTTTCCGCGATATCGCGCTGGAGGAGAAACTTCTTGAAGCAGCCCGGAAACTCGGCATCGGCGCACAGTTCGGAGGAAAGCATTTCGCGCATGACGTGCGGGTGATCCGCCTCCCCAGACATGGCGCATCGTGCCCGGTCGGGATGGCTGTGTCATGCTCTGCAGACCGCAACATAAAGGCCAAAATTACGAGAGACGGGCTTTTTGTAGAGGAACTCGACCGGAATCCGGGGAGGCTTATACCTGATAAGTATCGTGGCAAGCACGAGCATGGGGTGAAGATCGACCTGAATCGCCCGATGAAGGAGCTGTTGGCCGAATTGACCAGATACCCGGTTTCCACCCCTCTTCTGTTGACAGGCACCATTGTGGTGGGGCGAGATATCGCACATGCCAGGTTCAAGGAGATCATTGACAGTGGCAAACCGTTGCCGGAATATCTTCTCAATCACCCGATCTACTATGCTGGCCCGGCCAAGACCCCGGCCGGGAAACCCTCCGGTTCATTCGGACCTACCACTGCGGGAAGAATGGACAGCTATGTTGATGAACTTCAGTCAAAAGGGGGTTCCCTGATAATGATAGCCAAGGGGAACCGGAGCCAGCAGGTCACCGACGCCTGCAAGAAGTATGGTGGTTTCTACCTTGGATCAATAGGTGGGCCTGCGGCCGTGCTGGCTGAAGAAAACATCAGGAAGGTCGAGTGCATAGATTTTCCCGAGCTTGGAATGGAGGCTGTATGGAAGATAGAGGTCGAGAATTTCCCGGCTTTCATACTCGTTGATGACAAGGGGAACGATTTTTTCAAGCAGCTGGGGCTCTAACCGTTTTTCACCCCTGGTTGTCATGATTTTTTGATTTTGGTCAAGTATGTTTCTGAAAAGATATTCATATTTGTCCGGTTTGACGGAGCAAAAACAGTTGAGACCGGTTCGATATTCCAGATAAAGACAGGCATAATAATAAAACAGCCTGCCAATTATTACAGAAACCCCTGCAACAGGCCTGACGAAACAGAGAAGAAGGCATTGACCAGGCTTGCGGCAGCAACAGGAGAGAACAGGGATTTCGGCGAAATATCCATGATTGGCAAACAGAAAGTCTATCGCTACTTCAGGCCGGTTTACATTTCTACCGGTTGTCTCGGGTGCCACGGTGGGGACAAGCAGGGTGAGACCGACGTTCTCGGATTCAGGAAGGATGGTTTGAAGAGCGGGGATCTTAGAGGGGCGATAAGCGTCACTGTCCCGATAAAATAATTCGGTTTCATGGCTAACGCCTCATCCCGGATTTCCATATAAAAACCGGCATGACGGCGTGAAGTTGAAAACCATGTCTCTTTCATCCTGTATGATGAGGGAGGCATGGTTTTTTTATTTGGAGCTATACGAATTTTAGAAACAATAGAGGTTCTTGCAAAAGTCATAAAAGCTGCCATTCCCGAGGTAGTTTCCATCCGGAGTTTCCGGATGGAAACGAGATAAGCGATCGGGAAAAAGAGTCGTCACCCTGCGCGAAGTCGCAGGGTCTACAGGAAACATCATCGAGCTCTTCAGATGGATTCTGCGACTACGCTTCGCTCCGCGCAGAATGACAGTATTCTGGATGCCTGATAGAATCATTCGGGGATGACACCCTTTTTGCAAGAGCCTCAATAGAATCATTTGCAGCAGGAACCTTTCAAAAACCTCTTGCAGTCTGATTGTAGTTTCTTACGGCTATCATTGGCATGAGCAGATTGAATGCGGATATAAAACTCTTCGGTTCCGGAAACCATCTTCTCAACCGTAAAATGCTCAAGATAGTTCAGACGCCCCTTCAGGCCTGATTCCTTCCGTTTTCCGCTGTCAGCAAACAGCTTCATTACGCACATCTTCATCGCTAAGGTATTTTCACTCGGAAAAAGAAGACCTGTTTCCCCATCTAAAATCACTTCCGGCACCCCCCCGACATCAGCCGCAATAACCGGGAGCCCTGCGGCTGACGCCTCAACCAGCGACAGGCCAAAGGATTCACGACGGGAAGCGGAGATATACCCGTCAAAAGCTGGAAGCAGGCGCTGAATGTCCGGATGGTAGCCGATAAAATGGATATTGGCGGAGCCCTCCGCAGATTTCATGACTTCCCTGCCGAATGATGTGGATGGATCGCCGGCCAGATAAAGATGAATATCCGGAATATCTTTAAACCCCGCAACCAGAATGTCCTGTCCCTTGTCCCGTATGAAACGTCCGGCGTTAAGGAGGGCTGCAGTGTCAGTGGATATCCCCAGCTCACTTCTTGCCGATTCACGGCTATCCCCCTGAATATCCGGCACACCGTTATGAATTACGGAAATTTTTTCATCAGGGTATCCGAAGCCTAGCAGAGTTTTACGAACAGCATTTGACACGGCTATGATCCGGCGGCATTTTCCCATATGTTTCCCGGCTGTCGTGGCATGAGCCGTGCATACGGCCGGCGCTATTCCTGCCGCGGCGCACCCTGTATATCTGGCACCCCTCAGCAGATGACCGTGGATAATATCGGGTTGCCATCCCCGTACAAGTTTACGCAAACGAATGTGCGAAAACAGGTCGTACATACCGGACATCCTCAGATGGTATACCTCGATTTCATTTTGTTGACATTGTTCTGCAAGCCATGAATCCGATGGACCGGCATAAATGACCGCGTGACCGCGCTCAAGCAGTCCTTGCATAAGCAAAAGCGCGTGCCGCTCTGCCCCTCCGAATCCGTGGCTGTGCAACACCTGTATGATCCGCACCCTTTCAATGCTCCTTTTTGCCGTTAAAACTGCATCCCTGGATAACATGCGCCGGGTTATGGCTGGAACTGTCCTTGCGTGCATGCTTCATTTCAAGCTTCCAGAAAAATCCGAACAAACTGTCGCCGTAGGAAATCGCCTTGCGGGGAATTTCAAAAGGGTTGCTGGCGAAGTTCGCCGCCCCGCGTATGCAGGTCAGCGCTGAACGATAACCGCCCTCAGCCGCCATGTCGCGGACACCTGGAGTGTAGTCGCCGTACGGATAGCAGAAATCGGCCACACCTTTTCCCAGTATATCCTCAAGCTCTGATTTGCTCCCCATTATCTCGGCGCGCTGCTCTTTCCTGTCAAGCTGTGACAAGCGGCAATGTGTGAGCGTGTGGGAGCCGAAGTTAACCCCTTCTCTGGCAAGACTCCTTATCGTAGACGCATCCATCAGCCGCGCCTGTTTCCCATCATCAAGCCACTTTGCCGGTTTTCCGATGAGGCGCGTCACAATGAAGACCGTTGCGGGATAACCATGCTTCCGCAACAGCGGCCAGGCCTCATCGGCGAAATTCTGATAACCGTCGTCAAAGGTGAGGACAACCGGTTTCGGCGGAAGAAAAGCGCCGTTGAAAATCCCGTTGCAGGCGTCCGTGAGCGGGATTACGTTGTACCCCCCCCATTCAAGACACGCCATTTGCGCCTTGAACCGACTGACATCGCAGTAGACAGCCCTGTGTGATTCCGGTTTGGGAAAATGTCCGACCTGATGATACATGAGTACTGAAACTCTGGGCATTTTCGCAGCAGCATCAAACATCACAAGCCTCGTCCGGCACTTTTTCGCAGCAGCATATCGTAGAGTTCCATATATTGTGTCACCATTCTCTCAACCGAAAAATCACTCAACGCCATATTCCGTCCGGCAACTCCGAATCGACGGCGCAGATCCGGATTTCCGAGCAGTTCCGATATCGCTCTGAAAAGCTCCTCACTATCGCCAGGCTCAACAAGGCGTCCGTTGACTCCGTCATGCACAATCTCCGGTATCCCTCCGGCGCGCGTGGCTACGATCGGAACTCCGGCGGAAGCCGCTTGCAGCAGTGATACACCCAGCCCCTCAATAAGTGCTGGATGCACTACAAGGTCGATACATGGAAAAATTTCAGGCATATCGTTGCGGAAACCGGCAAAAGTGACCATCCCGGCAAGATTGTTATTCATGATGTGAGTATTCAACGATTCGCGCTCTCCCCCCTGGCCGAAGAAGATCACCCTCAGTTCGGGGAAAAGCTCTCTAAGCCCAGGCAGTATATCGATAAGATATCGATGCCCCTTGCGGGGAATCAGCTGTGCGATCACTCCTATAACCGGCGCGGTTGGCGGTATGCTGAACTCTCCGGCGAACCACTCCCGGTTGCGCGGCCTCTGATATTTCTCATGTTCAACGGCGCTTCTTATACAGGATGTGCGCCCCGGATCGACCCCTTCCGAGAGGAGCACGCTGCAGATCTCTTCGGATATTGCAACCAGATGGTTGTATGTCCTGTATTTGAGACGGGCGAAAGGGGGCCATTCGCGGTTATCTACGCGTCTTGTTATGAGCGACGGTATGCCAAGTATCCTGCCGCATACTCCCCCCCAGATGTCGACTCCGCGGCGGCTGTGGAGATGAAGCAGGTCAGGGTTGTGGCGCCGTGCCACTCCAAGGAGGCGGAATGGAAATGAAAAGTCCGCGTCGCCATGCATCGGTATTTGGTCTATTTCGGCAAATGGCGCTGCTGCGGTTGCGATTTCGCTTTTTTCGGTGCAAAGAAGATGATTCTCCACCCCGCATCTGGAAAGCCCCTCCAGAAGGTAGCAGACCTGGAGCGCGCCGCCGTAGAGATGGCGTCCACTCTCTACATGAAGAATTCTCACCCCGGTATCCTCCCGTCAAGGAGCAGCCGTGCGCTCTTCATGACTTCATCGACAGATATCTCCCGCATGCAGTCAAATCTGCCGTCGCAAACCGGTCTTCGCCGGCAGGGAGAACAGGGAAGCTTGTGATAAAGCGCCACTGTAGAAGGGTTCCTTGTCTCGCTGTAGGGGAAGGTGGAGCCGAAGAGTGCGATTGTAGGCACCCGTAATGATGTCCCCATATGCGTAAGACCAGTATCTACGCCCACAAGGAGCGATGATCTCGCGACAATGGCAGCTGAGACTGCGAGTGGAGTTTTGCCTGCAAGCGAAACCCCGCCGCCATCCCGCGCCAGAGCCTGGGCTGCCTCGCTATCCGATGCGCCGCCAAGCCAGACTACCTGCAATCCCGATTCCCGTTGCAGTGAGCGGGAAAGCGCGACCCAGCAGTGGTCTATCCACTCTTTCTGCGGGCGGGTGCTGAAAGGGGCGAAGAGCGCATAATCTCCGGTCACTCCGGCTGCCATGAGCGCATCAGATGCCGCCTCTTCAGCCCCAGGGGGGAGGTGCAGAGTTTGCCGGAGCGGAGTGGTCTCCACCCCTAATTCATGCAGAAGGTGATAGTATTCCCCCCCCATCTCTACCGTATCTCCTCCATCCCGGATCAATTCTGTCATTAAAAACTTCCCCGGCTCTCGGGAGTCGAAACCGATTCTTTCCGGAGCGCCGGAAAACCAGGCCATCAGCCTTGTTCTGAAAAGCCCCTGTGCATCGATGGCGAGAGTGATTCTATGGCTCCGGAGCTCTTTAAGAAAAGCCAGCGCCTCCGCAAGAAGTTCCCTGAAGCGTCTCTTCCTGAACATTTCCTTCCAGCGCCCCTTGGGCCAAAGGAGCAGAGAGTCAATATCCGGGTCATGCTCCAGAAGCGGAGCTACATAGGGCTCTGCAAGCCAGATTATCCGCGCTTCAGGAAATGCCAGACGCACCCCCTTTGCCAGGTGGGAAGCCATCACAACATCCCCTATGGCGCTGGTTCGGATTATCAGTATTGCTGCATGGGCGATTTTATTGCGCCGGTATCTGCTCATGAATGACAGGCTCACAATTTGCTATCCCGTGTAATGTCCGTTTGCTGACCCTTCTGGATCAATACCTGAAAAAAATCAGCTACTCGCAAGCTGGCGATCCGGTATCCCCGCAACTGTCCGGCGGAGATCCTCAACCCTGATTTCTTTCACCCCTGGCGCGGTCATATGAAAAATCGCAGGGTCGTGCCCAAGAGGGGGTCTCTCTCCTATCAGGACGATTGTCGGAACTTCACAGGCGGCGGCAACATTTATCATTCCGGTATCGTTGCCGACGCAACCGGTGCAATTATATATGATCGCGGCGCTGTCCAGCACGCTTGGGGGGGCGAGAACCAGAAGGTGAGGCCTGAGTCCCGGAGGTATCTCCGCCCGGAGTGATGCAAGCAGTTGTTCTTCGGCTTTTCCTCCAAGGCAGACAACCCCGTTTCCTTCTTCAAGCAGCAGTTTTGCAAGCGACGCAAAATTGCGCCACCCCCAGTCCTTTTTCTTCACCGACGCCCCCATTGCAAAAACGAAACGTCTGGAGGGGAGGTCTGACAGCTTTTCCGACCACTGTCTGACAAGAGGTATCGACAGGGTGAGCCGCGGGATCAGCGGTGTTTCCGCAAAGCCATGCCTGACCGCCAGTTCGGTTGCAAGCTGATAATTGCTGTTGAGATTGCCACGGTAAGGTTTTATGAAAGGTCTGCGGTTGAGGAAAAAACGCTGACCCCAGCTCCAGCCGGAGCCGCCGTAACCTATCCGTTCGGGGATTCCTGCAAGAAGCGCGATCAGCGCGTACTTCAAGCGGCCGGAGAAAATGACAATCCTGCCAAACCGGTATTCACGAAGCTCCATAGCCAGCCGCCAGTGTCCTCTCATACCGCGATGCTCCCCTTTATGATCCTCTTTCCGCCACCTGTCATAGCATATGATTTTTTCTATGCAGGTCTCTTCTCTGAGGATGTCATCAGCGCGGCAGGTAGGACGGGCGATCAGCGAAACCTTGCCGTTTCTGCTCTGTTCCGCGATTGCGCGGATATATGGCAATCTGAATATCAGATCGCCAATCCCCAGGTCGTGCTGGAGAATGGCTGTTTTTTGTCGTCTGTCCTGAAACTGGAAAACCATGATTGCCTGCTTTGGTACGGAGATATTTCATGGTGCGAATAAACATCTGGCGGTTCATGCCGCGGAATCGCTGAATTGCAACGCGTGCAGCCTGCTGAAGAGGCCGCTGTTGTTGAGAAGATCCCTCTGCGTCCCTCTCTCGATGATGCACCCCTTTTCGATAACTATTATCTGGTCTGCATGCATGATTGTAGAGAGGCGATGGGCAATAACGATGGTCGTCCGGTCCTTCATCAGGTTGTCGAGCGCCTTCTGAACTATTTTTTCACTCTCCGTGTCGAGCGCGCTGGTGGCTTCGTCCAGAATCATGACAGGGGCGTTTTTCAGGAGCGCCCTGGCTATGCATATCCTCTGCTTCTGCCCGCCTGACAGCATCACTCCCCGGTCGCCGATATTCGTTTCATAGCCGTCCGGCAGATTGAGTATGAATTCGTGCGCGAATGCGGTAGCCGCAGCTTTTTCTATCTCCTCCTGTGCAGCGTCCGGTTTGCCGTAACGGATATTGTTCGCAACCGTATCGTTGAAAAGAGTGCTTTCCTGGTCTACAAACGCGAATTGCCGGTTAAGCGATTCAAGCGTGATCTCTCTTATCTCTACTCCGTCGAGCAGGATTTCTCCTTCGGTTGCGTCATAAAACCGCATGAGAAGGGCTACAAGGGTGCTTTTTCCGCTTCCTGAAGGTCCGACTATCGCCAGCATCCTGTTGCTGTCAAGGCGAAACGATATGTTTTGCAAAACCGGTTCGGCTCCGTAGCTGAACGACACATTGCGGAATTCTATAAAGCCGGGGGGGGCTTCAATCGGCTCAGCCCCATATTTATCTATGATTTCCGGGCGCTGATCCAGCAGGAGGAATACCCTTTCCGCCGCCCCGGCGGAACGCTGCACGATATTGTAGGAGGATTGCAGTTTTTTCATAGGGGTATAGAGCATTATCATGGCGGTTATGAAGGAGAAGAACTCCGAAGCGCTCATTCTCCCTGAAAGGACATAGTGCCCCCCGATGTAGACAACGGCAGCTATGCCGAAGGATGTGATAAGCTCCGTTACAGGCGTAGCGAGCGACGAATATTTTATGTAGCGTCTGAACTGGCCGAGATAGCGGCTGTTTTCGTTTCTGAACCGATTTATGAACAATTTCTCGAGATTGAATCCCCTGATTATTCTTATGCCTGAAAAGCTTTCCTGCAGTATTATGCCAAGCCCCCCCATTACATCGAGGCTCCGTCGAGCGGCTATTTTGATCTTCTTTCCGATCATCTGCGCCGGAAATACTGCGAGCGGAATTACGAGAAAAGCGATCAGCGCAAGTTCCCAGCTCCGGTAGAATATTACGGCAAGGAGCGTAACAAAGGAAATTGCGTCTCTGAAGAGGCCGGTTACAGCCTGGCTCATCCCCTCCTGCATGGTGGTTATGTCGTTTGTGACGCACGACATCAGGTCGCCTGCCGCCTGGCGGTTGAAAAAGGAGATATCCTGCCTGATTGTGGAGGCGTAGAGTTCGTTCCGTATGTCCTGTATAGCTTTCTGCCCGGCAAGCTTGATTGTCGCATCGTAGATGTACCTGCATAATCCGCGAAGAGCGAAAAGAGCAATTATGCCGAGCGGGATGAAGATGAAGATGCCGGTGTCGTTGCCGGCGAAGATTTTTTTCAGCACCGGCTCGACGAGATAGGCAAACGCTCCGTCCATCGCACCGACCACAACAGAGCATATGGCGGAGAGCAGGAGAAGCCCCCAATAGGGGTAGAAATAACGGATTGTCCTCTGTACGGTTCCTGTTTTCATTGCTTTTATGTCAACTCTGGCTCTTCCTGAAAGGGTTGATGCTTCTCGAACTTTTATCAATGTCATGCCGGTGTTCTTTTGTCTGGCATCCAGCCTTTGATTTTCTTCTTTTGCCGCATTCGTGCCGATCCATGTCAATTCGTGGCAGGAACTGGAAAATGGATTTCCGAAATACCCATCGAGGATCAGAATCCGCATCAATCTTGCATTGGACTCAATTTCTTTTATTCATTGCCGGAAACTTTCAGGCGATAGCCTACACCCGGCTCGGTTATTATATGCCTGGGCCAGGACTGGTCAGACTCTATCTTCCGTCTCAGGTTGCTGATGTTAACCCTCAGGACGTGCGGCTGATCCAGGTAGTTGGGGCCCCATATCTGGTTCAGTATCTGCGTCCGGGTCAAAACCTTGCCGGCATGTCTGGCGAGCAGGTGGAGAAGGTCGTATTCGGTCGGAGTAAGGCGAATCGCCTCCCCGTTCACGCTAACCCTTCTGTGTGCGAAATCGATTGTCAGATCGTCATCGCAGAATACCGGCTCGTCAGTCTGTTCCTGGGAACGGCGGAGTATGACTCTGATCCGGGCGGTAAGTTCGGCTATGCCGAAAGGTTTTGTCAGATAATCGTCTGCTCCTGCGTCAAGCGCCCTTACCTTGTCCCCCTCCCTGTCTCGTACGGAAAGGACAATCACCGGGACTTTCGTCCACTCTCTCAACCTTTCAATCACCTCGACCCCATCCATATCCGGAAGCCCCAGGTCAAGCAGAACGAGTTCAGGCCTGAAGGCCACGGTAGCTGCCAGGGCTTCCTGGCCGTTTTCAGCCTCCCCAAGCGCAAACTCTTTTTCGCCGAGCGCTGTTCTGAGGAAGCGGCGCACTGACTGTTCATCATCAACTATCAGTATTCTCTGGCGTCCATTGCTCCCGGTCACTTTTACCTGCCCTTTTCCAGAGGGAGCCTCACTATAATCCGCAACCCTCCGTTCTCAACGTTTTCCGCATCGATCTTCCCGCCGTGCGCCTCAACAATCCCTCTGCAGATTGATAGGCCGAGCCCTGTTCCCCCTACGCCTTCCGTGGCCGGTATCCGGTAGAATTTGTCAAATATCCGGCTCAGATCTTTATCCGGTATACCGGGGCCGCTGTCCGTCACCTCGAGAATCAGGCGAGAAGCGTCACTGCGCGCGGAAATGGTTATACCGCTCTCCGAAGGGGTGTATTTCAGCGCGTTTTCCAGAAGATTGAAGAGCACCTGTGTCATGAGCACAAGGTCGATATCGACAAGAGGAATTTTATCGGAGAGGGAGACCGTTATTTTCCTCTTCCCTATCCTTTCCTTCAGGAGAGGGAGAGTGCACCCCACAAGTTCCTGAACTTCGCACGGCTCGGCGTTGAGAGTTATCGCACCTGCTTCGATTCTAGTTATGTCGAGCAGTTTTCCGACGAAGCGGTTCAGTCTCTCCGCCTCGCCAAGCGCGGTTTCCAGGAGTATGCGGGATCGGGAGTCACGCAGAATCCCGTCGTCTTCCATAAGGGTGGAGAGGGCGCCTGTTATGGATACCAGCGGGGTGCGGAGGTCGTGAGAGACCGAGTTCAGAAGAGATCTTTCAAAATTTGCGCGCGTTTTGAGTATCTTGCTCTGTTCGGCCTCTTCCGCCAGCTCGATCCGTTGAAGCGTTGAAATGGTCTGCGCAACGAACCCTTCGATGAGACGCTGCGAGCCGCTTGCGGCCATAGGAGAGCGCAGTGCGAGAACTCCGGCGCATGAGCCTGCATGCATTAGAGGGAGGCAGAGCAGCGGAAATCCGGAAGAGGTTGATTCCGGAATGGAAACGGAGCGCTCTCCGTTAACGCATGTCCTGTTTATTGCAAACAGCTCATCATCTGAAAATTTCATCATTTCGCTTGAAGCCGCCGGGGCAGTGATATTGTCGGCAGCGAGAAAGATCGCCGCTTCTTCTGCTATCGATTTTTCAATGTTCCGTATTACGGCGCGATAAAGCTCGTCGGCTCCGGAAGCGGCCGCTATGTCGCGGCTAAGGCGATAGAGACTGGCTGTTTCCGCTTCCCGCTCTACAAGCTTTCCGGTGTGCTCGCCGGCGGTCGCGACCTGTCTGCTGATCATCGTTCCGACAGCGAATAGCGCAAGAAATGTCGGCAGATACTCTTCGTAAAGAAGATTGAAAGCAAAAGGAGAGGGGATAAAGAAGTAATAAAAAGCGAAGGTTCCTGCGAATGCGGCGAGGACGGCGGCCTGGAAGCCGAAATTGAAAGCTGTCAGAACCACGGCCAGAAGGTAAATCAACAACAGGTTGTGGAGCGAGAGGGAATTGTGAATGAGCTCGCCTGCCGCAGTGGCGACGCCGACCAGGGCAAGAGCTTTGATCCAGTTCAGAATATTAAAGGTTTCAGATGCTGATGGCATGGTTCAATATAGGTAATCTGCTTTATAGTTGCAACTGTTTGTTATCGGCTTCGGGGGCATCGTAAACTCTCCGGTCAGCCTTCCGCCTTAACGGTTTCAACACAAAATCTTGAGCTTTTCTTGATGCTCTGTCCGAAAATCTTGACACCTTCTTGATTAAGACTGCTGCTATATTTCAAGCCTCGCAGATCCAAGAGCCGGATATTTGAAAACCTGCCAGGAATTACGGTGGTTTTTTGAAAAAGGTTCATGCATCCCAAACTTTTTACAGGGGCTTATTGATGAAAGATTCCGGTTTTATATCTCTGCTGATGATAGCAAGGCATCACGGCATTCCGGTTGACGAAGCCAAACTCCAGCATGAATTCGGGCAGAAACGATTTTCAGAAGAGATGATCCTTCTTGCCGCAAAACGGCTCGGCATGACAGCCAGGCTTGTGGAGCAGGAGCCGGACAGGCTGGAGCGCGCCCCGATGCCTGCAATAGCCATCGACAAGGGAGGGAATTTTTTCATAGCCGTGAGGTTCGGTTATGACCAGGGGGACAAGAGCAAGCCGAGGATAATCGTCCAGCAGCCTGGGAGCCCCGAGATAAAGATTCTGGATATCCCGGCATTTCTCGAAATATGGTCGGGGAAATTCATCTTCTGCATCTCCAAGATGAATTTCATGCGCGATCTCAGCAAATTCGACTTCAGCTGGTTCATCCCTGCCATAGTCAAATACAGGAAGCTGCTGGGAGAGGTGCTTGTCATCTCTTTTGTGATGCAGCTTATAGGTCTTGCCACTCCACTCGGTTTCCAGGTGGTCATGGACAAGGTGCTGGTAAACCACGCGATGAAAACCCTGCATGTTATCGTTTTCGGCCTTCTCTGCGCCGTGATTTTCGAGAATATCCTTTCAGGGATAAGAACCTGGGTTTTCGCAAGGACGAGCAGCAAGATTGACGTTGAACTGGGGGCGCGCCTCTACAGGCATCTCTTCTCGCTCCCGATCGCATATTTTCAGGCTCGCCGCGTAGGTGACTCGGTTGCGCGCGTCCGTGAACTTGAAAACATCCGTTCGTTTCTGACCGGCAATGCCATAACCCTTCTTATGGATCTCTTTTTCTCGTTCGTTTTCGTACTTGTCATGTTCTGGTACAGCGTAAAGCTGACGCTTCTCGTTTTGGGCTCCATTCCGGTATATTTCATCCTCTCGATGGTGCTCACGCCGATTCTCCGCGCCCGCCTGAAAGACAAGTTCGAGGCCGGATCAAAGAACCAGGCGTTCCTGGTGGAATCGATAAGCGGGATAGACACGATAAAATCGATGGCGGTCGAGCCGCGCTGGGTCGATAACTGGGAAAAGCAGCTTGCAGGATATGTGACGACAGGGCTTAACGCCACTAATATAGGGACTATCGCAAATGTTTCTGTGACAACTGTCAGCAAGGTCGTCACGGTCGGGATAATCTGGCTCGGAGCGTCCCAGGTTGTGGAGGGGAACCTTACGGTCGGGCAGCTCATCGCTTTCAACATGCTTTCGGGGAGGCTGACCGAGCCTATACTGAGGATCGCGCAGCTATGGAACAACTTCCAGCAGGTCGGCGTCTCGATGGAGCGTCTGGGGGATATTCTGAACGCCCCGGCTGAGGTTGTGGGGAACAAGACCCGCATTCCGCGCCTGAACGGGTCTATCGAATTTGATCAGGTGTCGTTCCGCTATCGTCCGGACACTCCGGATGTAATCCGCTCCGTAAGCGTCAAGATCGAGCCTGGCCAGGTCATAGGGATAGTCGGGCGCTCCGGTTCCGGAAAGAGCACCCTGACACGGCTGGTTCAGCGACTCTACGCCCCCGACCGGGGAAGGGTGCTCATCGATGGACAGGATATCTCCATCATAGACACTACATCGCTTCGGCACCAGCTGGGGGTAGTGCTTCAGGAAAATCTCCTCTTCTCAGGCACAATAAGGGACAACATAGCACTCTCGAACCCGGCTCTTCCGATAGAGCCGATCATAGAGGTGGCAAAACTCGCCGGAGCTCACGAATTCATATGCGAACTGCCGGAGGGTTACGACACGAGGGTAGGGGAGCATGGCACCGGTCTCTCCGGGGGGCAGCGCCAGCGTATTGCCATAGCCAGGACGCTTATAAGCAATCCGAGAATACTTATCTTCGATGAGGCTACTAGCGCGCTTGACTATGAATCCGAACAGATAATCCAGCAGAACATGCGGAAGATATGCGCCGGGCGAACAGTCCTCATAATAGCCCACCGACTCTCCGCAGTGCGGGATTCAGACCGGATTCTGGTCATGGAACGGGGGCAGATAGTCGAGGATGGAAATCATGACGAGCTTGTGCAGAAAGAGGGAGGGATTTACGCCCATCTCTACAGCCTTCAGTTCGGCGGGACAGCTACGCTTCAACAGGCGGTGAATGTATGAATACGAAACATAAACTTGAAGCCAGATTTTTTCTTCTCAAGCATTACTGGAGCACTTTCGCCCGTTTCTGGAAGAACAGGAACCAGCTCGGAGGAAACCTTTTCAAGGAAGAAGAGGCGGAATTTCTGCCGGCCGCCCTGGAGATACAGGAGAAGCCGGTCTCCCCGACACTCAGGGTGACAGCCAAGGTGCTCGTCCTTCTTATCGTAATTCTCATCTGCTGGTCTGTATTCGGAAAAATGGACATTGTTGTGAATGCGACTGGTGAGATAATCCCTCATGAGCGGACAAAGACGATCGCTTCCGTAGAAACCGCGAGCGTGAGGGCGCTTCATGTGATCGAAGGGCAGAAGGTGAAAAAGGGGGATATGCTGATCGAGCTGGATACAAGCGCGCCTGACGCTGAATATGGCAAGGCGGAGAACAGTATAATAGAGGCGAGGCTTAAGATTGCCCGCTCAAAGGCGATGATAGGCGCCATTGACAGCAGGAGAGCCCCTGAACTCCCCCGCATGCAGGGCATTTCGCCGCAGAAGCTGGCGGAAGCCCAGCGCTATCTGAACGGGCAGTACAGGGACTTCATGGCGAAGCTGCAACGGACAGAAGGGGAGATAGCCCGCTATTCCGAGGCGCTGCCGCTGGCGACCCAGAGAGCCCAGGATTACAGGGAGCTCTCTAAAAATCACGACGTTCCTCTCCACGCCTATCTCGAGAAGGAGCAGGCGAGGGTGGATCTGGAGGGGCAGCTTACAGCCGCAAGAAACCAGCGTGCCGCGCTTATCGCGGAAGCGAAGAGGATAGCCTACGACGACCAGAACGAAGCGGGCAAGATTCTGGAGGCCTCTCGCCAGGACGCGATCAAGACATCGAGCCGTAGCAGGCTTCTCAAGCTAACTTCTCCTGTTGACGGTACGGTGCAGCAGCTTACGGTCTATACCATAGGCGGGGTTGTACCGGAGGCTCAGCCTCTGATGAAGATCGTGCCGAAGGAGGAGACGATAGAGGTTGAGGCGATGATCGAGAACAAGGATGTTGGGTTTGTCGAGGAGGGGCAGAGGGCGTCGGTCAAGATAGACGCCTATGAATACACCAAATACGGAGTCATCCCGGCCCATGTCGTCCATGTCTCTCAGGACGCAATCAAGGATGAGAAGAGGGGGCTTCTCTATTCGGTCATACTCTCGCTTGAAAAATCGACAATAACGGTCAAGGGGGAAGAGATGCCGCTAGGACCCGGCATGACGGTCAGGGCTGACATCAAGACAGGCAGCAGGCGCGTAATCGAGTATTTTCTCAATCCGCTTCTGCAGCACAAAAGGGAGAGCCTGAATGAGCGGTGATCGTAAACTCCTTGTGCCACTTGCAGTCGCAGCGCTGCTCTGCTTGAGAGTGGCAGCGGCGGAATCTTCCGATTTTCCGTATCTCCTGACCGATCCGCTCCGCACGACTCCTGACGTGATTAAAAAAGGTTTCGTGCTCCTCCCGGGGGACACAGCACCCCCCCCCAGGAACGTAGAGAAGGATTTTACAAAGCCGCTCTCTCTCGAAGAGACCGTTGATCTGGCGCTCTCCAACAACCCGAAGCTGCAGAGCGCATGGGCAGACATAAAGATACAGGCGGGTACGCTCGGAGAGGCTTACGCCGCTTACCTGCCTGTGATAAACGGCGGCGGGAACTGGACAAAAGACAAGATAACCTACTCAGGCAATCGCTACCCTTCGTCAAACACAGACAGATACACCTACCAGATGACGGCGACATGGCGGATTTTCGATTTTGGCGGGAGAAACGCCAACAGGCGTTCAGCGCAGAATCTTCTCGCTGCTGCCATCTCCACATACGACGCTACGATTCAGGATTTATTGACCAGGGTAGTCAAAGCCTATTTTGACGCATTGACAGCCAGCTCCTCGCTTGAGGCGAAGAGGAAGGACGAGGAGATAGCTTTAGGCACATACTATTCCGCAAAGGAGAAAGAGGGGAGAGGGGTGGTATCCCAGTCGGACACTTTGCGCGCCAAAACCGCTCTTGCAAAGGCAACTCTTGACAAGAACCGCGCCCATGGGGATCTTCAGAAGTCTCTTGCGATGCTCGGCTATTATATAGGGCTTCCGAACGGAACAAATATCGTCCTCCCTTCGGAGCTGGATGAGCGGGAAAGCAGTGATGCAGAGAGGGAGGAGCTCTCCATGCTTCTGGATGACGCGCTTAAGAATCATCCGATGATCCAGGCTGCCAGAAAACAGCTTGAAGCGGCCAGAGAGCAGGTGACGGTGACAAAATCCGCCGGACTTCCGACGATAAGCATCGGCGGGAACTATTACCAGAACACTCGCCCAGGCGAGGCTGTGGCGCCGGGAGCAAAGGAGACCACTTTCGTAGTCGGCATTTCCGTCCCGTTTTTCGACGGATTCACCTCAACCTACAAACTGAGGGGCGCCCAGGCGAAGCTAGAGAAACAGAAGGCGGCGCTTGCCGACACGGAAGAGCAGATAACGAGAGAAATCATAAAGGCTCATGCAGATACGCTCTCTTCGCTCAATAACCTTGAGGCTTCATCTGCTCTTGTCGAATCCGCCTGGAACGCTCTTGCCGTCTCGCAACGGAAGTACGACAAGGGGGCTGCCGACATAACCGAAATCCTGAGCACCCAGTCGGCGCTGGCTGACGCATGGAACGAGCGCGTCCGCTGCCTGGCCGAATGGCATTCATCAAGGTTGCAGCTGCTGGCAAGTATCGGGAGAATGGGGAGGTCTGCGGTCATCACCCCGTTTGAAAACTGAAATGCGGAAAAAAAGGTACAACCCGTTTTCGGAAGAGTTGAAGCGGATGTTCGGATGCAAGGTGCAGCGCGTATCTATTGACGCAGGGTTTACCTGTCCGAACCGTGATGGCTCGCTCGATACGGAAGGGTGCATCTTTTGCGGCGGCAGCGGGTCAGGTTCCTACGGTATAAAGCGCGGGCTTGACGTAAAGGGGCAGATTGAAGACGGCAAGGAGGTTATGCGGAGAAAGTACAGGGCTGAAAGATTTCTCGCGTATTTCCAGGCCTATACCAATACCTATGCGCCTCTGTCCGAACTCTCCCCCCTTTTCGAAGAGGCGCTTTCAGTCGAAGAAATAGTCGGATTGATAGTCGCTACCCGCCCCGACGCTCTTCCGGATGAAGTTCTTCATTACTTCTCCTCTTTGTCGAAAACAAGCTACTTCTGGCTTGAGATAGGTGTGCAGTCCATTCATGACAGAACTCTTGGATTTCTCAATCGCCGGCATGACCACAAAACTTCCGTTTCTGCAATCGAAAGAGCGGTAAAGCTCGGCATCCGTGTCTGCGCTCATCTGATACTCGGTGTTCCTGGTGAATCGATAAGCGACATTCATGAAACCGCCAACGAGATGAACAGGTTGGGTGTTCACGGGGTCAAGCTTCATCTGCTGCATGTGATGAAGGGGACGGCGCTGGAGGAAATTTTCCGCAGAGGCGATTTCGCTCCGCCTGAGAGGGGGGAGTATGTGGATATGGTCTGCGATTTCATTGAACGGATTGACAAAACGATACTGATACACAGGGTGACTGGGGACGGGGGGGGTGACAACCTTGTCTCGCCGCTCTGGTCGCTAAAGAAATTCGAAGTTCTGAACCATATAGACTCCGAACTCGAGAGGCGCGGGAGCGAACAGGGGGTGTTCGCTCGCTCTCCGCTTCCTCCTACATTTCAACCCTTGTGACCACCCCCTGCAGCTTGGCCGCCGGCAGTTTGTTGAACTGTACGAAGTTTGAAGTCTGTTTTTTGAGTACAGAGAATATTTTCCATATCACGTTGCTCGTCTCGATCTCCTCAATGCCGTAGAAGATCACCTTCTCCTGGATTCCGTTCTCCTTGAGTATGCTCTCAATATCCAGTATCTCCATGTAGCCCGCGTGTATCTCTATCGCATCAAGCCCTGACGCAAGCACGAGTTTCAGCTGATTTTCCACTCCGTACGGTTCATCTGTCCGGAAGATCGAGATAAGCACGTTTCTTTCGTAGATTATGTTGCTCCTTATTATGCAGTGCACCAGGTATGGCGGGATCACATGCCAGTCTTTAAGAAAGAAAAGAGCCGTCCCGGGGATGTTCTTCTGTTTGGCGTATATCTGCGAGTAGGCTACTTCAAACACCTCGAAATCGAGCGGCTTCAGCGCGCGGTAGAGCGCTTTCTGGCCGCAGGTCCAGATCAGAATGGTTGCGAACGGGAAAGATGCGAGGATTATCGACCAGTATCCTCCGTGAGGAAATTTGTTCAGGTTTGCAATAAGGAAAGCGAAATCAACCAGAGTGACCAGGATCGCTACCGGGACTTTCCATTTTTTGGTGGTTCTTGCGTATATCATCGTCATCATTATGCCGGTTATGGTCATCGTTCCTGTCACCGCCAGACCGTAAGCGGCGGCGAGATTTTCCGATTTCCGGAAAATGAGCATGATCATCAGCACCAGCGCCATCAAAAGCCAGTTGACCGAGGCTATGTATATCTGGGACTTTAGATGCGAAGATGTGTAATCTATCTTCAGAAGCGGGAGAATTCTGGTTGTAATCCCCTGGTAGACGATTGAAAAGACTCCGCTGATAAGCGCCTGCGAAGCTATCACTGTAGCTGTTATGGCAAGTATCAGGAACGGGATGTAGAGGAACGCCGCCTTGTCCCGCGCCATTCCGAAGAGGATGTTCTGCGCGTCAGGATGGGTTATTATGTATGCCCCCTGCCCGAGGTAGTTGATCAGCAGCGCGAAAAAGACAAGATACCATGCGCGGACGATAGGTCTGCGGCCGAGATGCCCCATGTCGGCGTAAAGCGCCTCGCCGCCGGTAGCGCAGAGGATCACTTCGGAGAGGACAAAAAAACCGGCCATGCCGTTATCCATCAGAAATCTCGCGCCGTAGAGCGGGCTCACCGCTTTCAGCACGGCCGGGTGGTCGGCTATCGAGAGCATCCCGAATATCGTAAGAGAGATGAACCAGAGCATCATCAGAGGGCCGAATGTGGCGGCCATCCTGTCTGTCCCCCTGTTCTGGAAGTAAAAGAGTGCGATAGCTATGACAGATGCTATAAGGATGAGCGTCCCCTGCGAGATATGCTCCAGCCCGGGGATAAGCTCCATCCCTTCAACGGCGGAGAGGATCGAGATGGCGGGTGTTATCACTCCATCCCCTATCAACAGGCAGATTCCAACATACGAGAGGAATGTCACAAAAACCAGCTTCCGGCCAGGCTTGAGCATCCTGACCAGAATTTCCCTGAGAACGATCGTCCCCCCTTCCCCCTTCCGCCCCAGGCTCATGGCGAGCCAGGCGTATTCCACGGTGACGAGGAGTATGAGTGTCCACACTATCAGGGAGATGATCCCGTAAATGCTCTCCTGGGAAGGTTTAGTGAGGGTTACTATGACTGTGAGCGTATAAATGGGGCTTGTCCCTATGTCGCCGAAGACTAGCCCCATAGATTTAAGTACGCCGCCCCAGTAGGAGTCGGCTTCAGGCTGTTTCAAAATATTCCTCCGGATCCGGCGACACTCTGCCCGGAAACCGGGATATGGTCGAGAATCTCTTCATGATGTTTGATCCTTGCGACTGCCGGCAGATCGGTTTTGTATGCAATGAATGGGATGCCGGCTCCCTTTGCAGCCAGCATGTCCACCTCTCCGTCGCCAACGAAAACCGCTTCTCCCGGTTTTACTCCGAAATGCTCCAGAACTTTCAGGAGAGGCTCCGGATGCGGTTTCGGGTTTGTGACTTTCGACGCTGTCATCACAAGATCAAAATAGCCGTCAAGGCCGAAATCGCCGATGATCATATCCATAGAGATCGCTCTGTTCGTGCATACTGCGAGGGAGAGATGAGGTTTCAGAACGTCAAGGGTATCTATCAGCCCGGCTTCAAGACGCATGAAGGGGGCAAGTTCACGGTAATGAATAGTTTTTGCAAAGCTGAAGGCCTCTTCCTTCCGGCTGTCTCCGCCGAAAAGATGCTCCATTACATCGTTGAACGAGAAGGTGTGAATGACATTGCGAAGAGCCGGATCATCCCTGTCAACCGGCGCCTTTCCCAGGTGTTCCATCACCCTGTTGTAAAATATGTAGTTCGATTCAAGTGTATCCAGCATGACGCCATCGCAATCGTAAATGACAAGCCTGCATCTCTCCTTATATCTCACTCTTCATGCTCCGCTCGCTCCATGTTTTTTTAGATACTCCTCCCACTCCATGGGGAGGAGAAACTTTTTTCTGCTGTTGCACTCCTTGCAGCAGGGGACAAGGTTGTTGCGGGTAGATTTCCCCCCCCGGACAAGCGGAATGACATGATCCATCGTAAGCTCTTCCGGAGGGAAAGAGGCGTTGCACCAGTGGCATCTCCCGGATGAAATGCGGTTCCGCCACCAGCGGCTCTGCCTGAGTTCTCTCGCTTTGGCCTTTTCACGCCTTATTTCGGCGTCAGTTATCCCTATGATGAAACCGTCCAGTTTCACCCCTCCGCCGATGCTTTTCTGATCGCATCCGCCAGCGCATTGACATCATCCTCGGTTGTCTGCCATGAGCACATAAATCTCGCCCCTCCAGCGCCTATGAATGAGTAGAAGCGCCATCCTGCGTTTCTGAGCCTCCCTGATATCCCTTCGTCCATCTGGAGGAAGAGGGCATTAGCCTGCGTCGGAAACATGAGAGAGACCCCCCTTATGCCTGATACTCTATCTGCTAGGAGAGCAGCCATCCTGTTCGCTCTCTTTGCATTTTCAAGCCATGCGCCGCTTTCAAGCATCCCGATCCAGGGTGCGGATATGAAACGCATCTTCGACGCAAGCTGCCCGGCCTGCTTGCAGCGGTATTCAAATTCTGCGGCCAGACCATGATCAAAGAACACCACCGCCTCTCCTATTGCAGTCCCGTTCTTGGCCCCACCCAGACAGAGGACATCGACACCTGCTTTCCATGTCAGATCAGCCGGTTTCAGCTCCAGAGCAGCCACCGCATTGGCAAAACGCGCCCCGTCCATATGAACTTTCAACCCGTGCTTTTCCGCCAGGGCTGTCGCGGCGGTAATTTCGCTTTGCTCGTAAACAGTTCCTAGTTCGGTTGTCTGCGTAATACTCAGAACCCTGGGTTTAGGGTAATGAATGTCGGCACGGCGAGTGATCGCATGCTCGACCGCATCGAGGTCAAGTTTGCCAGATTTCCCCGGAACAAGGAGGATTTTGGTCCCGTTTGAGAAGAACTCCGGCGCACCGCATTCGTCCGTTTCAATATGCGCCATTTCATGGCATATGACGCTATGATATGATTGACAGAGCGAGGCGAGCGCAAGCGAATTGGCTGCAGTGCCGTTGAATACGAAAAATACCTGGCAATCGGTTTCAAACAGGTCTCTTATCGCACGGCACGCCTGATCTGTCCATCTGTCGTCACCGTATGAGGGTTCGAAACCTCTGTTGGCCATCTCCATCAATTTCCAAGCCTCAGGGCATATCCCGGCGTAATTGTCGCTGGCAAACTGATTGTATGGTTTTCCTGACTCCATCTTTTCCATTTCCGGGGCAGACATTCATTACTCCTTGAAGGTTGCGTTAGAACGAACGGAATGAATAATATACGATTCAGCCGATTGTTTGAAGCGTTAACTGGCACATATCGGAAAATCCGGATGAGATGCCGCCGGTTTCAGTCCCGTAAAGCGTTATTTCGGGATGGACTAAGTTTCAACAGTTTACAAATAGTTTGACTGATACGGCTGGAATATGTAGATTAAACCGATTTTTACCGGGGTTGCCATGCTTCGCGCTTATCTTTTTCTTGCAGTTTTCACCCCTCTTACTTTTCTATTTGCGGCCAGCTCAATATTCTGGTCGCTATTTGACGCAAGCGGCGGATTTTATGCCGCTCATGCCCGCCTCTGGGCGAAGATATCCCTGTTGCTGGCCGGTACCGGAGTTAAACTGAACGGCGCAGAACTGATTCCTGAAGGGCCGGCCATATTCATGAGCAATCATCAGAGCAATTTTGATGTGCTTGCGCTGCTTGCGGCGGTTCCGTGCCAGATACACTGGATCGCCAAAAAAGAGCTTTTCGATATTCCGGTTTTCGGCAGGTCGATGAGAAACGGAGGGTACATACCGCTTGACCGCGGGGATGGCCGGAAAGCCCTTGAGAGCATTGAAAAGGCGGCGGAGGCTGTCCGTTCCGGAAAGAGCGTAGTCATATTTCCTGAAGGTACCCGTTCAAGCGATTCCAGGCTTCTCCCTTTCAGGAGGGGAGGGTTCATCCTCGCTCTCCGCGCAGGGGTCCCGGTGGTGCCGGTTACTATCAACGGAAGCGGGAGAATCAATCCGGCGAACCGGATCAGAATCTATCCCGGAGAGATAACCATGACCATCCACAGACCGGTTGTGCCTGAGTATTCTTTGAGACGACACGAGGCGGAAGCGCGTCTTATGGAAGATGTGAGACGTTCTATCGATTCCGCCATGGAGATTTGACTTGCACGCAGGGATCAAATTCATACCGCTGGCGCTGGCCGGTATCGCAGCTATGGTCTGGGGGCTTCCGGCTGCATACACCCTGAAAAGGCCTTACGACATCGCAGCCGCTATTGCCGCGCTTGCCGGGCTCTCAACCATGCTGCTCGGGATACTTCTTGCTGTTATTCCTGATTTTTTCCGGTGATATTATGGGCGACAAGGCGAGATACCTGTTTGTGAATGGAGTGATAATAATTCTCCTGGCTCTTGCGCTCTTTGCAGGGGAGACCTGGCGCAGGATGAACGAGCAGTATTCCATTGCGGAAAAAGCATACGCAAGGGGTGATTTCATCGGAGCAGTAGCGGGGTATGAATCTGCTATACATATGTACATCCCTTATCACCCTGTTATTGAAAAATCGGCCATGAGGCTATGGGAAATGACCGAATCAAATGAAAGGAACGGAGAAACGGCGCGCGCCCTTATCGCATGCCGAGCGCTCAGGAGCTCTTTCTATTCAGCCGTCTGGATTTCAACTCCGGGCGAGGCATGGATAAGAAGGTGCGACTGGAAGATCGCCGCGCTAGTTCCGCTACAGAGAGAGAGATGAGCAACCTTTTACCGCTTGACATAATACCTTTCGGAGGCCTTGGAGAGATAGGGCTCAACATGATGGCGTACAGATGCGGAGACGACATCATCATAGTTGACTGTGGTCTCATGTTCCCCGAACCTGACATGCTTGGCATTGATTATGTCATCCCCGACATAAGCTGGCTCCGCGAGAGGAGTGAGTGCATACGCGGGATATGCCTGACTCATGGGCATGAAGATCATATAGGCGCCCTCCCTTTTGTGCTTCAGGAGCTTGATTCTCCTGTTTACGGCTCTCCGTTGACAATCGGTTTTGTCAATGAAAAGCTGAAGGAGCACAAGCTGGATGACAGCGTAGACCTGAAGGTTGTACGGCCTGGCGAAGTCATAGAGCTTGGATGTTTTCTGGTTGAATTCATACGCGTGGCGCACTCCATCGTAGACGGTTATGCGCTTGCCATCACAACTCCGGAAGGGGTTGTTATCCATACCGGGGATTTCAAGATAGACCACACGCCGGTTGACGGACATCTGACCGATCTGGCCGCGCTTGCCAGATTCGGCGAGAGAGGGGTGCTCGCGCTCCTGTCGGACTCGACAAACGTGGAGCGGGAGGGGTACACCCTCTCCGAGAGGTATGTCGGAGAGGCTTTTGAGGAGATATTTCCCAAATGCGCCGGGAGGATCATAGTCGCCACGTTTTCCAGCAGCATTCATCGTGTGCAGCAGGTGGCCGACGTGGCGATCGCGAACGGCAGGAAGATACTCCTCAACGGAAGATCAATGATCTCAAATGTCAGGATAGCCAGAGAGCTCGGTTATCTGAGCATTTCTGACGACGACCTGATGGAGCTTCGCGAGCTTCCTAATCTCCCTCCTGAACAGGTCTGCATCATTTCGACCGGAAGCCAGGGGGAGCCTATGAGTTCCCTCACCCGCATCGCAATGGACAATCACAAGCAGATAAGGCTTGAAAAAGGGGATACAGTTATCCTCTCGTCCAGAGTCATACCTGGGAACGAGCGGACAATATCCGAGCTGATCAATCATCTTTACCGGCGCGGGGCGGAGGTGTATCACGAAAAGGTCTCCGAGGTTCATGTTTCCGGGCATGCAAGCCAGGAGGAGCTGAAGCTGATGCTGAACCTGACGCTCCCGCGTTTTTTCATGCCGATTCATGGCGAGTACAGGCATCTGCACAAGCATATCGAACTGGCCAGGAAAGTGGGGATCCCGGCGGAACGGTGTATCCTCGCCACAAACGGGGATATGGTCTCGTTTTATGCCGATACTGCGGCGATAATCGAGAAGGTTGATTCCGGACGCGTTTTTGTGGACGGCAAAGGGGTCGGGGATGTAGGGAATATCGTGCTCAAGGACAGGAAGCATCTCTCTGAGGACGGGATGGTAGTCGTTATCATCGGTATGAACCAATCCAATGGGGAACTGATACACGGCCCGGACATCGTATCGCGCGGTTTCGTTTTTGAGGACGAAAATCAGGAGTATCTTGAAACAGCCCGTTCTCTCGTTCTTGTAGCGCTTGACGAGCTGAACGCCGAGATGCGCTCCGACAGCGAAGAGGTCAAAACGGTTGTCCGTCAGACCCTCAGGCGTTTTTTCAAAAAGAGTATAGAGCGACGGCCGGTAATACTCCCTGTAATAATGGAGATGTAGCGGTTTTGCGGGTTGTCGGGGTTCGCTTCTATCCTATAATGATCCCATCAATAGCAGAGCTTTTCCATATCCATTCAAAACCGGGCATTATCATGCCAGAGGCAATTATACCGGCTCCGGTTTTTTAGGAGCCGTAATATAAAGGATTCCTGACGTGAGAGTATGTTGCATTTTTCTACTTTTTTTCCTGATCTTTTCAAATCCCGCAGCTTTCGGTGCCCAGACATCCGGAATGCCCGGTCAATCAGGCTCTACTGCCGCCGGAGTCAATGTCCCGGTTCTCCTTTATCATCGTTTTGGGCCAACTGTGGCAGACGGCATGACCATAACAACCCCTGTTTTTGAATCTCACCTGAAATACCTGAAGAGTCACGGATATACGGTCATCCCGCTGAAAAAACTGACAGATTACTACCTGAAAAAATGCCCCGCTCCATCTCCCGGATCCGTGGTTATCGTTGAAGATGACGCTCATAAAAGCGTTTACAGCGAAATGGCCCCGCTGGTGAAAAAATACAATGTTCCGGTAACCGTTTTTGTCTACCCTTCAGCGATTTCAAATGCGAGCTACGCCATGACATGGGATCAAATCCGTGAGCTCAAAAAGACAGGGCTGTTTGATTTCCAGTCGCACACATACTGGCATCCGAATTTCAAAAAGGAGGCGAAGAGGCTTAAACCTGCCGAATATGAGAAGTTTGTGGAGATGCAGCTTGCAAAGTCAAAGCAGAAGATAGAGAAAGAGACCGGAGGGAGGGTGAATCTTCTGGCATGGCCTTTCGGGATATATGATGATTTCCTCGGAAAAAAGGCTTCAGAGGCCGGTTATTCGGCGGCTTTCACGATAAACGCCCATCATGCAACCTCCGCGGATTCATTGATGAGGCTTCCACGCTACCTCCTGATCAACAGTGACAGCGGAGAAGCTTTTGCCAGAATTGTCGCCGGAGTCGCGCCTGTACGGAACATAACGTATTGACCTCATCAGTCACCGGACTCTTGCAGAGGTGATAAAAAGTGTCATTTCCCTCTGTTTGACAGGGAATCAGGTTTTTAATTCCGGGTGCGTGATTTTTATCGGAGAAAGATGATTTTTGCAGGAGTATCGGCATTAAAAAATAGAAAAGGCCGCGCCGTATGACGCGACCTGACCGGTTTTAGTGGTCGGGATGACTGGATTTGAACCAGCGGCCCCCTGCTCCCGAAGCAGGTGCGCTACCAGGCTGCGCTACATCCCGAAGATTGAGATTTATAGCTTTTTGATATCTTGTTGTCAAGCGGCAAGAGTTTCCGGAGGTGTCTGGTTTGTCTGAAAACAGGATTAAAGAAGAGATCAAAGCGCTGTTGAAAGAAAAAAATGGGGTGCTCCTTGCGCATAATTACATGCGCGACGAAATTCAGGAAATTGCGGATATGGCCGGAGATTCGCTTGCCCTTTCCGTAGCGGCGGCGGAAGCTGACGCCGAAGTCATTGTTTTTTGCGGTGTGCATTTCATGGCGGAATCGGCTGCGATCCTTGCCCCCGGGAAGAGGGTCATTCTGCCGCGGCCTGACGCCGGCTGTCCCATGGCCGACATGGTGACTGCCGAGGCCCTTGAATCATTCAAGTCACGCTACCCTGGCCGCCCTGTTGTTACCTATGTCAACTCTTCAGCCGAGGTTAAGGCCTGTTCGGATATCTGTTGCACATCGGCAAACGGAGTGAAGGTGGTCAGGTCACTTCCTGAAAGAGAGATAATATTCGTACCGGACAGAAATCTTGGTCGCTTTGTGGCGAAACAGGCGCCGGAGAAGAAGCTGATACTCTGGGATGGCTACTGCCCGACACACGAAAGAATGTCGGCAGAAACCGTTCTCAGGCTTAAAAACGAGCATCCGGATGCAGTTTTTGTGTGCCATCCGGAGAGCCTGCCTGAAGTTGCCGACATGGCGGATCATATCTGCTCAACGAGCGGGATGTATGAATACTGCCGCAAAAGCAGCGCGAAAAAATTCATAATAGGGACTGAAGCCGGCATTCTCTACAGGCTGAGGCAGGAAAACCGGGATAAAGAGTTCATTCTCGCCTCACATGCGCTTGTCTGCCCGAATATGAAACTTACTTCGCTTGAAGATGTTCTCTGTTCGCTTCAGACTCTCTCTCCGGTTATCACTGTTCCTGAGAAAATCAGGGAAAACGCTAAAAGGGCGCTTGACCGGATGCTTGCCGTACCGAGAGATCAGACGTAATTTCTTTTGCCTAAAAAGGCGCGCTCTGCCGGCTGCAAACGCCGGGAAATTTATATTTTACTTGATTTAAGCGGGCTGTTCTGGTATTCAAGAAAACCTTATTCAGTATCCATAAGCGCTTGTAGCTCAGCTGGATAGAGCAACGGACTACGAATCCGTAGGTCGGGAGTTCGAATCTCTCCAAGCGCGCCAATATCAAGGGGTTAGACGATTTCGTCTAACCCCTTAGTTATTCGCGCAGTGCTGTTCTGTTGGCGGGGTACGTCGAAGGAACATAGGAAAATCGATGTTTCCGGTTCCAGTCCACGGAACAACAGTGGGGTGGTCGTTGACAACTACTCACCCAGGGAGTAAAGTCCCACTAACCTTGCGAGACAACGACAGGTTTCGGCTCAGGAGTCAGATGATGGACAGAGAGCAGCGGAGAAAAACCATAGCGCACCAGCTGGTGGACATGGGTGAGACGATAACGTCCTGGGCAGCCAGGAACGGGCTGCACAAGAAGATCGTGTCTGACCTGATCGACGGCAAGCTGAAAGGTACCCGTGGTGTCGCCCTGGAGACACGGCGCAAGATGGAAGCAACCTTCGGAGAGATATTCGGCTCATGAGTTCGGACAAGATTGCATGACATATCCTGTCACAGGGATGAGGCAGGATGAGATAATGGAGATTCCTGTTCAATACATAGGCCGCGAGCAGGCGTATTTCAAGCACCAGCTCCTGAGAGCCTATCTGGAACGGCTGATAATGATAGTCGGCCAGCACCAGAGAACCATCTGCTATGTGGACTGCTTCGCTGGACCATGGAAGTCTCAGGATGATGATCTTGAGGACACATCTATCGCTGTTTCGCTCAACATCATCCGCAAGTGTCGTGATGGACTCAAGCTCAAGGGAAGGGATGTGAACTTCAGAGCTTTGTTTGTCGAGGAGAAGAAGAAGTCTTTCCGGGTGCTCGATAGCGAAGAGCAACACTCCGCCTTCTTCTTCAAGCAGTGGGGAGGCTGGGGAGCAGATGGTAAGAAGCGGGCGAAGAAAGATCACCAGCATAATTCTATTACACATTCAAGATGGTCTGCAGTTGACGGTTACTCGTCAACTATCTTTATAAATTTTTCTGGCTATTTCGAGTTTTCCAGCCAGGCCTGAAACATGAGCACGTTCCACAATTTCTGACTGTTATCCCGGTGGCCGGCAAGATGTTCGCGCCAATTGTGCTGGATAGGCGCGGGATTTAAAAAACCTTCCCGCCTGATCCTGGATTCGTCAAGCAGATTTTCTCCCCAGTCGCGAAGCGCTCCTTTCAGCCAGTCGCCAATCGGAACCTTGAACCCAGTTTTCGGCCTATCCACCATCTCTTTAGGCAGATATCTGTAGAGCACCTGACGTAGTATCCATTTTCTTTCGCCATTTCTTATCTTCATCCCAAACGGCAGACGCCAGGAGAATTCAACCACGCGGTGGTCAAGAAGCGGAACCCTGGTCTCAAGGCTGACCCCCATGGCGGCGCGGTCGACCTTGACCAGGATGTCGTCCGGAAGATATGTCAGCAAGTCATAGGCCATCATCTTTTCCAGGTTCGACAGATGAGGGTGCTTTTTCACACCTTTAATGAAGTTGCAGCCCGGCTCTCTGGCGGATATGGAGAGCTCTGCCGGAAAGTGCCAGTCGCTTGAATAATGGCGGTAAAAATCGGCAAAGTTGTCGGCAGTATGGTGCAGTTGTTCGGCAAAAGTGTAAATGGCTGTCCCCGCATTATGCTTTTTTCTCTTTGGGAAGGGATAGAATGCCGACAGACGGTTCCAGTAGGCGGGTGGCAATGACCTGATGGCGGCGCTGGTCTTCCTGCGCGCCCAGACTGGAAAGTTCTCGAAAAGTTTCCACTGTTTTGCCGCGGCGGCGTACCTGTTGTATCCGCAGAAGAGCTCATCTCCACCGTCGCCTGAGAGAGCAACCGATACCGATTGCCGTGCGAGTCTTGAGACGAGGAATGTGGGGATCTGCGATGGATCCGCAAAAGGTTCGTCATACAGGGACGGGAGCAGCGGAATGATGTCAAGCGCGTCATTGTGCGTCACATACAGCTCTGTGTGATCAGTCCCCAGGCGCTTCGATACTGCCATGGCATGCTTCGCTTCGTTATAGGCCGATTCATGAAATCCGATGGTGAATGTCCTGATCTTTCTGGTCGACTGGGCCTGCATGAGGGCGACTATCGTCGAAGAGTCGATGCCGCCTGACAAAAATGCCCCAAGAGGCATATCTGCAACCATCTGTTTAGCTATGACCTGAATCAGCAGGCTCTCAAGATGATCCACTCCCTCCTCCGGAGAGCCTTCAAACGGGTTGTCAAGGCAAGCCGATGCGCTTTTCTCGAAAGACCAGTACTGCGTAAGCCTGCATTCGCGGGCCGGTGGACGCAAGGCGAGAAGATGACCCGGCAGGAGTTTGTTTATCCCCCTGTAGATGGAGTATGGAGCCGGTATGTAGGCATGACGCATCTTCATGCAGAGCACGTCGCGGTCTATCTCCGCTCTGAAAGAGGGGTGCGCCTTTATCCCCTTGAGTTCAGAGGCGAAGATGAAGGTTTCCCCTTGCCAGCCATAGTAAAGCGGTTTCTCGCCTATGCGGTCGCGCCCGAGCGTGAGTGTCCGCTCCTCCCTGTCCCATACGGAGAAAGCGAACATTCCGACGCTCTCAATGACTGTTGCCGTAATTCCCCATTCGTCAAATCCGGCAAGGAGCGTTTCGGTGTCCGAATGTCCGCGCCATGCGACTGCGGCTGTTTCTGAAGAGTCTGTGATAACAGGTTTCTGTATGGCGCCCAGTTTTTTTCTCAGGTCGAGATGATTATAAATCTCGCCGTTAAAAACCATGACGTATCTTCCTGATGGAGAGATCATCGGCTGGTTGCCTGCATCCGACAGGTCGAGAATCGAAAGGCGGCGATGCCCGAGCAGCACCCCTGCTGACTCATCAAGCCAGATGCCGCCATGATCCGGGCCTCTATGCCGTATCGCGTCTCCCATACGCTCAACTGTTCTGCGCGCTTTTTCCGGATTGAAGCCGGATGCCTCTATAAAACCCGTAATCCCACACATTTAAAGAGCCTTTTCTGGCGTTTCGCCAGATAAAAATATTGTGAATTTATTTCGTTCCGGACGGGAACTGGCTACCTGCTTATGGTCTCCCCTATCTCTCTCCCCATCTCCTTCATCGCCTTGCCGGTCTCTTTGCCCGCCTTCTTGAATCCGTCCTTGACCTCCACGGCAATCTCCTTCGTCTCCTGCCCGACCTTTTTTGCTCCGTCCGCGATCTTTTCTCCGGCTTTTTTGAAGGCCTCTCCGGTTTCTCTGGCGGACTCCTTGATCTCTTCCTTGAATTCTGCTGCAAACACCGGCATGGCCGACAGAACAAATACAAGTATGACTACTGTTTTTCCCAGCATGCGGTTAGAACCTCCTTCTTGTCGCTCTTGTAACGCCATAAAATTCCGATTCCCATCTATTGATGCGTTTTGGTGCGATATCCGAATGTCTTGGAAAGCGGGACGCGGGAGAGAGGATGCCAGATATTGCGGCCTTCATTCAAGACAATTCAATTATCGCATTCAGTGAAACAGGGTAACTATCGAGGTTCCTGCAAAAAATAAAAGTTGTCATTCCCGATAGAATCATTCGGGGATGACACCCTTTCTGTCTTAGTTGAAAAGAATGATATGGGCACCCAGGTTGTGATTAAAGCCAACAAGGATGTGCCCTCCGACTCACTCCAGAATCCATCCGATCCTGATGCCGGCTACAGTGGACATAAAGGCAAAGGCTTCCAGATGCAGGTAATGGAGATCTATTCCGAAAACAAGAGACAGCCGAACGGTAAAAATGGCGGCACAAAAATTTACTTCGGCAAGGCCATCTGTGATACATGCCGCCATCAATCAGAATGTCCGGTCAAGCGAGATAGTTTCCATCCGGAAACTCCTGATGAGAAACAGTCGGTTTCCTGTCCGGAANNTCCACACAATAAATCTTGTGATATTATCTAAAATGATATATCAATATAAAAATGAACGGTAAAGAAATCATAAAAAAGCTCAAAGCACTGGGATGGGAAATCAAGTCCATCAATGGCAGCCATCACCAAATGATAAAAGATGGTCTGAAGGTAACTGTGCCGGTTCACGGCACACATGACGTTAAAATCAAGACATTACTGTTCATAGAGAAACAATCGGGGGTAAAACTAAAATGAAAATCGAATATCCTGCTATTTTTGATCCTGCCGACGAAGGCGGCTATACTATTACTTTTCCTGACTTCTCCGAAGCCATCAGCGAGGGGGACACTCTTGAAGAAGCTAATTTCAACGCCATTGAAGTTTTGGATTTAACTCTTAAGTCGAGAATGGAAGATAACGAGATCATTCCTCTTCCTCACTTTGAATCAGACGCTAACGTGCATATGATTGCGCCGGATGTCAACATTCAGGCAGCTCTTCTCGTAAAATTGAACCGAGGAGAGAAAAAAATCTCAGACCTTGCGCGAACGCTCGGCACTTCATGGCCTGCAGTTTCCCGCTTGGAGGATCCGAAACATTGGCCGTCACTCCGTCAACTGGATAAGATAGCGGCGGCTCTTGGTAAACGATTAGTGCTTTCACTGGAATAATTTTCTAAAACACGGTGCAGACCGGGGAACCGCCTTCAGGCGATTCCCCGTTTTTGTGTGCGCCAGGCATGGCGCNNTGGCGCGTTAGCGCCATCCAATCAGCTATGGTGGCTGACTGGTGACTTGGAGGTGCAAGTCCTCTTCTGACCCTGATGACGGGAACCGATAGCCGAACAGCAAGGGTGTCCGGGGTGACCCGGAATCTGAAGGAAGCTGCAGGCAAAGTCCTGGCCCGACGGACAGGAATCGCATACGAGGCAGGCACATCCGGGCGAGAAGGCACAATTCTTCTAAGCCCGATAGTCATCCAGGAGGATGTGTCTGTAGATGCGGCGGGTATCTGGGATGAAGGTCGCGCGAATTACCCTGGGAGGTCTGCTAATCTGCCTTGTGCTACCGGCATTGAGAGATGTCGGGATGGGTTGACAGAAGTCAGCAGAGGCCATAG
>DFZL01000048.1:0-411 GCA_002382705.1 Geobacter sp. UBA4057
ATTAAATATCCCTGAATAAAATACTATTTCAGTCCTGTTGTCGGAGTATTTCAATTGTTTCAGTTGGCTGAATATATCCCTCTCTTGCCGAGATTAGGCACTTTACAAAGCTTGAATAGTATGTTTTTATAAAAACACTTTTTTGATGCGTATTCTGTTACATCACGAAAAATGACATCCCCTGGTTTGCAATGGAGAATCGAGCTTTTGAAAAAACTGAAAATCTATTTCAGCTCAAATTCTGTCGGAATTGCATTTTTTTTAAACCTGCGGATGCCTGAAAGTTTATTCGGGGATGAGAGAGAAGAATGATTCCTGCATCAGGAATTCTTTCCGGATATGACGGTCATGGCGGTTGCAAAAGCCCGGTCATCTTTTGGTTAAAAGGTGAGGCTCTTGCAAAAAGGGTGT
>DFZL01000048.1:501-13499 GCA_002382705.1 Geobacter sp. UBA4057
TTATGACTTTTGCAAGAACCTCAGGTGTTCAATAATTATCCAAGATAATAAGATCAATATACTAAAGCCCGTTTCCGGAGCAATTTTATATGGAATCTTTGGATTTTAAAAAACAGACGTCGCAGGAATTATCTGGACTGTCTGACAGCGCTTTGTCAGATAATTTAATGGAGCATATCCCTTTTGGCGTATTCATAGTTGATATCGAAGGGTGTGTTGCATACTGGAGCAGAGGCGCCGAACTGATATTCGGCTGGAATTCAGATGAAGTTCTGGGACAGAAAAATCCTGTTTCGCCCCCCTGCCAGAGCGAGAATTTTTTAAAATTCTACAATATGGTCATATCCGGGAAATCTTTTTCCGGGCATCGCGGCCAGCCGAAATGCAAAAATGGTGCAAGCATTGAGGCAAGGATATCCGGAACTCCGCTTTATGATGCTGGAAAAGTTACCGGAGCTCTTTTTATTGTCGAAGACGTTACCCGTCATGTGATAAGGAACAGACAGGCCTTTAGCGAGATTTTAAAATCTTCTGCCGAGGATTGCGAACAGTTCCCTGTGGAAAATCTTTTGTTTGGTGATGATGTAGGTTCCCGTTCCGAATCAGCCAATGAACTGACTGATGGCAATTTGACTGAATTTGAGAAGAAAAACCAGTGTTTTCACTCCTGCTGGGCTCTGAACTTCAGCGAGCAGCGCTACCGCCTGCTGGTTGAGACAATGTGCGACGGTTTGCTGCTTCTTGGCAGAAACGGGGCACTGACTTATGTAAATGAAAGTTTTGCCAGAATGCTCGGGTATAGCCGTGAATCCATTCTTGGACGTAATATTCTGGAGTTTGTGGCGCCTGAAAGCTGCACATTCGTAAAAAACCAGTTGAAAATGGAGGATTGTTGCTGCAAGGGTTATGAGCTGACCTGGATCACAAATGAAAAACAGACCGTGCCTACAATAGTTTCTTCACAGGAGTTGTCAACTATTGGAATCCCGACTGAGACAACTTTTATCGTAGTCACTGACATTTCAGATCAGAAAAGGGTACAGAAAGAGCTTGAGGAAAAGACAGGGCTGTTGCAGAGCGAACATAAACTGCTTGAAGAAACCAATGCGACCTTGAGGGTGCTTCTGCAGAAACGGAATGAGGACAAGGCGGAGCTTGAGCAGAAAGTGATAGCCAATGTGCATGAACTGCTGTTTCCTATCATTGAAAGGTTGCATAAAACTGCTCTCCCTTTTCAGAAATCACTGCTGGAGCTGCTTGAAAAAAATATTCGCGAGATCGTCTCTCCATTTTCCAGGACTCTTTTCTTCCAGAACGTCGCTCTTTCACCGCGCGAACTTCAGGTCGCGAATTATGTCAGGATGGGGATGTCGACAAAAGATATAGCTGAGATGACAAATCTGTCTCATAAAACGGTTGAGGATCACAGGAAAACAATCCGGCGCAAACTTGGTCTTAAAGAGAATAAATCGAACCTGAGAAACTATCTGAATTCAATGCAGGATTAAAGCCTGGAATATCCTTTCACATACCATCATGAGTCTTGTTGATGCCACTTTCTTCCCACCCGTCTTTTTTTTCTGCTATTATTCCCGTTTAAAAACAGTCAAGACAGAGAATCAGATGAAAAAAACAATAATTATCTCTACTTTCATGCTTATGGCAGCAGCAGTGGGGCTCTATTTTTATCTCACCCGTGCTCCTGAAGTTTTTTACAGGAGTGTCGCCATCCCGCGTGAGGATATAATTTCGACTGTTTCGGCTACAGGGAATCTCAGCGCGGTAATAACTGTCCAGGTTGGCACACAGGTTTCAGGAACCATCCAGAAACTGTTTGTAGATTACAACTCGATAGTGAAAAAAGGGGAGCCGATTGCGGAGATCGACCCTGCGCTTTTTAACGCTGCGGTGGAGCAGTCGAGGGGGAATTACCTGAATGCGGAAGCAAATCTGTTAAAGGCGAAAGTGACACTTGCAGATGCGGAGCGGACGCTTAAAAGAAACAGGGATCTGCTGAAGGCGGGAGTTATATCCCAGGCTGACTATGACCAGGCTGAAACGGCATGGCAATCTGCCAAGGCAAATGTAAAAGGGGCGGAAGGGGGTGTTTTCCAGACTCGCGGTGCTCTTATGCAAGCTTTGACAAATCTCCGTTACTCAGTAATCCGCTCTCCAGTGGATGGCATTGTGATCTCGCGAACCGTCGATGTGGGGCAGACAGTTGCCGCTTCCTTCCAGACTCCGACCCTTTTTACAATCGCCAGGGACCTGACAAAGATGCAGATTGAGGTAAGCGTCGACGAGGCGGACATAAGCCGGGTAAAGCTTGGCCAGAAGGTTATTTTTACGGTGGACTCGTACCCGGAGCAGTCATTTGCCGGAGATGTGGTACAGATACGAAGCTCTCCTGTAATTACTCAGAATGTCGTCACATATATTGTGGTTGTTAATGTCGATAACCGCGATCTCAGACTGAAGCCAGGCATGACGGCGAATGTTTCGATTGAAGTGGCAAGAAGAGAGAATGCCCTTAAAATACCGTCAGCGGCGCTCCGTTTCAGGCCGAAAGGTATTCCAGGAGAAAACTCCCGTCAGGAGGGTAAAAAGGAAGGGATGGCATCCGCATCCCGCAAGAGTGGCGCAAGGGGAGAACAGGTTTATGTACTCGAAAACAACACTCCTCGCCTTGTCAAGGTTAAAACCGGCATATCCGACAGCACAGGGGCAGAGCTGCTTGAAGGAAATCTGAAAGAGGGGGATCAGCTGATTGTAGAGCAGTTGGAATCGGGTGGGGATAAAAAGAGAAAAAATCCTGGCGCAATGGGAAGACCGTTCTGATATGGCGGATGTTATATCCATAAACGATATACACCGTTTCTTTGTTATCGGAAACCAGCAGTTCGAAGCCTTGAAAGGGATTACTTTCGCGGTTGCCGAAGGAGAGTTCGTCGCGATAATGGGGGCGTCTGGGAGCGGCAAATCAACCTGCATGAATATTCTGGGTTGCCTTGACCGGCCAACCAGAGGGAGATATCTTCTTGACGGCACGGATGTAGGCGAAATGAGCGCCGATCAACTGGCACGAATAAGAAACAGGAAACTAGGTTTCGTGTTTCAGGGGTTCAACCTGCTTCCCCGGACATCGGCCTTGGAAAACGTTGAACTCCCGCTTGTTTATGCTGGGGTCACTTCCAGAGAGAGAAAAATCAGAGCTGAGGCCGCTCTTGAAAAGGTCGGGCTGGCTGGCAAGGAGCGGAATCACACAAGCCAGCTTTCAGGTGGACAGCAGCAGCGCGTCGCCATTGCGCGCGCACTTGTCAACAATCCTTCAGTAATTCTGGCGGATGAGCCGACCGGCAATCTCGACAGCAGAACCAGCGACGAGATAATGGCGCTTTTCACAACATTGAACAGCCAGGGGATCACAATCATAATGGTTACCCATGAGCATGACGTGGCCGCCTATGCTGGAAGAGAAATCACCTTCAGAGATGGAATTATAATCGGCGACAGCAGAAGAGCGCCTGCATCATACGGTGAATGACGGATGGATTTGCTTCAGACGCTGAAAGTCGCCTTCCGGGCGCTGCGCACCAACAAGATGCGCTCTTTTCTTACGATGCTGGGCATCATAATCGGCATTGCTGCAGTCATTGCGATGATGGCTGTCGGCTCCGGGGCGCGAGAAGTCATATCGCAGCAGATTGCCAGCATCGGAAGCAACATAATTCTTGTCTTGCCCGGCTCTACAACAAGCGGAGGGCTTCGTTCCGGCTCAGGCGGAGTCCAGACGCTTACTTCTGACGATGCAAAAGCCATAGGTAGCGAACTTCCGTCCGTGGAGGCCGCAGCGCCCAGCATACGAAGCTCCGGGCAGGCCGTGTACGGCAATATGAACTGGTCAACCATAATCTGGGGGACATCTCCGGAGTTTTTCGATATACGCGAATGGAAAACAGGGAGCGGAAGATCCATAACGCGCCAGGATAACGATGGAGCTTCGAAGGTCTGCCTGATCGGAGAGACTGTTGCGGAAAATCTGTTCGGATCATCTGATCCGATCGGTAAAACGGTGAGATTGAAGAAAATCCCTTTTACAGTCATTGGAGTTCTTGAAAGAAAAGGGCAGTCACCGCAGGGGCAGGATCAGGATGATGCGATATATGTCCCGATTCGGACAGCCCAACGGAAGCTGGTCGGTTCGCAATTTCCCAACACCGTGGGCTCCATAATGGTCAAAGCGCGGAGTTCGGCACAACTGGAACAGGCTGAGGAAGAGATAAAAAGTCTGCTCAATCAGCGCCATCGCATAGTTCAGGGGAAAGAACCCGACTTTTCGATCCGCAATCTCTCCGAAATGCTTGCTGTTGCAGAGCAGTCTTCAAAAGCGATGTCGCTTCTGCTGGGCGCTGTAGCCTCGATTTCGCTGATTGTAGGGGGAATCGGAATAATGAACATCATGCTGGTCTCGGTGACCGAGAGAACCAGGGAGATAGGGATAAGAATGGCCATAGGCGCGGCACGGAACGACATACTCATGCAGTTCATGACAGAAGCTGTCCTCCTTACCCTGCTTGGCGGATTTATCGGCATTTTGCTTGGCTCAGCCGGTGCAACGATCGTCTCCAGTTTTCTTGGATGGCCTACCCTTATATCGATCGCTTCAATAACGGTCGCCTTCTTTTTTTCGGGTGCAGTCGGTATATTTTTCGGGTTCTATCCAGCCAGAAAAGCCGCCGGCCTGAACCCGATAGACGCGCTCCGTTATGAATGAGAATATGCCGGATACACATTCTCATTTCTTCAGCCACGTTTTTCCTGTCAGATACCATGAACTGGAGTGCAACGGCGATATCCGCGCGGTAGCCCTTCTTGATTATCTGCAGGATACAGCGGGAATGCATGCGCTGCTTCTGGGGGTGTCAGTTTCCGATCTCCGCAGACATGGGCTCACCTGGGTGCTCTCAAGGATACATCTCATTGTCGAACATTTCCCGAGAGCCGAAGAAAATGTCATTATCCGCACATGGCCGTCAACCCGCGAAGGGCTCTTTTCGTGCAGGGAGTATGAGTTGGCTTCAGAAAAGGGATATTCAGTAGGCAGAGCCACTACATCCTGGGCTCTGCTTGATCTTGAAACACGCCGCCCTGTGAGGCTTGACGGAAATCTGCCGCAATATCCGCTTTTCCCTCAAAGAGTGATTGAAGATCGTTTTGAAACATTGCCTTGCATACCGGAAGAGGCTTTCTGCGGAGAGATGACATTCAGGGTGCTGAGGAGCAATCTCGACGCGAACAGACATGTGAACAACACTGTTTATCTGGAATGGTCGCTTGAATCTCTCCCTGACCGGATTTTAGAGAAGAGACTTGCTTCGCTTGAGATTTCTTTCAGGGCGGAAGCGTTTTACGGTGAGAGGGTGATATCGCGCAGCGCCATGATTGACGCTGAAGGTTCCTTGTGCCTGCACCAGATATTCAATCTTGATAATGGCAGGGAGCTTGCTCGTATCCGTACCAGATGGCGATCTGCAGCAGAAAGGGGGAGCCAATGAGAGGCGGATGCGAAATGTGCAGTCGCTGGGTTGATGACGAACACCTCCGGATAGAGGAGTTTGAGCACTCTTACGCGATCCTCAACAGGGACCAGTTCTTCCCCGGCTACTCGTTTCTCGTCGCCAAAAAACATCTCTCGGAGCTTTTTCATCTCGATTGCACGGAGCGGGCAGGATTCATTGAAGAGGTCAACCGGCTTGCGCTGGCGCTTAACGAGGTTTTTTCCCCTCTGAAGATCAACTATGAGCTTCTGGGCAATATGACTCCACATATGCACTGGCACATAATCCCTCGTTTGAACGGCGACCCGTTATGGCCCCGCCCGGTCTGGAGCGAGCCTCATCCAGAAAAAATCCTCCATCAGACAGAGTATGATGCAAGAATTACCCTCATTAAAAAGGTGCTGCGATGATCAAAAGCTTCCGCTCTGTTCTTGGAAACGGGCTAAGGGTCGTGGCTGTTGAAATGCCGCATCTCCATTCTGCCGAGCTCGCCATCTACCTGAAGGTCGGGGGGCGCAACGACCCTGTGGGCAAATCCGGTTTGTCCCATTTTCTCGAGCATATGTTATTTCGCGGGGCAGAAAATTTCAGCTCTTCCCTCGAAATAGAGAAAGCGTTCGAAGCGGCTGGAGGCGCGCCGAATGCCGCTACTGATGCGGATTCAACCTGCTTCTATTCTCGTCTGCACCCGGATTGTACGAGACGTGGCATGGAGATTTTTTCCTCCATGCTTTTTTCTCCACTCTTCTCCGGAATAGAAACGGAGAGGAGGGTGATAATCGAGGAGGCCCGCGAAGATATGAATGAGCGCGGAGCTATCGTGACTCCGGAGCTTATCACAAGCATGCTCCTTTGGCCTGGACATCCGATAGGTCTGCCCATAACCGGCTATATCAACTCCATCTCTTCAATTACGGTTGATGATCTTGAAAATCATATCCGTTCCTATTACTTGCCGGAAAGAGCCGTGTTGACAGTAGCCGGTCCTGTCAGCCACAAACAGGTTTTTTCCGAGGCCTGCTCAGTATTCGGAGGATGGCGGGGTGGTGAATCACCTGAAGCAGTGCCGTTCACAAAGCGGTTCAAATCCACAAAAATCGCACTTGTACGGGATTCCGACAGCCAGATGTCGATGCAGATAGCTTTCGAGGGGTTTGCTCGCAGCGATTCACGTCTTACATCTCTTCGGCTTCTGAGAAGAATTCTGGCCGGAGGCGGGAGTTCACGGCTGCATCTCAAGCTCCGTGAAGAGATGGGCGTTGTCTACTCAGTCGAGGGGAGCATAGGCGCATACGACGAAACCGGCTGCTTTGCTCTTGATATGGCTACTTCTGCCGATTCTCTCGTCAGATCGGTTGAAGCCACCATATCCGAACTGAAACAGCTTAAATCGTACATGGTTCCAGCCGAAGAGATCGAGCGGATCAGACGCTCATATCTTTTTGACCTTGAATTCAGTCAGGATTCTGCGTTTGAGATGGCGGGGCGCTACGGCTGGGGAGAACTTATGGGGGTTGTGAAAAGCATAGAGGAAGAGAAGCTGGATATCTGCTCGGTAACTGCCGAAGATATCATGCGGACAGCGCATCTGCTGTTCGTTCCGGAGAATCTCAGGCTGGCTGCGGCAGGGCCGTGGAAGAGAGGGATGAAGAAGGAGATATCCGGGATTGTGGAAAGTTTGTGACGGCCTTTCCCTCAAATAAACCCAAAAAACGCAGTTGGCCACGAATTAACACTAATTTTCAGAAATAAAACAAACTGTTACACCAAAACTGGTGTTCATCTGAAAGAATATACCCCTATTACTTGAAAGACTCTGATTTTATTCGTGTTTATTTGCGTAAATTCGTGATAAAAGCCGGTTTTAGGATAAATAGTTTCCATCCGGAAACTCCGGANNAACGGGGATTTTTTCTTCTGGCAAGCCGGCTCAGAGCGCGGTAAAACCCATTCGGACTCGCTTCAAACTCCAGCGCCGTGCATCCAAGTTTCTCTCCAAGCTCATCCATAGTCATATCGTCGATAAATATCCCTTCTCCCTCTTTAAGCATTACATCAGGTATCATGATGGCCTTTCCGATATTTTCCCCCTCGAGAGCTGATACGATATCTCTTCCTGAAATCAGCCCGGTGACGGTAACGCTCTGGCCGAAAAGCCGGTTTTCAACCTTCACCGGAACGATCTCCACCCCGCACTTTTCAGTGAGCTTCCCTGCAAAACCGGAGATAAATTCGTAAGAAGAGAACCCTGTCGGCACGGTCACCCTGAAATTTCCGAGATTTCGAGCCTGCCTCAATACTTTTCCAGCCTGATGCATGAAAAGAGGGACCATTCCCACACCGTTTTCAAGTTGAGGCAGATATCCGTAACTCCTGAGCGGCGGGAAGGGGAGGCCGGCCTTGAGATAAAATTCATCGGCAAGGAAGAGAAAATCGGTTCCCAGCATTTTTTTCAGCTTTCTCCCATGCCTTTCCCAGCAGGGGACGAATTGAGCCGCGTACGAGCTGTCAACAGGGCGGAGTTCCGGGAGATTCCTGCGATGGGAGGTAAGGCCGAGAGGTACGATCGCAAGGGAGAGCAGAGCCGGGTGGAGGGGGGCGAGCTCACTCACCGTTCTTTCGAGTTCAGCGCCGTCATTCAGGCCCGGGCAGAGAACCACCTGCCCGTGCATCTTTATCCCGCCTGCGGCAAGAACCTTCAATTGCTCCATGACAGGAGGTATCTTTTCCCTCCCTAAAAGCCGCTCCCTAAGTTCCGGGTTTGTGGCGTGAACCGAAATATACAATGGAGAGAGCCGCTGTCTTGTTATCCTCTCCAGCTCTTTTTGTCTGATATTCGCCAGCGTCACATAGTTGCCGTCAAGAAAAGAGAGGCGATAATCTTCGTCCTTTACATAGAGTTGCCTGCGGAGTCCAGGCGGTAGCTGATGAACGAAACAGAAAATGCAGTTGTTCCGGCAGCGCAGAGGTTCGGGTGGGGAGAAAAAAAGGCCTAGTGGTTCATGTTCCTCGCGTTCAAGCCTGGTTTCAACTATTTTCCCGTTGCTCTTTATTATCCGCAGAGTCAGCGATGTTTCGGCGGAGGTGTAGTAGGAATAATCTATGATATCCAGTATTCGTTGACCGTTTGCGGCTGTCAGGGTGTCTTTGGCTTCAATGCCCGCCTTTTCCGCAGCAGAGCCTTTTGCAACTGATTCGATAAGAACCCCTTTCATTTCTCACCCAGAAAAAAGTCTGATTCGCGATAGGATTCCACCAGGGTTCTCAGAAAAACCTGAATGACTGCCGCTGCTGGGAGAGCCAGGAGCATCCCGGCCAGCCCGAAAACCTGCCCCCCTGCAAGCAGGGCAATCAATGCGGCAAGAGGGTGGAGTCCGATCTTGTCGCCTACGATTTTAGGTGTGATTATGAAGCCTTCGGCCAACTGAACGATCGCAAACCATCCGAGACAGAGGAGCGGATGAAGCATGTCCTGAAATTTGAGAATCGCCATGACGATGGAGAGGAGAATGCCTGCCACGGTTCCTGCATATGGAATTATGAACATTATGCCGGCAAGGGTTCCGATTGCTATCGCAAGGTCTATCCCTATGAAGTAGAGCCCTACGCTGTAGAGCATCGCAAGAATGGCGCAAACGAGAAGCTGCCCTCTTATGAAGCCGGATAGTATGGCGTCTATTTCAAGCGCTTTTGTCTCGCAAATGTTGCGGTAACGCTCCGGAATCATGGATAGCATGAAAAATTTAAGTTTTTTCAGATCGATAAGAAAGTAGAAGAGGTAGACAGGAATTATGAAATAGCCAAGCATGGTCAGAACAAGATTTATGGTAGAAGAGAAAGCCCCTTTAAGAAAAATGAACGCAGGTTTCAGAAGCGAGGGGGCGTCAGCTCGAAGGCGCCCGGCCATTTCAGTCAGCCGCCAGGCCAGTTTTTCGTCTGTTTCAATGCCCAGACTCTCCTTGGCTCCGGCCGGCATTATTTCGTATAGATGCTGCGCGTATCTCGGGATATTGAGGCTGATTCCGGACAACTCGGCGTTTATCGAAGCGAAAAATGACCAGAGGGCAAATACAGTCGCAACAAGGGCTGAAATAAAGACCAGCAAAATTGAAGGTATGCGGTAAAGTCCGAGCCGCTCCAGCCGGTCAACAGCGGGGGAGAGAATATAGGCGAGAGCCAGCGCCATGAAAAGCTGAAAAAATACCGTTGATGCGCTGTATATGAGATATATGGAAAACAGCGTCAGGATCAGCGCAGAAACAGCAATGAAGCTCGATTTTCCTGTGATTTTCATGATTGCAGTTTATTCCCCCACTTTGGTATCGCTCTCTATCCGTCCGCTTTCAATGGAATGCGATAAATTTATGATTCATTTCGGGCTGAGGCATTTTCCGGGAAAAAGCCGATGAGCTGTTTCCCGGTTTGAAACTGCTGAATGACCCTTTTCTTTTTCAAAAACTCCGTCAATAGCGCTTGTCGCACCATTGACGGATATTTCCCATAATGGCCTCGAATTCGCGCGGATATTCAAACCATCTGATATCCTTGTCGGCACTGAACCATGTAAGCTGTCTTTTGGCATATCTTCTGCTGTTTCTCTTTATGAGCTCAACCGCGTTCCGAAATGAATGCTCTCCTGTCAGAAACCCTGTCATCTCCCTGTATCCTATCCCTTTAAGCGCCTTGCTATCGGGTGAAAAACCGGCATTAAGTATCTTTCTCACCTCATTTTCAAGCCCTGCCGAGATCATCACATCGACCCTCTCTTCTATCCTTGCGTACAGCTCATGGCGGGGCAAGTTCAGCCCGATTTTGAGAACATCATAACGATTGTCAGCAAATCCGTGCTTCTTCCGGATTTCGGAAAAAGGTACGCCGGTCAGCTCGTAAACCTCAATGGCTCTTATGATGCGGGCGATGTTGTTAGGGTGTATCCTGGAGGCTGATTCAGGGTCTATTTCCCGCAGCCGCTCCAGCATTGCCCTGCCGCCGATTTCCATGGCCTGCAGCTTAAGCTTTTCACGCACTCCTGCCTCTCCTCCCGGAGAGTCGATAAGCCCCTGCAGGAGAGCTTTTATATACAAGCCTGTCCCTCCGGCAACTATCACCTTTCTACCGCGTGATGAAATTTCGGAAACGGCAAGGTCACCGGCTTCCATAAAATCGGCGGCTGAAAAGTTTTCGTCAGGCCAGGCGATATCGATCAGGTGATGTCTTATGCCGCCCATATCCGGCTCTGCCGGTTTTGCGGTCCCTATATCAAGAAGTCTGTATATCTGCATGGAATCGGCGTTTATTATTTCTGCGCCGATTTCTTTCGCAACTCTTGTCGCAAGTTCGCTTTTCCCCGATGCTGTGGGGCCGCAGATCGCGATGATCGCTGTTTTGTTTTTCCCTTTCATCTCCGTCCGAACATCTTTTCGATCTGAAATAAAGGAACGGTACGATAGACAGGGCGGCCATGCGGGCAGGTTAAAGCAAAATCCGTTTCATCCATTTTTCTCAAAAGCTCCATGATTTCCGCTGTCTCCATCTTTCTCACTCCGCGAATCACGCTGTGGCACGCTATGCGAGCGACAATGGAGTCCAAAGTTGCCTGAAAAGCTGCAGAAATCCCCAGTCTTGCAAAGTCCGAGATGATATCCCGAAGAAGCTGCACCGCCTCTCTACCGGCGATAATAGCAGGAGCTGCTGATATTGCTGCCGTATTGCCGCTGAAAGGCTCTATTTCAAAACCCGCAAGAGCGAGCTCCCTTTTGAAACTCCTGGTTGCCGTGATCTCTGCGAATGTAAGTTCTACTGTTTCTGCGAAAAGAAGACGCTGCGACTCTATCCCTCCGTTTTGCCATTCCTTCTTGAGGCGCTCGTAGGCTATCCGTTCGCTCGCCGCATGCTGGTCAATTATCACTAGCTCCGTTTCTGATTCACAGACGATGTATTCTCCATGAAACTGACCTATGATTCTAATTTCTGAAAAATATGCGCCAGGCACTGTTGCAGAGCCGAAATTTTCCGACGGTTCGCTTGCTTCTGCCACTGTGCCGGATGTCGATGGATATCTGTAGAACGGGAGGGGGAAAGGCGGTTTTATGTCGGCTACATCCAGAGTTCTTTTGAGTGCTGAGGCTGCTGAAGTCCGATAAGCTGCTACGCCGAGGAAACTTTCGGATATCCCGGCAGGTTCCTCGCCCCCCCTTGCGAGCGGCCTTGAGGAACTGCGCAAAATCTCTTCAATGCAGGAGCTTATGATGTCATGCACCATTGATTGATGCCTGAAGCGGACTTCATGTTTTGTCGGATGAACATTCACATCGACATCAGCCGGCGGGATGTCAATGAAAAGAGCCATGACCGGGTATCTGTTCTGATCTATTACGCCCCGGTAAGCCTGCATGATTGCGTGCTGGACTATCCGGTCCCTTACAAAACGGCCGTTTATGTAGGTATATATTGCCGAGGCGTTCGAGCGTGCCGTGCCTGATGCGGAAATGCAGCCTCTCAGCGCTATCCCCTCCCGTTCAGTGTTTACAGGCAGAAGCGAAGCCGCTGTTTCCCTCCCCATGATCTGTGAAAGGCGCCTTGATATATCACCTTTTGCAACCCTGATCTGCTCCCTGTCGTCGTTGATCCATATAAAAGATATCTCAGGCCTAGATATCGCAATCCGGGAGATAGTGTCACCTATGTGCCCTGATTCCGTCACAGGAGAGCGCATGAACTTGAGTCTCGCCGGGGTATTGAAGAAGAGGTTCTCCACAGAAATTACGGTTCCGGTAGGTATGCCGCAGGCTTTGACGTCATGGAGCTTTCCCCCTTCTAGGGTTATTTCTGTCCCCTCTTCTGCCCTGGGCTCGCGGGTTAGGATGGTAAAACGGGAGACCGAAGCTATCGACGCAAGCGCCTCCCCACGAAACCCCAGCGTAATGATGGCGTCAAGGTCGCTTTCTGATATTATCTTGCTTGTCGCATGCCGCTCTATTGAGAGAAGAGCATCTTCGCGGGACATCCCGTGACCGTTATCTGTCACTCTTATCAGCCGTCTCCCACCGTTTGCGGTTTCGACCGAAATTTCCGTCCCCCCTGCGTCAATGGCGTTTTCAAGAAGTTCCTTGATTACGGAAGCGGGGCGCTCCACGACTTCGCCCGCCGCTATCTTGTTGCTGATGCTTTCTGGGAGTATCCTTATTCGAGCTGCCAATGACTCCTCCGTCAGTTCCTGATGTTACGGCAAAAAATATTGGGACACTTGCAAAAAAGGTTGTCATCACAGGATGACTCCATCGGGCATCCAGCAGGTTTTCAAAATCTGGATTCCCGATAAAACAGCTCGGGAATGACAATCTTATTATGGATTCCCGATTGCTGACTTCGGGAACGGCAGGTTTTTTAAATTCATGTACAGCTTCGTTTTTCAGGAGAGGCTCTTGCAAAAAGGGTGTC
>DFZL01000048.1:13587-38949 GCA_002382705.1 Geobacter sp. UBA4057
TTATGACTTTTGCAAGAACCTCAGGATAATACATGAAAAAAAGATGGAGAGAAACCAGCTTCAGAGGAATTGATGGGTGAGAATGGCCGTTGCGGCAATGGCGGCGGTTTCCGTACGGAGGATGTTTCTGCCAAGAGTGACCGGAACAAAGCCGTTTCTTTTGAATATATCCACTTCTGACGGATCAAATCCCCCCTCCGGACCTATCGCCACCATTATCGAATCAGGGGTCGGAGTGGAGGAGAGGAGATTTTTGAGTTTCAACATCGTTTCCTCTTCCCAGAGGAGTATCCGCAGAGTTTCGGCAGTTTTCCCGGTTACTTCGGCTGCTGAGGCGCACCATGATACATCCGGGACAAATTTGCGGCTGCTCTGTCTGGCGGCTTCGGTTGCTATACGGCTCCATCTTGCAAGTTTGGTTTCGCGGTTTTTGTCGCTGACGCGGGCAACGGATCTCATGCCGCCGAAGATTACGAAAGAGTCTGCTCCGAGCTCGGTGCATTTCTGAAGGACAAGGTCGATTTTGTCTCCTTTCGGCATGGCCTGCGCTATGGTAATCCTGGGGGTGGCAGCAGGAGCATCTGGGATATCGTTTGTTCCGGTAATTCTTATCAGGATCCAGTCGCGGTCAATCTGGTCGATTATACCTTCCTGCTCTCTGCCGGAGTCGTCAACGAGGGTGAGGGGCTCGCCGGTGCCCAGTCTCAGAACGCGGACAATATGGTTGAAAAGGTCTCCATCTAGCGTGGCAAAACCGTTTCTGACACTTCCGGAATTGATCATGAAGCGTCTGGATGACATTTTATTATTTCACCCCCTTTTTGCCGTATAAAAGCGCGATCCACTCTCCATCGCGCAAAGTTTCAAGATATTCAAGAGAAAGACCGGCGAAGCTGTCCCGCACTAATTCTTCTTTTTCAGAGAGAATTCCGGAAAGAACGAGATATCCCCCTTCACGCGCTCTTTCGGAAAGCGGCGCGGCCATCCGAGCCAGCTCTTCCGCAAGAATATTGGCAAGGATTATGTCGAATTCATCTTCAACTTTCTCAATCCCGGTCGTTCCGAGCCTTATGCTGGCGCAACAATCGTTAAGAACAATGTTTTCCATTGCGACATCAAGCGCGTCTTGATCGATATCAAGCGCGAGAACATGGTCGGCGCCAAGTTTTGCAGCGGCAATGGCGAGTATTCCCGAACCGGTGCCAAGATCGAGGAGAGCTGGCTTACCCGGTTTTTGAAAAGATTCCATCAACCGTTCCAGAAACTCCAGGCAGAGGCGGGTAGTTTCATGAGCGCCGGTTCCGAACGCCATCCCCGGATCGATCCGGAGCACGATTTGGCCGTCTGATGGAGCGATTTCTTCCCATGTCGGGGCAATCATCAGGCGCCGTCCTATTTTCATCGGTCTGAAATGAGCTTTCCAGCTGTCGCTCCACTCTTCGTCGCAAATCAAATTAACGTCTGGATGGGTGAAGCTGAATCCTGGCAGAGTGGAAGTGATTGAAAGCATGAAATCCCTGAATTCGCCGATTTTCAGTTCAATATCTGTTTCAGGGTCGAAGTAGGATTTTATGATTACAAGAGGAGCAAGCCTTATTTCGCTTTCCGAAAAAACGTCAACAGCCCTGTTTTCAACGCATACTCCTCTGCCCGATGATTCCGCAAGATAAAGCGAAGCCGCCTCTGAAAGCTCTTCAGGCACTTCGCAAGCCACTTCAAGCCATTTTGTTTTCATGCTGATTATTTGTCCTGTGAGGTTGTTGCAAAAAAGCCGTCATTCCGGGAATTTCATCATATGCGCGACTTTTTGCAAGAGATGCATAAGCAGTATTCCGGAGTTGCTGCAAAAGATACTCTTTGTTGATTCTTGCAAGAGCGCTTTGTTTTTGAATCGGCAGCACCCGCTTTTCCCGATTGAAACCGATTAGCAAAATAATTAGAGAGTTGCAACAAAATTTCTTGACAAAGAGTTTGCAGCTGGTCTTTAATTCTCATTAAAGTTGGCGGAGTTGTATTTAATATTTCTTACCTCGTTTCCATCCGGAAACTCCGGATGAGAAGCAGCTGGTTTCCGATTCGGAAAGCGGGGATTTTTTCTTCTGGCAAGGAAACCGAGGATTTACGCGGAGGCGTACAGTGGTACGCCGCACAAGAAAATCCGAAGATTGACGCCGCCAGGGGGAAAAAGCACCCTTTCCGGACGGAAACTATCTCATTAATCTTGCCGGTGCTGACAGTTGACAAAGCCTATCTACATAATATCCGACTCCACGGGAGAGACAGCAGAAAGGGTCATAAGAGCTGCGCTTTCGCAGTTTTATGATGAACCTGTCCGTATCCAACGGCTTTTCCAGATAAGGAGCGAGGCAGATATAAACCAGGCGATGTCGCTTGTTCTGCATGAACCCGGGATGGTCGCGTATACTCTTGTAGATACGAATCTTGCGCATATTGTTTCCAAAATCTCGGAAGAGAACGGAATTTTTGCAGTAGACCTCATAGGTGGCCTGATATACAGCCTTTCAAGGTATCTCGGCGTTGCCTCGCTCGAAAAACCTGGTCTGCTTCACAGGATCGACACCGACTATTACAGACGTATGGAGGCGGTGAATTTTACCGTGAAGCATGACGATGGCCAGGAGACCCGTTACCTGCATAAGGCTGATCTGGTGCTTGTAGGAGTTTCACGTTCGTCAAAGACACCGCTTTCGATGTATCTGGCCCATAAAGGGTTCAAGGTCGCGAATGTGCCGATAGTCATGGGGATCGCCCCTCCTGAAGAACTGTTCCAGATAGATCAGACCAAGATAGCAGGACTGGTCATAGACGCGAAAAGACTTGTCGAGATCCGCACTTCTCGCCTCATCAACATGCGTCAGAGCCCGAGAGGGAGTTATGCGGACTATCAGCTGGTTGAAGAGGAAGTGGCTTTCTGCAAGCAACTCTATCGCAAGCACCCTGAATGGACGGTCGTCAATGTCACCAATAAATCGGTTGAAGAGTCGGCGTTTGAGATAATGAGGCGAATGCCAGGTCTTGATCCGAACTGAAATCATTATGAAAAACCGTATGCCCGAAAAGGAGAATGAAATGAAAATCCTGGTTGTCGAAGACGAGAAGAAAGTTGCGAACTTCATCAAACGCGGACTCGAGGAAGATAATTACGAAGTAACTGTCACAGGTGACGGAAGCGATGGATTGAAACATGCCCAGGAGGGTAATTTCAGTCTTGTGATTCTCGATTACATGCTCCCCAGGCTGGATGGATTTTCTATCCTGAAGACGCTGCGCGGCAGCGGAAACAGAATACCGGTGCTTATGCTCACGGCACGCGGAACTACCGAAGAGATCGTTTCAGGCCTCGATGCCGGCGCGGATGATTACCTCAAAAAACCTTTTGCTTTCGCGGAATTGACAGCGAGGGTCCGCGCGCTTCTTCGTAGAGGGGAGCAGGACAGGGGGGCGAAGATACATTTTGCCGATCTGAGGCTTGATCCTGTATCTCACAAGGTCTGGAGAGGAGAAAAGGAGATAGACCTGACAGCCAAGGAGTACGGCCTGCTTGAATATCTCATGCGTAATCCGAACAGTGTGCTCTCCCGCGCCATGATTGCCGAGCATGTATGGGATTACGCCTTTGACAGCTTTACAAACATAATCGATGTCTATGTGAACTATCTTCGCAAGAAAATTGACAGGGATTATCCGGTCAAGCTTATCCATACTGTCCGCGGTCAGGGATATATTCTCAGAGAAGAGTGATTTTGCACTGTAGGCTTGATTTTCATGGATCAGGTGATTATCTGTCTGATAAACACAAAGGGGCGGCATCGCTTGAGTTGCGAACCGTCCTTCGCCGTTGATCCTTTTTATTCCGGGGCTTGCGCGAGCGACGATTTCCCGGATCTGTAAATTCGAGTAAAGAGAGGCGCACATGTCAAAATCATTTTGTTTTTCATTCCGCTGCATTCTGGCAGTAATTACAGCTCTATCTCTGATCCCAGGCCTTGCCTTTGCAAAAACGGTGCTGCCGGATTTTGTTGAACTTTCCAAAAAACTGAAGCCTGCGGTTGTCAATATCCGGACAGTCCGGAATATCAAGCCAAGCACCAAAATACGCAGACCCCAGAACCCTCTCCAGCAGAATCAGAACCCTTATGACAAATTCTTTGACGATTTTTTCGGCAGATTCTTTGATGAAATGCCTCAGCAGCGCGCCCGTCGCGAGCAGAGCCTCGGCAGCGGCTTTATCATAAGCGCTGACGGTTATATCCTGACAAACAATCATGTGGTGAGCGGCGCCGATGAAGTAATGGTGAAGCTCTCTGACGGACGGGAATTTAAAGGGGAGACAAAGGGGACCGACGAGAAGCTAGATCTTGCACTCATAAAAATTTCCGGGAAAGGAGATTTCCCGGCTGCGGAACTTGGCGACAGCAATGCTCTTCAGGTAGGGGAGTGGGTGCTTGCCATCGGAAATCCGTTCGGCCTTGCTCATACCGTAACGGCCGGGATAGTTAGCGCGAAGGATCGTGTCATAGGGAGCGGCCCGTATGACGATTTCATCCAGACCGACGCCTCAATCAACCCGGGCAACTCCGGCGGGCCTCTTTTTGACAGCAACGGAAAGGTTGTAGGGATAAACACGGCCATCATTGCTGGTGGAGGTGGTATCGGTTTCGCAATACCGGTGGATATCGCTAAATCTGTCATCACTCAGTTGCGCGAAAAGGGGAAAGTGACAAGAGGGTATCTTGGAGTGCGTTTTCAGCCGTTGACTCCGGAGCTAGCAAAATCATTCGGACTTGATTCGGAAAAGGGGGCGCTGATTGCAAATGTTGAAGATGGTTCCCCCGCCGAAAAGGCAGGTCTCAAGCCTGGCGACGTTATTCTGGAATTTGATGGGAAGAAGATTAACGAAGGGAATGAACTCCCCCGTTATGTTGCCGTGACCCCTGTGGACAAGAAGGTGAAGCTCCGTATCTTCCGCGACAGGAAGGAAAAGGAGATGTTCATAACCGTCGGCGTGCTTAAGGATGAAGAAACCACAGGTGACGGCTTAAAGAATGGCGGTGGAGTTTCGGCGACAGGGATGCATGTGAAAGAGCTTGACAGGGAACTTGCTGCAGCATTAGGTCTTAAGGAAGAGAAAGGATTGGTTGTCACAGAGGTTGATTCGGGTTCCGCCGCAGAGGCGGTCGGGGTGGTCCCGGGAAGCGTTATACTCGAGGTTAACGGCAAGACCCCTCATACGATTGCCGAGTATCAGGGGATCATCTCCAAAGTCAGAAAAGGCGACCTTCTGAAGTTCCGCCTGAAAAGAGGAGATGGCATTATTCACTATGTGGCCATTACCGCTGAATAAACGGTGAAAAGGGGACGGACTCTCTCCGGCCCCTCACTTTTTTACGATAAATGCCTGACCGTTATATACAACCGCTCCGTGCCGCAGTTCAGCTCCTCTTTTTTACAATGACTGTCAGGCTGGGAATTGATTTTTTCAATTTTGTCCGACATTTCAGGAGTGCCGGTGCAAGCCCGTATGTAGCACGCCCGGAGGGGATTGAAGCGTTTCTGCCTGTTTCCGGACTTGTCGGGATGACAGCCTGGATAAGGGGGCTCGGGATAAACCCGGTTCATCCGGCCGCGATGGTTCTCTTTCTGACCATAATAGCCATTTCTTTTCTTTTGAGACGCTCGTTCTGCTCCTTCATCTGTCCGATAGGGACAATATCTGAAATCGGATGGAAGACCGGTTACCGAATTTTTCACAGAAATATCCGTATCCCCCGCTGGCCGGATATATCTTTACGCTCCCTAAAATATCTTCTGCTCCTCTTCTTTCTTTACACTGTTTCCTTTTCGATCTCCACGGATGACCTTGCACAGTTCATTTTTTCAGATTACCACAAGGTAGCTGATATCCATCTTCTCGATTTTTTCATCAATCTATCATTTTTCTCAGGTGGCATACTGTTATTGCTGTTTTCCCTCTCGATTTTCATAAAAAATCCCTTCTGCCGCTATCTATGTCCGTATGGAGCGCTGCTTGGGGTGGCTGCCATCTTTTCACCGCTGCGTATCACAAGAAACAGGCAACGTTGCGTCTCTTGCGGAGTCTGCGATGCCGTCTGCCCTTCGCATATCGATGTAATGAATAAAAGCGTCGTGATCTCTCCGGAATGCCTCGGATGTTTCCGGTGTGTGAGCCATTGTCGGGCAAAGGGGGCGCTTTCCATGAATTTCACCGCGGATTTTGCAATTCCGGGGATACTGTTCGTTCTGCTTATGCTGCTATTATTCTGGGGGGGAAAAGAGCTTGGAATCATGACGGGACATTGGAAAAGTTGTATCGATTATCAGGAATATTCGAGGCTTCTTGGCGGATGAAGCGGTTGACACCCTTTTCCCCCGGTTGTATACATTGTTTCAGCGCTTGCAAGAAGATTTGGACAATAAAAAAAGGAGTGTACCTGAAATGATCACGCATATCGTATTTTTCAAGCTTGCAGAACCTGCGGATGAAACAATCCGCGCCGCTGTTGACAAACTGATGAGCATGAAAGGGAAGATACCGGTTCTGCGCCATATTGAAGCTGGTAAAGACATTGTGCGTTCACCACGCTCCTACGATATTGCCCTTCTGACAAAATTCGACTCCATGAAAGACCTTGACTCTTACCAGATTCACCCGTATCACGCGGACGAGGTAAGCCCTTTCATGAAATCTGTCAGCTCTTCCGTCCTCTCGGTTGATTTTGAATCCTGAAAGCCTTTTTTATCTTGACTAAACCAGACCACTTGCATAAAATATGGTTTTATTTACGCCTATTTATGTAACCATCTAAAATAAAAAGATTTTTTGTGCCTTGGAAATGAATCGGACTGAATCCGTTTTGGGCGATGTTTGCCTGTAAACACCATAAACAAACAGGAGGTAGAAGATGTCAGATTACGGAACACTGCATGATCGGGTCAGATGCAAGCCCCTGCTGGACAAGGTGAGAACCCCGGAGCAATGCGTCGAATTCTTCAAGGACGGGATGAACCTCGGCTGGTCCGGTTTCACCCCGGCTGGCTATCCCAAGGTTGTCCCGATTGCCCTTGCCGAGCATGTCGAGAAGAACAATCTGCAGGGGAAAATGAAGTTCAGCCTTTTCATAGGAGCATCTGTCGGGGCCGAAACGGAAAACCGATGGGCGCAGAACGACATGATAGACCGTCGCTGGCCATACCAGACAGGCAAGGACATCGCAGCAGGGATCAACTCCGGTCGAATCCGTATGGGAGACAAGCACCTTTCGCTCTTTGCACAGGATCTCGGTTACGGTTTTTACACCAAGGACTCCCCTACCGGTCGCCTGGATATAGGCATTATCGAGGTTTCCGCCATTACCGAAGATGGCGGTCTTGTGCCGACGACCTCATGCGGAGTCATCCCGGAAATCCTGATGATGTGCGACAAGCTCATAATTGAGGTGAACACCGGACAGCCTTCATTCGAAGGAATTCATGACATAATAGTCTGCAATAATCCGCCAAACCGCCAGATCATCAATATCCAGCATGTTTCTGACCGTGTCGGCACCCATTATGTCCCATGCGATCCGAGCAAGATCATTGCCGTTGTGGAGTCCAAACTTCGCGACAAGGGGCGCGCTTTCGCAGAGCAGGATGACACTTCCGAGGCTATTGCAAACCATATCATCGACTTTTTCACTCATGAGGTGAAAGTTGGCCGTCTTCCCAAAAATCTCCTTCCTCTCCAGTCCGGAGTCGGCTCAATCGCAAATGCCGTAATAGGCGGGCTCGCAAAAGGCCCCTTCACCAATCTGACCGTATACACCGAAGTTCTGCAGGATACCATTCTTGATCTTATGGATGCCGGAAAATGCGATGCAGCGTCGGCCTGCTCCCTCTCCCTTTCGGAAGCGCCAGGATTCCCCCGTTTCTTCGAAAACTGGGACAAATACTTCAACAAGATCACCCTTCGTCCGCTTTCGATATCAAACGCCCCGGAACCGATCCGCCGTCTCGGTTGTATCGCGATGAACACCCCTGTCGAGATAGACATTTATGCTCATGCCAACTCCACGCTGGTTGGAGGGACAAGAATGATAAATGGGATCGGCGGTTCCGGAGATTTTCTGCGGAATGGCTATCTGAAGATGATGCACACTCCCTCGAGCCGTCCGAGCAAGACAGACCCTACAGGAATTTCCTGCATTGTCCCGCACTGCTCTCACATAGACCATACGGAGCACGACCTGGACTGCGTAATCACCGAGCAGGGACTGGCCGATGTTCGCGGCATGGCTCCGAAGGACCGCGCCCGTCGTATAATCGAAAAGTGCGCTCATCCGGATTACAAGGCTCAACTGACGGAGTATCTGAATATTGCCGAAAAAGAGTGTATTGCAAAGGGTGTAGGTCATGAGCCGCAGCTTTGGGACCGCGCCTTCAAGATGCATCTCAACCTTTCCCAGAATGGCACCATGAAGGTGAAGAGCTGGGATGTCAAGATAGACCTCTGCGAATAACTTTTCAAATATGCGACTTATGCAAAAGCCCCCGGCACGTTTTTTGCCGGGGGCTTTTTTGATTTTATGATGCAATTACCGGGCAGGGCATGTTGACAGGAATCTGAAAAAAGCGGTTTCCGGGCTTCTACTTTATGGTATTATCTGCCGCCATGACTACTTCCTCATTTTCAGGCAGAAGCGAAACGGCGCAACTTACAATTCTTGGAAGCGGAACGTCGACCGGCGTTCCGATGGTTGGGTGCAGCTGCCCGGTCTGCCTGTCGAATGACCCTAAAGACAACAGAACGCGCTGTTCCGCACTGATAACCTTCCGGGATCTGAATATACTTATCGATACATCTTCGGATCTTCGCAGCCAGGCGTTGAGAGAGAAGATAGCCAGGATCGATGCGGTTCTCTTCACTCATGCGCATGCCGATCATGTAAATGGCATTGATGACCTTAGAGGCTTCCATTTCATTCATCACGAAGTGATCCCCTGCTTTGTTCCGAAACCCGCTTTTGACGATCTGCTTTCAAGATTCAGCTATGTATTCAGGGAAAAACCAGGTTCAGGCTATCCCCCCCTTCTGAAACCTTTTCTTGTTGACGGAGTAGTGGAGATTGAAGAGGTGCAGATAGTTCCTGTTCCTCTCAGGCACGGTAAAGGCGTTTCAACAGGCTATCGCATAGGAGACATCTGCTATCTGACAGATTGCAATGGCATTCCGGCTGCCTCCGAGAAACTTTTAAAGGGGGTGCGGGTAGTGATCATAGATGGCCTCAGATGGAGCCCGCATCCATCACATTTTTCCATTGAGACAGCTATAGCAGCAGCCGCTGGATTGGCTCCGGAGAGGATTGTCCTCACCCATATCACCCATGAGGTTAGTCATGCCGATGCCGTGAAATTGCCCGGCGGAGTTGAGCTGGCATACGATGGCATGAAATTCGGCATAGATTTGCAGCTTCGGGAGATGCGGTAAAATATCTGCCATGAATCGCCGGTTTTTTATATTGAAAGGGAAAGAGAATGAACAGTCCCGACTTGAGAAAACTGCCTCCGCAGAGTCTGGAAGCCGAAATGTCCATACTTGGCGGGGTATTGATAGACAATGACGCAATAAACAGGGCGCTTGAGATGCTGTTGCCAGACGATTTTTACCGCGAAAGCCACAGGAAGATTTTCAAGGCGATGATCCGGCTCTCCGACAGCCGCGAGCCGTGCGATCTTATTACACTCTCTGAAATGCTCCGGAAGCAGGGGGAACTGGAAGAGGTGGGAGGGGCTGCCTACCTGGTCACACTTGTGGATTATGTCCCCACAGCGGCTAATATTTCCTATTACTGCAAGATTGTTAAGGAAAAATCTATCAGCAGGCGGATGATAACTGTCGCCACCGAAATCGTCACGCTCGGATACGAAGAGCAGACCGATATAAACGAACTGTTGGACAAGGCGCAGAAGAATATATACGAAATATCCGAAAACAAGCTTCGCCCGCAATATGTGCAGGTGAAGGATATCATCAAGGACACATTCAAAATACTCCAGTCGCTTCACTCCCGCAAAGAGCATGTTACCGGAATCCCGACCGGATATGCCGATCTTGACCATATGACAGCCGGTTTTCAGCCCGGAGACCTTGTCATCATAGCCGCCAGGCCATCGATGGGGAAAACTACGCTGGCGCTAAATATTGCGGAGTATGCCAGCGCGGATCCGAGAAACAAAAATAAAGTGTCTTCCGTGATCTTCTCCCTTGAAATGGCAAAAGAGCAGCTTGTGATGCGCCTTTTTGCCTCGATTGCCAGAATTGATTTCAGCAAGATGAGAACCGGGCATTTCCATGACTCGGATTGGCCGAAACTGACCAAGGCCGCAGGGGTACTTCACGACTCGAAAATATTTATCGATGATACTCCGGCCATATCCGTTCTCGAACTCCGGTCAAAGGCGAGACGCCTCAAGAGCGAGCATGATATTGGGATGGTGATAGTCGATTATCTCCAGCTCATGCGCGGGAGCGCAAACCCGGAATCCCGGCAGCAGGAGATATCCGACATATCACGCTCTCTCAAGGCCCTCGCAAAAGAGCTGAACATACCGGTTATTGCTCTTTCCCAGTTGAATCGGGAACTGGAAAAGAGATCCGACAAGCGCCCAATGATGAGTGACCTGAGGGAATCCGGGGCGATCGAGCAGGATGCCGATGTGATAATGTTCGTCTACCGGGAGACTGTTTACTGCGACCACTGCCGGAAACGGGACAACTCATGCACGCAGAACCATGAGCGCAATGCCGAGATCATTATCGGAAAACAGCGAAACGGAGCGCTCGGCATGGTGTCACTCGCTTTCATAGGTGAGCACACCAGATTCGAGAGCATAAGCGACAGGGAAAGCTGACCGCGTAAATGCCGTAAAAGCGCGGTAATGTTCCGATATTCCGCGGTTTACATTCCGGAGTTAAAAAGCAGGCAGCATGCAGAAATCGGCGGTTTCTTAAAACCACCCGGAAGGAGAGTATCATGGCAAGAATTGATTCGCTGTTCAGGCTTATGAAAGAGCAGGGGGCTTCCGACCTCCATCTCTCAACCGGCAATCCTCCGATTTTCCGGTTGCACGGAGATATGACGCGTCTTAATTTCAAAACTCTGGCGCACGAAGAGTTGAAATCCATTCTTTTCGAAATTCTCAATGAGAAGCAGAAGGCACATTTCGAGGAGTTCAAGGATCTGGACTTCGCTTATTCTGTCGAAGGGCTTGCCAGATTCCGCGGAAACATATTGATGCAGCATCGCGGCATTGCAGCGGTATTCCGCATTATACCTTCAAAGATACTCTCTGCGGACGATCTCAAGCTACCTGACGGTATAAGGAAGATGACAAACTTCAAAAAAGGGCTTGTGCTTGTGACAGGACCGACCGGCTCAGGGAAATCCACCACTCTTGCGGCCATGATAGACCTGATAAACTCGACACGAAGGGAGCATATACTGACGCTTGAAGATCCGCTTGAGTTTATTCATGATAACAAAGAGTCTCTTGTGAACCAGCGTCAGATAGGCGATCACACGGAGAGTTTCGCTTCTGCCCTGAGAGCTGCGCTTCGTGAGGATCCGGACATAATTCTGGTAGGGGAGATGCGCGATCTTGTAACGATACAGCTCGCAATGAGCGCGGCTGAAACCGGGCACCTTGTGTTCGGGACGCTTCATACCAATACCGCCGCAAAGACGATAGACCGGATAATCGATGTATTCCCCACGGATCAGCAGGAGCAGGTGAGGACGATGCTCTCCGAATCTCTCAAAGGGGTAGTCTGTCAGCAGTTGCTGAAGAGCGCTGACGGGAAAGGGCGGGTAGCGGCATTTGAAATCATGCTCGGCACCCCCGCCATAGCGAATCTCATACGTGAAGGGAAGACCTTTCAGATACCGTCAATCATACAGACTGCAAAAAAAGAGGGGATGCAGCAGATGGACCAGCATCTCATGGAGCTGCTCAAGGCCGGTAAGGCCAACGCTGAGGAGGCCTATCGCTGCTCTATAGACAAAAAACAGTTCGAGCCGTTTCTGCAGAAAGAACAGACGGTTGCTTCGCCTCGCTGATTCTTCTCATTTCCTTGCATACCGCCGGACATCGGTGAAAAGAGGGGGTTCTTCGTGGAGTGCGGTTGCTCTGGCGTACCAGCGCACGAAACTGAAAAAGATAACGGCTGCGAAACGATGCGACTTCGCAGCCGTTCTGCCTTATTCTGAACAGCGCTTTTGTATTGACTCCGGAGACGGATTTTCAAGATAACAGCGAACCTGGATAAACGATAGCATCCTCGGTGATTACATCTTTGGCTGCTATTGCATCAGTGCGTCTCTTGCTAAATCCCCTGTGGCATTCTCTTCTGCTTGCAGCTCAGACGATTCAATGCGTGGATGTACGCCTTTGCCGAGGCTTCTATGATATCAGTGGAAGCGCCTTTACCAACCGCAATGTGATTTCCTTCCGAAACCCGGACAGTCACCTCTCCCTGGGCGTCTGTTCCGCTTGTTATTGCTCCGACATTGTACTGCATAAGTTTAGCCTTGCTTTTGGTCAGTTTCTTTATGGCCTTAAGAGTTGCGTCGACTGGACCGTCGCCAAGTTCGGCTGTCCGAGTTGTAACCCCGTCGATCTCCAGTTGCACCGTCGCTGTTGCCACAGCAAACGAGCCACATGTCACTGTTATATGATCAAGCCTGTATTTTTCCTCTTCACGCGCCTCTTCAGTCACAATCGCGTCAATGTCCTCGTCAAAAACTTCCTTTTTGAGATCAGCCAGTGCCTTGAATCTTTCAAAAGCCTTGTTCAACTTCTCTTCGTCAAGGTCGTGGCCAAGCTCTGCCAGCCTCTGTTTGAAGGCATGTCGTCCAGAATGCTTCCCTAGCACGAGAGAGCTTGAGGAAAGCCCGATTGACTCGGGGGTCATTATTTCATAGGTGGTTTTCTCCATCAGCATCCCGTGCTGATGGATCCCCGCCTCATGGGCAAAGGCATTTGCTCCTACAACCGCCTTGTTAGGTTGTACCATTATCCCTGTTATGCTGCTTAACAGCCTGCTTGTGTGGATTATCTGAGTGGTGTCCACATTTATGGAGAAGGGGAGAATATCATGCCGCGTCCTTAAAGCCATGATGAACTCTTCCAGGGAGCAGTTGCCGGCGCGTTCGCCGATGCCGTTTATGGTGCACTCCACCTGCCTTGCCCCAGCCTGCACGGCTGCAATGGAGTTGGCTACCGAAAGGCCGAGATCATTGTGACAGTGCACGGATATTACGGCTTTTTCGATATTCGGCACGTTTTTCTTGAGATACTTTATTATGTCAAAATATTCAAAAGGTATGGTATAGCCTACGGTATCAGGGATGTTCACAGTCCTGGCGCCGGCGTCGATCACCGCTTCAACCACTTCGGCGAGAAAAGGGAGTCTCGTGCGGGCGGCATCTTCACATGAAAATTCTACGTTAGGTGTGTATGAAGCTGCCCTTTTGACCGCTTTTACAGAGGAAGCGAGGACTTTTGAAGGCTCCATCTGAAGCTTGTGCTTCATATGTATATCCGAGGTCGCTATGAAAGTATGGATTCGACCCCTTTCACCCGCGAATTTGAGGGCTTCCCAAGCACGATCGATATCTTTTTCGTTTGACCGGCAGAGACCGGCGATCTGCGGCCCCCTGATGGTCTGTGCGATTAACTTGACAGCTTCGAAATCACCTTCCGATGCGATCGGGAATCCTGCCTCTATGACATCCACGTTCAACTTCTGAAGCTGTTTCGCAAGCCTCAGTTTTTCCTCGATATTCATGCTGTTACCAGGCGACTGCTCACCGTCTCTCAAGGTAGTGTCAAAAATTGTAACCGCCTCTCGCTGGATTTCCGATCTATTTCCCTTTGTCATTTTCTATTTCCTTTCATTTTTTGATGCCATATTTCGTAAAGCAGGCAGAACTATCATCCTCACCCGGAAGCCAGCAACAGTGTATTCTCCGGCAGCAATGTAAAAAAAAAAAACGCCTTGACCCCTCAAAAAAAGGGGCGAAGGCGTTTTGCACTCGCGGTACCACCCTGATTCGCCTGATAAACAGTATCAGGCCTCAATTTTCCTTTAACGCAGGTTTACGTCTCCGGCTAGTCGGTTCCAATTCGGGAAGATTCACCGAAGCAGCTCCAAGGCGAGTTCATCGTTGCCGCTCTCTGACTTGCACCGACCGTCAGCTCTCTGGATTTCACCTCTGAACCATCTGACACTGTCTGATTCATTTCGAGTTGAAGTAGAGCGATTTTCGATTACTACTCCTTTTCACAGCTTTTGCTGATTTGTTGCATCATATAAAGAAATAAAATTTCAATGTCAAGTGGTTTTTAAATTCGAATGCCTGTTTCAGTCGCTTGACCGGGAGGTTTCCCCGACAATGTCTCCATTTTTTAACCCGGACAGCATTGAAATAAATGGAAACAGGGGGTCACGGTCAGACGTGACACCCTGTAAATGTTGATGGTGGAGATGAAGGGATTCGAACCCTCGACCCCTGCCTTGCGAAGGCAGTGCTCTCCCAGCTGAGCCACATCCCCGAAACGGAGCATTTATAACATATCAAGCTCACCGTCTGAAAGGAATATTTTGCAGCAGCGCCTTAATAATCATTTGTTTGATGGTCATGTTTTACAAGAGGGAGGGTGATGGTGAATATTGCGCCACCATCTTCGTTATCAGCTTCTATGGTACCCTTATGGTTCAGAATGATCCTTCTTACGATGGGCAATCCCAATCCTGTGCCCTGCTCCTTGGTGGTGAAGAAGGGGTGGAATATTTTCGGCATGAGTTCATCAGGTATCCCCCCTCCAGTATCTTTTATGCGTATGAACAATTTGTCGTTTCTTATTTCAAGCCTGATTTTTATAGTTCCGCCATTCGGCATCGATTCGGCGGCATTCAGAAAGAGGTTCAGAAAAACCTGTTTAAGCTGATGAGCATCTCCAAGAACATACCATGTTCTGTCACATTCAGGCTCTGAAATCTGGATCGCCTGCTCTTCCAGAGCGTTCCTGGAAATTTCTATGCACTCTCTCAAAACTTCCGAAACCTGGCAGTAAGAGTAGCATATGCTCGGTTTGCGGGCGAAAGCCAGAATATCGGCGAGCATTTTTTCCAGGCGGCAAGTCTCATTTACGATGGTCTCGGCGTAACCTTTTTCAACTGAGCCTGGAGGAAGCGCCCTGAAAAGGCGACCGGCGAAACCGCCTATGGCCACCAGCGGATTTTTCAACTCATGGGCAAGGCTTGTCGCCATCTCTCCGATTGCCGCGAGGCGCTCGCCATGTATCAGCCGCTCCTTTGCATCCTGAAGGTCAGAATGCGCCTCAGCCAGTTTTTTATAAAGAATTGAATGTTCGATGGCCATCCCGGATTGGGCGGCTACAAGTCTCAGAAGGCGGAGCTTGTCGTTGCCGATATTTTCAGCGGAAAACGGATTGTCAACAACTATCATCCCTATTGTTCCGTTTCTGGAAACAAGCGGGGCAGCAACAAACTCACCGATATTTATATCTTTTGAAAAGTTTAAAGATGTTGCCGGATTTATTGCCGGGTGATCCCCGGAGTTAAACAGCCTCCCCTGCTTCATCACTTTTTTCAGCACGGGGCAGTTGATCTTAAGGTCAATCTTGCAGATCCTCGTCTTGCGGGACAGTTCCGCCCCGCTCTGCCTTATTATCGTTTCTTCGCTTATGTCCCAACGGTTGACAAGCGGGTTCTCAGGGTCAGCAATGGTGATAAGTGTGTCATCCACGTTTCTTGAAACGCCAAGCGCCCCCTGAAGAAGACCTGTTTTTTCATTCAGAAGAAACAGGAAGGCTCTCTCGAAGAGATGATTTTCCTCAATGGTAAGCATGGTAAGAATAAGGTGGGTCAGTTTGTTGAGGCGGATTGTAGACAGAAGCGTGTTGCTGAACTGGTACAGAAGAGGCAGTTCGTGAAGCGGGTTGCAGCTACCGGTTTGATTATCGGAATTGCTCATGCCCATTCAATCTCTTCCGTCTTGTGTATTGTGAATCAGAGACGGCGCTCTTTCTGCTCTTCTTCCATTTTGCAGTTAAGGCACAAGGTTGTCACCGGGCGCGCCTTCAGACGGGCTTCACTTATATCGTCACCGCATGATTCGCAGATGCCGAATTCACCGTTTTCGATCCTTTCCAGAGCATCCTTTATCTTGTTGATCAATTTGCGTTCCCGGTCGCGGATCCTCAGCTCGAAATTGCGGTCGGACTCCTGTGTGGCGCGGTCGTTGGGGTCAGGGAAAGTTGATGAATCCGAGGTCATTTCGGTAACGGTCTTTTCGGCGTCACTCAAAAGAGCCTTCATCTCGTCCTGAAGAATGCTTCTGAAGTATTCCAGCCTTTCTTTTTCCATAACCTTGCTCCCAAAGCTGTAAAAATGCTCAATTTTAGATTCAAGCCTTCCTCAAGTCCAGTAAAAAGATTTTTTATTGCATAAGCAGCTGCATTCCCTCTTCTACGTTGGCTATCCCATGAAGCTGCATCCCACTTTTCTTTAAACGTTTAAGGTTCGCTGCCGGCAAAACGCAGTTTTTGAAGCCGAGCTTTTCCGCTTCGATAACTCTCTGCTCAGGCTGGCTTATCCCTCTTACTTCCCCTGCCAGGCCGACTTCTCCAAAGACAACGGTTTCAGGCTGTATTCCCCTGTCGAGATGGCTGGAAGCTACAGCCATTATCATGGCGAGATCGGCTGCCGGCTCGTTCAGCCGAACCCCACCAGCGGCATTCAGGAAGATGTCCTGACCGGCCAGATGAAGCCCGACCTTTTTTTCAAGGACAGCAACCAGAAGAGCAAGTCGGTTATGATCAAGTCCTATAGTGGTTCTCCGTGGCACGCCGAAGGAACTCTGGGTCACAAGCGCCTGCAGCTCCACCAACAGTGGACGTGTTCCCTCAAGAGAAGCGGTCACTACGGAACCCGAGACCCCGATAGGACGTTCGGAGAGAAAAAGTTCGGATGGATTCGAGACAGATTCAAGCCCCTCCTGTTTCATTTCAAAAACTCCGATTTCATTTGTTGAGCCGAAGCGGTTTTTCACGGCTCGCAAAATCCTGAAAGGATGGCTCCCGTCCCCTTCAAAATAGAGAACGGTGTCCACCATATGTTCCAGAATCCTGGGTCCGGCTATTGCCCCATCCTTGGTCACATGACCAACCAGAAAAACAGGTATGCCGGTCCCTTTTGCCATAACCATCAATTTTCCGGCGGATTCCCTGACCTGGCTTACGCTGCCAGGCGCTGATTCAAGGGAGGAAGTCCATACGGTCTGAATTGAGTCTATCACCATTGCATCCGGTTTCAGCGATGCAGCCTGTTCGAGTATTATTTCAAGGGAATTTTCGGCCAGAATCAGAAGCTGGCCGCTGCATGCTCCAAGTCTCTCCCCCCTGAGCCTTGTCTGAGAAGCGGACTCTTCGCCTGAGACATACAGCGTTTTTTTCCCTCTTTCCGAGAGTCTGTTCATCGTCTGCAGAAGCAGGGTTGATTTGCCTATGCCAGGGTCACCTCCGAGAAGGAGGAGCGAACCGGAAACAATTCCCCCACCCAGCACCCTGTCAAGTTCAGTTATTCCTGTTATTGTCCTGCTCTCCGACTGCTGGGGGACGTCACAGATAGGGACCGGTTTTGAAGATTTTCTATCTGTTAGGGTCACTCCGGTTCTCAAGACCGTTTCTTCCGACATGCTGTTCCACGAATTACAGTCAGGGCATTTGCCGAGCCATTTTGGAGATTGTGACCCGCAGAGTTGGCACGTAAAGATGGTTTTTGCCTTCATTTCAAATCCGTTCAATCCATTCTGTGGGATCATCAGGGTAAAGTGTATGGCATTATAATTGCTTTGTTGTCTGCTAGCCAGAGCTTTGTTATTATCAATCACCTTTCCTGACGGAAACCAAAAAGTATATGACAGATTATTAAAACAAAAAGGAGAAGCAAAATGCCGGGAACAGTTGAAATAAAGCCGGGGCTTTACTGGATCGGTTCCGAGGACCCCGAGCTTAGATTGTTTGACGATCTTTTTCCAACGGAGCATGGCACTACTTATAACGCCTACCTTCTGAAAGGGGGCGATAAGAATGTCGTTATCGACACGGTAAAGGGGAAGCGGACGGATGAATTCATGGACAAGCTCAGATCGCTCGTTGACATTAAATCCATTGATTACATAATTGTTAATCATGCTGAATCCGACCATTCCGGTTCGCTTTCGTACCTGCTTGATCAATCTCCTGATGCAACGGTTATCTCTACGGTTGCTGCAAGGAACTTCCTATCCAACCTGATGCGGAAACCGTTCAAATCCCAGATCGTGAAAGAGGGCGATACCCTTGATATCGGCGGACGGAAGCTCCGATTTATCCTTGCCCCCTTCATGCACTGGCCAGACACGATGTTCACAAGGCTTGAAGAGGAAAATGTCCTTTTCAGCTGCGATGCTTTCGGTGCACATTATTGCAACCCGGGCAGGATTTTTGATGATCAGGTAGAAGATTTCACATCTGCGCGCCACTTTTATTTTGACTGCATCTTCCGTCCTTTCAAGGACAAGGTTCTCTACGCGGTCGACAAGATCAGGCATGATGCTATTGATCTCCTCTGCCCCAGCCACGGCCCTGTAATGAGAAAAGAGCCCTGGAAGGCGATACAGCAGTTTGAATCATGGAGCAGGCCATCTTCTTCACACCGCAGGATTTACATTTTTTACATATCTCCACACGGGAATACCGAAAAAATGGCCGAAGCCGTAGCTAACGGAGCTGCATGCAGTGAAATAGAAGTAAAAAACTTCCATATAAGCCGCCTTGACGCTGGAGACCTGAGAGAATTGCTTGAAGAAGCGGACGCCCTTGTTTTCGGCATTCCGACCATAAACCGGGATATTCCCAAGCCTATGTGGGATACGCTGGCGTATCTCAGCACTGTGAAGTTGAAAAACAACCTTGCAGCGGTTTTCGGCAGCTACGGATGGAGCGGGGAAGCGTGCAGCATGGCAGAGGAAAGGCTCAAGGGGCTCGGTTTCAATATTCCTGCACCGGCTGTGAGAACACAATTCACCCCGACTTCTGAAGTCCTGGAGCAGTGCGAAGCCTTGGGGCGTGAAATTGCTGCGGAGGTATTGAAAAAGGGTTAGCACCTGGTTTAAACAGATGAAATCCCCCGCATATTCCGGTTTGTAACATATAAGCGGGGGATTTTTTTATTCCGCGCCTCAGGCGCTCTCTTTTTACTTTTGCACAGGGCTATGAAATGAAAAAGTTCATTCTGTCTGCAGTCGCCTTGACGATCATCTATCTTGGATATATAGCAGTTTCGCTTTCACTGCTCCCTCCTGTTGCGGAGCTTTCCGACAAGAAGAGGAGCTTGGAGATTCAGGTAAAGGACTGGAAGGGTAATTATCACCCATTCATGGTCGGGCCTGCAAATCCGTACTGGACCCCCTCTTCGCGTATCCCAGCGGAGATGAAGTGGGCGGTTATTCTGGCGGAGGACGCCAATTTCTATAAACATGACGGTTTTGACGTAAAGGCCATCAAAAATGCGATCAAATATGATCTTGAAAAAAAGAGCCTGGCGCGTGGGGCGTCCACGATAACGCAGCAGACGGCGAAGAATGTCTATCTCTCGAGAGAGAAAAGCATAACCAGAAAGCTAAAGGAGATTTACCTTGCGTGGCGGATGGAGCGGGAGCTCACCAAAGGGCGGATCGTGGAACTCTACCTGAATGTAGTCGAGCTAGGCCCGATGGTTTACGGCATAGGGCACGGGGCCAGATATTACTTCGGGAAACCCGCATCTGCACTGACGCCGCGGGAGTGCGCCTTTCTTGCCTCGATGCTCCCGGGTCCAAGAGTCGCCTATAATCCTTATAAAAAGCTGGACAGGGTGCTGAGACGCTCAGACATGATTCTTGCCCTGATGAGGCGCAAGGGGGTGCTCGAAGAGTGGGAATACCGCGCCGCGCTTGCAGAGTCGCCAAATATCAAAGGGATGCAGCGCAAGGTTGATATTGCCGTGAACGCTCCCCCTGTTTTTACTGCGTCATCGTCATCAAGAGCGGATAAAACGGCGGAGAATCCTCATCTGGAAGATGGAAAACCGGAAAATGTAAAGATCGAAACAGCGGGAAACGAAAATCTCTCCGTAAAAACAGATCAGCCTGGTGTGCCAGAGAGTTCCCCGGATGCATCAGTTGAGTTAAAGCAGAAACCTGAATCCGGAGCTGTCATAAACCAGGGAGTAGATGCCAGATAGAGTCACTAGGGCGGTATGACACCCTTTTTGCAGGAGCCTCACATTTACAAGTTGTTCTGTCGGGAATAGATTAAAAATTCCATTTCAGAGGTAATTGTCTGGAATCTACAGTTTTGCCTCAAGCCGACGAGACACGAAGTATCCCGTCGCTCTCTTCAACCGGCAGGCGTTTCAGCGGATGCTCCGCGGGTCCTTTCAGAACCCTGCCTGAATGGTCGAACACGCTTCCGTGGCATGGGCATTCCATATTCTCCTCATTCACCGTGACAAGGCAGCCGAGATGAGTACAGACAAGGCTTAGCGCATACGGTTTCTCACCTTCCGGGTTCATAAGCGCCACCCTTGCTTCACGGTATATCAGTGCGCCTCCTGCCGGTATCTCTTTTCTTGCCGCAGAAACGAGGATTTTCCTCACTTTTCCGGTTTTGGGGGTGAGGAATTTTTCAAGCAGAAGAAGCGAACCGGAAAGCAGAATCAATCTGACGATAAACGCTCGACGGGGCCAATTATCTTTTTCCATTTTTCCGTATGCGCCCTGCTGTAGCGGGCTCCTTTCCTGTTCATCCGGATATGACGGGATATCGGGACAAAGCTTCCGTTGACGACTTTCTGGCCTGATTGCGACCAGAAGGAAGGAAGTCCCATGCCATCTTTTTCAAGTTGATAGATTCTTGCCGCTTCAGGCTCCAGCAGAAAGCGCCCGGGATTATCGTGACACCCTTCACAGGCGGTGCTCCCGCGTTGTATGGTGTGCGGGAAGTACGCCCGCCATTCGGCCGCCAGCAGCAGGTTTTCCTGCCCGCTCTTTCCGGACAGCATCGTATCTGTGTAATATGCTATGAACATAGGCCTTATCGGGCTTATCTTTCCTTCCCGGTTTATCCCGAGAGGGGTCGCGTCCTGCTTCTTCAGGTATGCGCTTCTGAGGTATTCCGGGCTTGACTCCGCTTTGAGATCAAAATTCTCCTTTTTGCCGGCGTCACGGAAGCGAAGAAAAAAAGTGCCGTACTCCTGCGCCCCCCATGCCGAATGGCAGGCGTAGCATTCCATATTTCTCATATGCTCCGGGATGCTGTGCTCCGTGATCCTCATGTCAGGTCTGTGGCAATCGAGACATCTCCTGGAAGATTTCCTGCCGGCTGCAAGGCTTTTCATCGAGTGGCATGCCCCGCAAGCCATCCCTTTCTGGAAATGGACATCCGGCAGCATCTTCAGAAAAGTTTCGCCATTTACCTCGACTCCCCGCTGATAACGCATGTTTGCTTCCCTTGGCGCCCTGCCGGAGTAGTCCCAGCCGGTATAATACCCCTTGTGGCACTTCTGGCAGTCGTTTGTCCGGGGAATTCTGATTTCATGACCGCTGCCGTGGCAGTCAGAACAACTGCTGAGATGGCATGACGAGCAGTTCTTGTCGTAAAAACCGGAATCAAGCTTCGCATAACTCCTTTTCACGAACTCTTTTTCGCTGCTCCGCATCGCCATCACCCCGCTGAAAATCCGTTCACTCCCCTTGTGGCATACAGTGCAGCCGAAGGCACTGACCTGACTGTCCGCCGGTCTTCCGTAAATTTTCCCTCCGGTGGTGTGGCAGGATGCGCAGGCTACAGCAGCGTGGCTGCCTCTCAACTCTGTTTTGTGGCATGAAGCGCACGGTGTCGCTGCATTGCCCCTCACTTTTTCTGCAGAAGCATCGGAACAGCTGAAAACAAGCGGAAAAAACAGAAGTACAAAGATCATGCGGGCAGGCATGTTGTCCAGGTTGAAGAGAAAGACCCGTTTCCGAATTACGGAAACAAGGCGAAACAGAGGTGAACATGGCGATTTGCAGACGGATGCAGAAAGCGCAGTTCCAGTATTGAAACTATCTGCCGTATAAGAGGCGGCGGTGCAGCGGATTGTCAATCGCACGAAAATCGATCCCTTTCCTGTAAATCGGGTCATCCGCCCGGCTGTGGCACGGAAGGCAGAGGTTTACCGCCATAACCCGTCTGATTTCCCTATTGTCAAGCGGTCTGGAATTTTCCCTTGTTATCGCAGAAAACGGAGTGGTTCTGCCGTTCTGCATGGTCATGAAGCCATCCAGCGGCTTGTCGTCGGATCGCTCGCAAAGCAGGGTTCCCCTGATATTATTCCCCTCAATCATATGTTGCCCGAATCCGAGAAAAAAAGGATTTGCGTGGCATTCGCTGCATCCGATCGCCCTTCTCCCGGTGTTGTGCGAATAAAACGGGGCGAAGCGGAGTTGTCTCTTTCCTCTGAATTTCGCCACCTGCTCTGTTCTGGAGCGGCTGCCGTCAGGCTCTATGACAGTAACAAAAGTCTGGCAGCCCGGGGTGACCGGAGATATCCGGCCACGCTGGTCAAGCGCGAGCGGAAAAGGATACGGGGTGCGGTAATCCTCTGTTTCGCTGAAGGCGCCCGGCGTCTCTTCCTTTTTTATGAAATCATACCCTGTTTCTCTCTTGTCGTAGGTCGTATGACAGCCGTAGCATTGCGGAACCGCGCGCGAATGGCAGCTGAAGCATTCAAGGCGTTTGTGGCCGGCTACTGTATGTTCCGGGGTACCGGTTATCACCCTGCTCTGGTGCATCCTGCCGGTTCTTTTCGACTGCACCCAGATTTTGCCGTTCTGGTAGAAGACGTTGGAATATGCACGCCCCTTCGATGTCAGGATCATCCTCATGCCGGAGATGACGGGAGAGGGGTAGTTTTTTGACTCTCTCAGCGCGTCGTCGTTTTCGCGGGAAATTTCCCTGTATTTCGGTGGAGTGGCCGGCCCGCCGTGGCAGTCCTCACATGCTGTCTCATTCTGCAGGTACATATTTGCATATAGATAGCCGTCCCCCATGACGTCGCGTGAAGTGTGGCAGTCAATACACTCCATCCCGGCGGAAAAGTGAACATCCGGGGTGATATGAACCAGGTTTCTTGCGCCGCTCGCCATGACAGGACCCGGTTCACCGTTTGCTGTCGGAACCAGGGAGTTGTTGCCGTCATACAACCCCTGGTATGAAAAAGCGATTCTTCCGCTTCTGCTGTGACAGCGAGCGCAGACGTTATTGCCTGGAAGAGGAGCCATCCTGTGGCTTGCGGAATGGCCGGCCTTGCCGAGCAATTTCTTGTCATCTCCAAGGTATGTCCCTTCATCGTTCCACGGAAAGTGGCAGGCCGCGCAGCCGGAGGCGTGGCTTGCGCTGTAAACCCCGGTAGACTCCCCTCCTATGTGGCAGCGTGAACAGAATTTACGGTAGAGTTCGCCGGATATGTTGTCAAGGCTGTCTACAGGGAGCGGCGAGAGAGGTTTCCCGTCCGGCGCAAAACCGGCTTCTCCTCGGGTCGTGTAGATATGCCGATCTTCCCCCTCCCAGGTCAGCTGCGTGTTGCGGATGATCCCTGCCGCACTGTACATCAGATTGCTCTTCATCCGCTCAAACTGGTGACGGTGGCAAGGGGCGCACCCTTTTTCCCATCTTTGGATATCCTCAGGGTCGGAAATGCCGAAAATTCCTTTATGCGATTCCTGCATCTGCTTTGTTCCGGGATTGCCGCCATGACAGGAAACGCAGCCGCCATGAGAAGCTGAAACCTGTTCAATTTTGTCATGGCAGCCGCTGCATGAAGAGTTTTCAGACTCTCCGCGGCACCCTTGGATAAAAAGAAGAGAGAATAAAAAAAGAGGCAGAATCGCCATTTCCGGATAGATTGAAATTATGCGCGGCATACTTGCGAATAGACCTTTCGCTTTTGTTGAGTTACTATAGCACGGCATCCGGAGGGGTGACAGAAAAAGAGATTGGTGAAGCCGATTGAAACCGGGTTTTTCATTCTCTGAATTTTACAGAAAAAAGCGCCCTTTCCGGATGGAAACAAAATAACTTGACGAGGTGTTGAATGAGATTTAAAAGTACCGTTGTTAATGCCATTTTTCTCTCTGTTTTTCCTTTATGCGCATTTGCAGCCGAAACGGCACAAAAGGGCGAAGACAATGCTGAGAAGCCTGCAGCTTCGATCGCCACAAGTTCCCGGCCTGCATTGGCTTCGGATAACCCCTCTTTTCCCGCTCGGAAGATCAGAATAGCCTATGTAGATCTGGCCAGGATAGGGAATGAGTCCGAAATGGGGAAAGAGTTCAAGAGAGAGATAAAAGAGAAGCAGGAGAAACTGCAGCAGCAGATAGAGAAGCGCAAAAAGGAGCTCGAGCGACAGAAAAAAGCCATTGAAGCAAAATTGCCGGCATTGACCACTGCAGAGCGGGAGGCGAAGGGGAGAGAGTTCCAGAAAAAAGTCGAAGAGTTCCAGAAATTTGCTATGAATACGGAAAAAGGGCTGCTCAATTTTCAGGAAGAGTTGAGCAGGTCGATGTTTGCCGAGGTGGAGAAAGTCTCGGCTGAATACGGCAGATCAAAGGGGTTTGCCGTTGTAATGGTTAAACAGGAGCTGCTCTATGTTTCGGGCGATGTTGATGCCATTGACATTACCCAGGATGTAAACTTAACAATGAATGCTGGAGTGAAAAAACAATAAAAAGAGGCTTCTAGCAAAAAAAGTTTCATCCCCGGATATATCAGTTTCCGTCCGGAAAGGGTGCTTTTCTCCTCTGGCGGCGTCAATCTTCGGGTTTTCTTGTGCGGCGTACTTCTGTACGCCTCCGCGTAAATCCTCGATTTCCTTGCCAGAAGAAAAAATCCCCGCTTTCCNNCCGGAGTTTCCGGATGGAAACTATCAATCAGAGATTCATTGCAGTTGATCCTGTCATCTCCGAATTGTTTCATCGGGCATCAGGTTTCACGGTTTCAAACGAATTCTCATCCTTTGGAACGAACTGAATAAAATTGTTTTTTGCTGGACAAAGTACTTGACAAAAATGGTTCTGTTTCTTTAAGAATACATTCCATTCATTTAAAAAACAGCTGAAATTTGCATTTCCTGCACATCCCCGGGAGCTTTTTAGATGTATTAACTTCACACCCCAAGGAGGTAAAAATGTCCAA